>CAZXYP010000134.1:0-13063 GCA_964644955.1 uncultured Anaerolineales bacterium | reverse complement strand
ATATCCATCCGCGTTTTGTGTATGGCATTTTGGGTCCGCTGATTCGCGAACCGCGCTTGATGTACGTCAAAGGTTTTTATCAACGTCCGCTGCGGCTCGGCAGAAAATTGCAGGCGCGCGGCGGCGGACGTGTGACCGAACTTACGGCGCGTCCCCTGCTCAATTTGTTTTATCCCGAATTGTCCGGTTTTGTGCAGCCGCTCGCCGGCGAATATGCGGGCCGCCGTGAAGCGTTGGAACAAGTGCCGTTCTTTGTCGGATACGGCGTCGAAACCGGGTTGTTGATTGATTTGTTGACGCGGTTTGGTTTGCAGGCATTGGGGCAAGTGGATTTGGAAGAACGCGTGCATCGTAATCAATCGCTGCATGCGCTGAGCAAGATGGCGTTTGAAATTGTGCAAGTGGTCATGCAGCGCGTCGGCGAAGCGCGCGGCGTTGAGTTGGTCGAACAAATCAACCGCAGTATGAAATTGATTCGCTATGAAAACGACGACTTTGATTTACAAGTCGCCGACATTCAAATTCGCGAACGTCCGCCGATGATTACGATACCGGAATATAGAAAGCTAAGGATGAAGGATGAAGGGTGAAGGATGAAGGATGAAGACGGAAGCCAACCATCCCTCATTCCTCGCTCTGCTTTTCTGATTGATGAAAGCGATACAATTCAACGCTTCGGTGCCGCGTTACGCGTTCGGACTCGCGGCACAGAAAATTTCATCGTCCGTTTTATGGAACGGGCTGTCTTGTACGTCACTGCGCGAGGTGCCCGAACCGACCCTGCCGAACGACGAATGGGTGAAAATCAAAACGCGGTACGGCGGCATTTGCGGCACGGACACAGGCACCATTCATTTGCACACGAGTCCGTATCTTTCACCGTGGAGTTCGTTCCCGTTCACATTCGGACATGAAAATGTTGGAACGATTGCGGACGCGGGCGCGCGCGCGGGAGAGTTCGTTCAAGGCGAACGCGTCGTCGTTGACCCGATGTTGTGGTGTACACCGCGCGGGTTTTCGAAAGTGTGCCCCGCGTGTGCGCGCGGCGAAACGAATTTGTGCGAGCGTTTGCGCGAAGGAGTTATCGCGCCGGGCGTTGGCACCGGTTTTTGCCGCGACACCGGCGGCAGTTGGAGCGAGTATTTTGTCGCGCACCATGCGCAAGTGTATCGCGTGCCTGAAAATGTGAGCGATGAAAATGCAGTGCTGGTCGAACCGTTTGCGATCGGCATCCATGCCGCGCTGCAATTTCCGCCGCGCGATGACGAAACCGTCTTGATTATGGGCGCGGGCATCATTGGTTTGCTCACGCTTGCGGCATTGCGCCAAACGGGCAGTCACGCGAACATTTGGGTCGTGGCGCGCTATCCGTTTCAAGCCGACGCGGCGCGCCGACTGGGCGCGACGGAAATCATTGACGGCAAACAAGATTATTCTGCCGAAATTGCGCGGCGCACGGGCGGCGAAATGCTCAAGCCCATCATCGGCAAACGCGTCGTGAGCAAGGGGGGGGTGGATGTCATTTACGAATGTGTCGGCAGCGACGATTCCATTGACGATGCGCTGCGGCTCGCACGCGCGCGCGGGCGCGTCGTGATTGTGGGTGTGCCGGGCATTCCCAAAACGGTGGATTGGACGCCGATTTTTGCGAAAGAGCTCCACGTTCTCGGTTCGTACAATTCCAATCACGCCGAACCATATCGCGGCGAAAAACGTTCCGCCTTTTCGGTTGCATTGGAAATGTTGCAAAACGGTTTGGATTTGAGTTGGCTCGTGACGCACAAATTCGAGTTGGAGCATTACGCGGACGCGTTTGCCTTGTTGGAAAAGCGCGGGACGAGCAAAGCGATAAAGGCGGTGTTTGAATTTTGAAAAAAAGGGGCGTTCAATTGAACGCCCCTACGCATTTACGGTTGGTCAATGTGGTCGTAGGTGTATTCAATTGCGCCGACGCGCTGCGGGTCATACATGTCCAGCAAACCTTGCAGCAATTGTTCGGATGCGCCCGGCTTCCACAACTCGACGACGGTTTCGCCGTGATACAACATTTGCCAACGAACATACAAGCGCGGGTCGGCGGCGTCGTGGATGGCTTGGGAACGATGTGCGGCATCTTGCGCGAGTTGTTTCATCAAATCGGTGCCGCAGCCGAAACCGTACGGAAAATCGCGCCGATTGAGACCCATGTCCTCAACCCATTCCTCGTCAATGTGGGTGACGCCGACGTGGGTGTGAATTCCCCCGCGAATGATCGGCACCTCTTTGTCCCCGTTCGGGTCCGCCACCCAAACCCCGTTCTTTTTTGACACGCGCGTTTTTGGCACGCTCATCAGCAGCGTGTACATTTCCACCGCTTCGACCGAAGGACCTTTGGGCTTGACGCCTTCGGGCGCATAGACCAAGATTTTGTGTCCCTCCATCGCCCCAATCGGCACCACTTCTTCGCGTTTCAACGCGCGTTTGTCCACGTTCCACGAACCCGATGCCGTGACCATCAAGGTATCGGTATCCGCATCGAACGCAAACAACATGCCTTCGCTGAAACCCTTCATGTTGAGATAGCGATTGTAAATGTTGGCGAGTTCGGGCGACACGTATTCGCTGACATTTTTTGGGGCGGGCAACAGATTCAATTGGTCCATGCGATGCCCGGCTTCAATCAGCGCTTCAGGCGTGCGCGTATTTTCCCACTGGGCGCGCGAGATTTTGTCGTCCAACACAATATAGTCCGCGCCGACGTCGCGCGCGCACGCCATCGAAATCAAACGGTCGCGCAGCATCATTACCACGTCGCGCTCTTCGGCGCGGTCGCTCGGATGTCCGCCTTCGAGCGTGGTGTAGGTGGATTCCCACAACTCGCCCGTGTTGCGGTCGCCGGAAAGAAACACCATTTTGGGCGAACCCGCGCGCGCCATTGCGGTGCGCGAAAGTTCGACGACCTGCATGTGTTTCATTTCGCTCGGACGTTCGCGGATGGTCATGAACAAAACAAGATTATCGGGACGGCGCGTCAAACCGTACTCGCGCATGATTGCCAAACCGAGCGGGATTTGGCGTTCGGGAATGCGTTCCAATAACGGGACGTCGGTGTCAGGTACGTCATAAAAACCAATCATCAGATTCACATTGCCATCGGGCTGGGCTGTGACGGTATGTCCCTGCGCGCGAAACGCGTCGAGCAATTTTGGCAAAAGTTTGGCTTGAACCTGGTCGCCCGGAATGGGCGGATTCATAATTGAAATGGTGCGCGGCGCAAACCAGGGTGTCTCGCGCAAATCGGCGCGCGGGGTTTGCAAAGCGGTCACATCGGATAGGGTCGTAATCAAAGCAGTACTCCTCAGTGTCTGGAATCTTTTGTTTGGGAGGGGGAAAGCAGACCGGGCATTTCCCTCGGGTGTAATTATATCCCAGCAAGTTAAAACACCAATGTCTGCGCCGCGTCGCGTTTGAAAAAACAGCGCCCTTTGCTAAAGTTTGGTAAAATCCAATCCACATCTTTTCAATCTGCGAGGAAACTATGTCTCTGCATCGTGATACGATTACCTATGCTCAACTTGCCAAGACGATTGACCATTCGCTGCTGAAACCGGAATTGACGGAAGCGGATGTGCGCGCGGGCTGCGCGCTCGCGGCGCGCTACCATGTCGCGTCCGTGTGCGTGAAACCGTGTCACGTCGCGTTGGCAACAGGATTACTGCGCGCGAGCGATGTTGCCGTTGGCACCGTCGTCGGTTTTCCGCACGGGAGCAGCACCACCGCGACCAAAGTGTTTGAAGCGCGCGATGCCATTGCCAACGGCGCAGTGGAATTGGATATGGTCATTAATATCGGCGCGCTGCGTTCCGGCGAGGCGGCATTTGTGGAGCAAGACATTCGCGCTGTGTGCGACGCGGCAAAAGGTCATGCGCTTGTCAAAGTGATTTTCGAAAATGCCTATCTCACCGACGCGGAAAAAATTCTGGCGTGCCAACTTGCGGAGCGTGCCGGCGCGGATTTTGTCAAAACGTCCACCGGTTACGCGCCGACAGGCGCAACGCTTGATGATTTGAAATTGATGCGCGCGAATGTTTCACCGCGCGTCCAATTAAAAGCCGCGCACGGCATTCGCACGCTCGACGCGCTGCTGGACGTGATTGACGCGGGCTGCACACGCGTTGGCGCGACCGCGACGGCGGTGCTGCTGGACGAATTTCGCGTGCGTTATCCCGAACGGGCATGAGTTTTTGTATCGGCGTTGACCTTGGAGCGACGCATCTGCGCGCGGGCGTGGTAGATGCGGCGGCGGGCTCGGTTCACGCACGCGCGAAAATAGAGACGCGCGGAGAGGATGGCCCCGACGCGGTGATTGCGCGCGTCGCCGCGCTGTGTGAACGTGTGATCGCGCAAGCGCAAATCCCGCGCGCAAATATTCACGCGGTTGGCATTGGCGCGCCGGGACGCGTGGACATGGAAAACGGCATCACGCGTTTTTTGCCCAATCTGCCGACGCATTGGAGAGACGTGCCGCTTGCCGCGCGCTTGCACGCGCAGCTCGAATTGCGCGCGGCGTTGTTGAATGATGCGCGCGCATTGACGCTTGGCGAATTTTTGTTTGGCGCAGGACGCGGCGCGACGACGATGGCGTGTTTTACGCTCGGTACCGGCGTTGGCGGCGGTTTGGTGATTGACAAAAAATTGTATCTGGCTGGCGGCGGCAGCGCGGGCGAAATCGGGCATCAAGTGGTCGCGCGCGACGGTTTGCCTTGCACCTGCGGCGGGCGCGGCTGTCTGGAAGTGTACGCGTCGGGTCCCGCGCTCACGGCACAAGGCGTGCGCGCCGTGTTGATGAAACAACCGACGCGCTTGGCAGACATGGTGAACGGCGATTTGAATCGCATTTCGGTTGCGACAATGATTGAGGCGGCAGGACAAGGCGACAGCACTGCGCGCGAAATTTTTCGCCAAGCCGGCGAATACCTTGGTATTGCGGCGGCGAATGTGGTCGTCGCGTTGTCGCCGGAAAAAATTGTGCTGGGCGGCGGCGTCGCGCAGGCAGGCGAGTGGTTGTTGGAACCACTTCGACAAACGGTGCGCGAGCGCGTTCATTTGACGCCGAGCGCAAACACCGAAATTGTTGCGGCGCAATTGGGCGACGATGCGGGTGTGATTGGCGCGGCGGCGTGGGCAAGCGGGTATTTTTAACGCTTCCACATTTTTCCAACATTGAGAGTATTCGGTCATTCAAGATACGGTTCACACAATTTATCGTTTCGCAGTGGAAATGGGGTTGCGCGGTTAGAGCAGATTCCGATTCGATTCAAGGGACAAACCATTCGGGTTTCGGCGATGTAAACATCGCAAAAACCCGAACGGTCTTTTCTCCCGGACCACATAGGAATCTCCTTCGGCGACCTGCTGCGCGTGCCGGATACCGCTCCAGTGAAACTTGAGGGCAATATCATGAATTGTGTGTATATTTTTTGTAGGGGCGCGGCATTCGCAGGGGCGGACGCGACATCCGAACCATTTATGAATACGCATGCTTCGCCCCGACTCGAAATGGGGAGCGCGCATTGGATCGTTTTCTAATCATATCGCTTGGCGCGATTGTCGGTGCGAATTTGCGCTATTGGGTAGGCGATTGGGTTGCGCAGCGGCTCGGCACGGCGTTCCCCTTTGGCACTTTGATCGTTAACCTTACGGGAACGCTCATTCTCGGTATCTTTATTACGCTGGCAACCGAACGCTTCTTGTTCGACCCGCGTTGGCGTGTTTTGATTGCCATCGGTTTTTGCGGTTCGTACACGACCTTTTCGAGTTACACCTACGAAAGCGTGAACTTGATTCTGACAGGGCAGCCCGTTTCGGGTTTTGTTAATTTGTTTGGCAGCGCGGTCCTGGGCAGTTTGGTCATGCTGTTGGGAATTTACATTGGGCGGCTGATTTAATCCTTATCCAACATACATGCAAAGGATTGAGAAATAATAATGTCGGACATTTCTATTGGCGCAAACGCGCAGCGTCTGGTCATTTATATTGGCGAGGGGGACCGATGGCGCGGCAAACCCTTGTACGCGGCGCTTTTGGAAGCCCTCAAGGCGCATGGCATGGCTGGCGCGACGGTGACGCGGGGGGTCGCGGGTTTTGGCGCTCATTCGCGCATTCACACCGCGGCGATTCTACGCCTTTCCGAGGATTTGCCGCTGCGGATTGAAGTCATTGATGCGCATGAGAAAATCGCGCGCGCGCTTGAATTTGTCGCGCCGATGGTGACGGAAGGGTTGATTACTCTGGATCAAGTCCAGGTCGTCAAATATACGCATCGTTTTCTGAACCCATTGCCGGCAGACCGTCCTGTCTCGGAAGTGATGACGCGCGCCGTAGTCACCCTAACGCCGGACATGACATTGGCGCAAGCGTGGGACCGCATGTTAAAAAATAACGTCAAGGCGCTGCCGGTCGTAGATGTCAACAACGTCGTCGTTGGAATGCTCACGGATGAAGATTTGTTCACGCGCGCGGGAGTCGGACAGCGGCTCTCGGTTGCCAAGCGCCTGGACGCCGCCATGTTGAAACAAGAATTTCAACGTCTCAATGAATCCGCGCTGCGTGTCGGTGAAATAATGAGCGCCCCACCCATCACCACTACACCCAAGGAAGCGTTGGGGGTGGCAGCCGCGCGGATGGCAAATCATGGCATTAAACGAATGCCGGTGGTAGATGAAACGGGAAAATTGGTTGGCGTGCTTGCGCGTCTCGATATTTTGCAGCGCGTCGCAGATGCGCATACCAAAGTGGGCAAAAAACCGACACAGCCAAGCGCAGGTTATATTGTCAGCGATGTCATGCAGCGCGAAATCCCCACTGTGCGTGCGAATATGGCTTTGGCGGAATTGGTGGATGCCTTTGTCGAGGCGAATACGCATCGGCTTATCGTGGTAGATGACGACGACAAGCCGCTCGGTTTGGTCAGCGACGCGGATGTCGTAAGCCGGATTCAACCCACACAGCAGCGCGGCATTCTGGACGCCTTGCAGCGTCGCGGACCTGCGCCGTCAAGCGCTACGACCGCCGGTGAATTGATGTCTCCGGAAGTGCTAACGGTCGCGCCGAATACGTCCCTGACAGAAGCAGTACAAATCATGTTGTCTGCCGAACGCAAGTGGATGATCGTGGTGGACGGAAGCGGCAAACCGGTCGGATTGTTGGACCGGCAAGCGTTGTTGCGCGCAGTTGCCGGAAATGGCGGAGTTCATGAGGAAAGTGACACAGCGGGGATTGAACGTTGAGGCGCGCAGTTTTGCCGACCAACTTTCCGCTTGACAACGGTGGGCAACTGATTTATAGTAATGTCAACGTTGTCGTCAACGCAGTCGTCAACGATGACGACAGAAATATCCGATTGGTTTGGGATCAACCATGCACGTCACTCTCAAAGATGTCGCCCGCCACGCCGGCGTCTCGCCCAAGACGGTTTCGCGTGTCGTCAATTCACAAGGCGAAATCAGCCCCGAAACGCGCGCGCGCGTCCAATCCGCGATTCAAGAACTCGGCTACCGCCCCAACATCCTCGCGCGCAGTCTCGTCAATCAACGCACCAACACCCTCGCCGTCGTCGCGTCCGGCATCGAATACTTTGGTCCTTCGCGCACGCTGCTCGGCATCGAACAGCAAGCGAACGCGTTCGGTTATTCCCTCTTTTTGAGTTTGCTGCATCAACCCGACGACGCCGACGTGGAACACGTGCTGGACGAATTGGTCGCGCGCCGCGTGGATGGCATCGTGTGGGCAGTTCCCGAAATCGGCAACAATCGAAAATGGATTTCATCCGCACGCCTCGACAATGCTCCGCCCATTGTTTTTTTGAGTATGGCGCCACAATCTGACCTATCCATCGTCGCGGTGGACAATCGCGCGGGCGCCTGCCTGGCAACACAGCACTTGATTGACCGGGGACGCAAGCGCATCGGCATCATCACCGGGCCCCTCACGTGGTGGGAAGCGCGCGAACGCGTCGCGGGTTGGAAAGAAACTTTACTCGCCGGCAATCTCAAAGCCAATAAAAATTTTATCGCCGAAGGCAATTGGTCGCCGTCGGCGGGGGAACGCGCGATGGAACAATTGCTCGCGGTCACGCCGAAACTTGACGCGGTGTTTTGCAGTAATGACCAAATGGCGCTCGGCGCGCTCGGCGTGCTTTACCGCGCCGGGCTGCGCGTGCCCCAAGATATTGCGCTGGTCGGTTTCGACAACATTCCCGAATCGGAATTTTTCTTGCCGCCGTTGACGACGATTTATCAACACGTCGTCGAGATTGGACGCGTCGCCGTTCAAGAATTGCACGCGCGCATTCAAGCGGAACGCGCCCTGCACAACGGCAGAACGCCCCAGGTCACACACTTGACGCCCACACTCATTCAACGCGCCAGCGTCTGAGCAGCTGCAATTTTTGGTTCGCGGTGGAACCTTGTCCATGTTGACTCTTGCAACGCATTTCCCTCTTTTTTTTCTACATCCGCGCGGGACAGCGCCCGAGTCGCACTGCCCGCGCAACGCCGCATATTCATTCCCTTGACCATCTCACTTTTCTCCTCCAGGCGCAGCCGCGCACACGGCATCCATGACCCCGGTGCGCGGCTGCCCGCCCTCATCCGCCATGCTTAACTTGAATTTGAACCGAGTCTGGTTCGTCACCGGCAGTCAACATTTATACGGCCCCCAAGTGTTGGAGCAGGTTGCCGCGAACGCGCAGCAAATGGCGAACGCGCTCGCGCAATCGAAACACATTCCCGTTCACGTCGAATACAAACCGGTTGTCAAGACACCCGAAGAAATTCATGCCTTGTGTTTGGACGCGAATAATTCTCAAGCGTGTGTCGGTCTGATTTTTTGGATGCACACGTTCTCGCCCGCAAAAATGTGGATCGCCGGTTTGTCCGCGCTCAAGAAACCGTTTCTCCATTTGCATACGCAATTCAATCGCGATCTGCCGTGGGCGACGATTGATATGGACTTTATGAATCTCAATCAGTCCGCGCACGGCGATCGCGAATTTGGATTCATGGCAAGTCGCCTGCGTTTGAATCGTCACGTCGTCGTCGGACATTGGGCAGCGGATGAAACACAAAACGAAATCGGCGCGTGGACGCGCGTCGCGTGCGCGTGGCACGATTCACAAAACATGAAAATCGCGCGCATCGGCGACAACATGCGCCACGTTGCCGTCACCGAAGGCGACAAGGTGCAAGCGCAAAAACAATTTGGGTACGCGGTGAACGGGTACGGCGTCGGCGAGGTGGTGAACATGGTGAATCAAGTCGGTGATGCCGAAATCAAAAATCTGGTTGCCGAGTACGAGGCACAATACCTTGTCGCGGACGAATTGCGCGCGGGCGGCGCGCGTCATGCGGAATTGCAGGACGCGGCGCGCATCGAATTGGGCTTGCGCTATTTTTTGCGCGACGGAAATTTTCAAGCGTTCACCGATACGTTTGAAGATTTGCACGGGCTGAAACAATTGCCCGGCATCGCCGTGCAGCGTTTGATGGCGGACGGTTACGGCTTTGGCGCGGAAGGCGATTGGAAAACTGCCGCGCTTGTGCGTTCGATGAAAGTGATGAGTGCAGGTCTCGACGGCGGCACGTCGTTCATGGAAGATTACACGTACCATTTGAACGAAAGCGGCATGTTGGTTCTCGGCGCGCACATGTTGGAAATTTGTCCGACGATTGCGAATGAAACGCCGCGCGCGGAAATTTATCCCCTCGGCATCGGCGGCAAGGCAGACCCCGTGCGTTTGGTATTCAACACGCGCACCGGTCCCGCGCTCAACGCGTCGGTGATTGATTTGGGCAATCGCTTTCGCATGATTCTCAACACGGTTGAGGTTGTGCCGCCGCAAGAACCGTTGCCGAAATTGCCTGTCGCGCGCGCGTTGTGGATTCCAGAGCCGAATTTGAAAACGGCGGCAGCCGCGTGGATTTATGCGGGCGGCGCGCATCACACAGGTTTTTCTCTATCGCTCACGCCCGAACATTTGCAGATGTTTGCGGATATGGCAGGCGTGGAATGTGTGACGATTGACGACAAGACGAATGTCAATGATTTCAAAAAAGAATTGCGGTGGAATGACTGTGTGTACTAGAGACTAGAGACTAGAGACTGAATCTCCAGTCTCCAGTCCCCAATCTCTAATCTCCAATCTCCAATGAACACAACTCTCACCATTCGCACCGATTCAGCTATCGGAAACATTTCGCCGCGTTTGTATGGACATTTCGCGGAGCATCTGGGACGCTGCTGTTACGATGGGCTGTGGGTGGGGCGCGATTCGCACATTCCAAATCAAGATGGGTTTCGGAGTGATGTAATTGAGGCGCTGCGCGCGATGCCGACGCCGCTGCTGCGTTGGCCCGGCGGCTGTTATGCCGACCACTATCATTGGCGCGATGGCATCGGTGAAAACCGCCAAGTGCGTTTGGGCATGTCGTGCGGTTTGCAAGTGCGCGATGACAATGGTTTAGGCACGCACGAATTCATGCGATTGTGCGAATTGATTGGCGCAGAACCGTATCTGGCGGGCAACGTCGGAAGCGGCAGTGTGCAAGAGCTGTGCGATTGGCTCGAATATTGCAACAGCGCGGTGCCAACGACATTGGCGCAAGAACGCGCGGCGAATGGTTCACCCAAACCGTTCGGTGTGAAACTGTGGGGCGTCGGCAACGAGAATTGGGGCTGCGGCGGACATTATGACGCGGTGACGTACGCGCACGAATACAAACGTTACGCGACGATGCTGCGGCAGGTGGACGCTAACGCGGAATTGGTGGCGTGCGGTTTTGAATACGAGTGGAATGAAAAGTTACTCGCGACGCTCGCGCGCAATTTGAATTTGGTTGACCATCTTTCGATTCATCGCTATTGGGTGAATGGCGGACCCGAAATAGATTTCAGCGACGAACAGTACTATGCGCTGCTCGCCGAAGCGGAAGCAACAGAAAAATTTATTCAAGAGACCGCGCAGATTATTCACGACGCGAGCGGTAGTGAAAGCAGAATCAAACTCGCGTTGGACGAATGGGGGGTGTGGCATCCCGAAGAACGCGAGTGGGGTCCGCGCACCGCGACGCAGCGCACACCGACAACCTACGAACAAGCGGGAACATTGCTAGATGCGTTAGCGGCAGGCATCGCATTTGAAATTTTTCATCGTAACTGCAACATGCTTTCGATGGCGAATCTCGCGCAAATCGTAAACGTGCTGCACGCGCCGATTCAAACACAAGGCGAAGCGATGTGGCTAACGCCGACGTATTACGCGTTTCAACTGCACAAACCGCACATTGGCGCAGCGGCGTTGCAGATGGAATATGATGCGAATGATTCATTGCCCGATGGTTCGAGCGCGGTGAGCGCCACGGCATCGCGTTCGGAAAATTCCGTTCAAGCAACCATCATCAATCGTCATTTGTATCAAGCTGCAGTCGTAAAAATTTTTCGTAGTGATGCGGGCGAAAATGTTCACGCAAAACTTTTGACCGCCGACAAACCGAACGCGACCAACAGCGCGGCATTTCCCGAACGCGTGAAACCTGTTGCACTGAACGTTGAACGCGATAGCGGCGCGTGGATTGTGGAAATGCCGCCGCACAGTTTGGCGACGGTGGAGTGGAAACAATGATTGCGGCGCGCATCCACGCGGTGGGCGACGTGCGTTTGCACGATGAACCGATGCCGATTCCGCAAACAGATGAAACGCTCGTGCGCGTCACTGCGGTCGGATTGTGCGGTTCAGACTTGCATTGGTTTGGGGAGGGGAACATCGGCGATGCGCGTTTGGTCAAGCCGTTGGTGTTGGGGCACGAGTTCGCGGGCGTGACGGAATCCGGACAACGCGTCGCAGTGGACCCCGCCATTCCGTGCGAACAATGTGAATCCTGCCGCGCGGGCAATCCGAATTTATGCCGCGCGCTTCACTTTGCCGGACACGGTTCGGATGACGGCGGTTTGCGCGAATGGGTCGTGTGGAAAACACGCTGCCTCATTCCAATTTCGGACGCGTTGAGCGACGCGGACGCGGCGATGCTCGAACCGTTGGGCGTCGCCATACACGCGGTGGATTTGGGCAAGCTGGAGCCGGGCATGCGCGTCGGCGTTTTTGGCTGTGGACCGATTGGTTTATTAACTCTTCAGGTCGCGCGCAGTGACGGGGCGGGCGAAATTTTTGTGACCGAATCATTGCCGCATCGCCTCGCCGCCGCAAAACATTTTGGCGCGCAAGCATGGGACGGCAAGCAAGAATTGGATGTGGTCTTGGAATGTGCAGGCGCGCAGGCGGCAGTGGACGACGCCGTGAACGCGGTCAAACCCGGCGGGCGCGTCATTCTCGTCGGCATTCCGGACGACGACCTGACCTCATTCAACGCGTCGGCGGCGCGGCGCAAAGGATTGACCCTCAAATTGTCGCGCCGCATGAAATATACGTACCCGCGCGCGATTCGTTTGGTGGAAAGTGGACTGGTGGATGTGCGTTCACTCGTGACGCATCATTTTCCGTTGGAAAAAAGCGCGGAGGCGTTCGCAGTGGCACAGCGGCGCGAAGGAATCAAAGTGATGATTGGGGCAAACCAATAACGAGGAAAGAAACATGGCAAAACATAAATATGCAATCGGTGTTGATTTCGGAACGGAATCCGGGCGCGCCGTAATCGTGGACGTGGCGAACGGCAAAGAACTCGCCGCCGTCGTGTATCCGTACAAGCACGGCGTGATTGACGAAAAATTACCCGGCACCAACATTCGGCTCGAACCCGATTGGGCATTGCAAGACCCGGACGATTACATTCGCACGTTCAAGCACACGATTCCCGCGATATTGAAACAGAGCGGCGTGGACGCGAACGACGTGGTTGGCGTGGGCATTGATTTCACCGCCTGCACAATGATGCCGACGTTGGCGGATGGCACGCCCTTGCGCAACGTGCCCGAATTTCGCAAGCACCCGCACGCGTGGGTGAAATTGTGGAAGCATCACGCCGCGCAGCCCGAAGCGGACAAAATCAACGCGACCGCGCGCGCCATGAAT
>CAZXYP010000133.1:0-13088 GCA_964644955.1 uncultured Anaerolineales bacterium | reverse complement strand
AGAAGCGGCGCAAAAAATCGCGGGCTATGTCGCGTTTTGGAAAGGTGTGGCGGTGCGGTGATAATTATCAACGTTCAGAAAATGAACTGGAATCTAAACTTCCGAAATTTTGCAAATTTCGGAAGTTTGGGACGACCCTTTTCCAAAAGCAAACCTGAACGTCTATCGAATTTCAATTTTTTGAGAAATTCGGAATTCTAAAAATTCGGCAGATAATTTTTGTGAACCGTTAAAAACTCATCCAACATTTTTTCTGCCACGCCGTAACTCGTCACCAACGGGTCGAGCAGTAATGCTTGCAACGCGGCTTGCTTGTCGCCATGCACCGCCGCTTCGACGACGAGGTCATGAATCGCAACCTGTTGATTCAACAGCGCCGTAATTCCCGCGGGCAGCGGCGGCACGCGTAACGGCGTCACCCCCGCGCCACTCACGACCGCCGGCACTTCCACAATCGCCCAATCGGGCAGCCCCGCCAACGCGCCATTGTTCACCACGTTCACGTTCCATTCGTACTGATTCAAATTGTTTGCAATCGCCGCCACGATGTTGACGCCGCGTTCGCCGGAATCCGCGCGTAAAAATTCATCGCGCAGCGCATCGTCCGCCGCCGCGCGTTCGACGCGCGCATCGAGGTCGGCGCTCAATGCCGCGCGTCCGTCAAAATCATATCCCTTCAAATCACTCGTCTCGTACGCATACGCAAAATATTCGCCGACGTGTCCGTCGCCCGTATCGGGAAACAATCCGAACGCGTTATGCAAACGCCGCGACAACGGTTCCCAATCCGCCGGCATGTTTTGCAAACGCGCGCGAAATTCGGGATACACATCGCGCCCCGTTTGCTTGTCGCGCAAATCGTAAATCCAGGTGAGGTGATTGAGCCCCGCCTGCTTCAAATCAATTTTTGTTTTGAGTTCGCGCACGATTTCGGCGCGCGGAAAATGTTCATGCACGACAGGCGTCAAACCCAACACCTGCCCGACCAACGAAAACCCTTTGTTGATTTGATGACACATCCCAATCGTTTTGATTTTGGTATAACGCGTGACGGCAAGACACACGCGCGGCAGCGGATTCACATAATTGACCAGATACGCATCCGGCGCGCGCTGTTCCATTTCGCACGCAATACCCAACACGAGCGGAATTGTGCGCAGCGCGTGCGACATGCCGCCCGGTCCGCCGTTTTCGCCCAATACGTGTTGAATGCCGTATCGAAATGGAACCCGCCAATCGAGTTTCCATCGTTCCAGACGGTCCACTTCGGTGGCAGCAAAAACAAAGTGCGCGCCGTCCAGCGCGTCGCGATAATCCGTCACGCCCTCAATGTGAAACGGCTTGCCTGTCGCGTCATTCATCCGTTCCGCGAGCCGCTGCACGCGCGCCAATTTTTCCGCGTCAATGTCGCACAACACGAGCGTGCTGTCCGCGAAACTCTCGCGTTGTTGAAAAAAATCCGCGACGGTGGCAACACCAAAACTGGCGCTCCCCGCGCCGACGAGAACGATTTTTGTTTGCGCCATGTTCAATTTTCCTGAGGCCGTGAATTGCGCGTGATGATAGAACCATCGCGCGCGCATGTCAATTTGCGAACGCGACTCGCGCTTGACCTTTCGGCTATGCGCCTGTTACAATTGCAAAGCACTCTTTTTTGCGAGGCAATTCCTCACCGCGATTGGACCATGTTGACCACACGCCGCGTTTTGGAAACGTTCAAACAGCTCGGCATCACACACGTCGTCGGCATACCCGACAATTCGACTGCCGCGTTGTTTCACGAACTCGCCGACGACCCCGACATTTATCTCATCACCGTCACGCGCGAAGGCGAAGCGTTCGCCATCGCCGCGGGATTGTGGATTGGCGGACAGCGCCCGCTGATTGTGATTCAAAACACCGGCTTGTTGGAATCCGGCGACGCGCTGCGCGGCACCTTGATTCGGATGCGCATTCCGGTCGTTTGTCTCGTCAGTTATCGCGGTTTCAAATCCTTGCCGACTCCGCCCCCCCCCCTCACACCCGAAGAATTGTCGCGCCGCGATTTGGATTCTGTCGCCGTGCTGCTCGAACCGACCCTGCGTGCGTGGGCGTTATCCTACGAACTTGTATCGGACAATGCCGAGTTGGAAAAAGTCATTTCCGCGCAGCAGCGCGCGCTCGAACAAAATTTTCCGCACGCCATCGTCATTACCGAAACCATCCGTTAAGCGCCGACACGCCGCTGTTCACCGAGAACCGATTACGGATAACTATCGCACCATCGCACGAACGCACGAACGACCATGCTCACTCAATCCCAATTTCTCGAACCGCTCGCCCGCCGCCGCACCGACCAAATCGTCGTCAGCACCATGTCGCTCGTGCGCGCGTGGGGACGCCTTTCCAAACACGAACTCGATTTTGCGTTTGCCGACAGCGCGATGGGACACGCGCAATCGCTGGCGCTCGGCATTGCGCTCGCGCAGCCGCAGCGCCGTGTGCTTTGTCTCAACGGCGACGGCAGTATGCTCATGTCGCTCGGTTCGCTCGTCACCATCGCGCAATGCCGCGCGCGCAATCTCGTTTTGTTCGTCGCCCAAAACAATACGTACGAAGTTACCGGCAATCAGGCGACGCCGGGCGCGGGCGCGGTGGAATTTCATCAGGTCGCGCTCGCGTGCGGATTTCCCGAAGCGTATCACTTTTCCGATGCGCGAGAATATGAACGCAATCTCGATAAAATCCTGCATTTGCAAGGTCCCGTTCTCGTTTCCATTCGCCTCGAACCCGGACAAGAGCCGCCGCCCAATCGCAAGCAAAGCGAAGACGCCCCGTATTTGCGCGGTTCGCTCGCCGACAGCGCGCATCGCTTGCGCGAGGTGTTGAATAGATGAATTTGAAAAAATTTTTGGATTCGTACGAATCCAAAAATTTTTTCAATGATCAAGATGCCCCTTTTAGACCTCGACCTCTACCGCACCGAAGTATCCGTTTCCATCGCGCCGCGCGTGCGCTTGAGCGTGGTGGATGCGGGACCGCGTGACGCGGAATTTACGCTGTTGTTTATTCACGGCTTTGGTGGATACGCCTTGCAGTGGGAAAAACAGCTCGCGCGCTACGCGGAAAAATATCGCGTCGTCGCGCCCGATTTGCGCGGGCACGGCTTGAGCGACCATCCCGATTCGTTGTACACCATGCCGGAACTCGTCGGCGATTTGGAACGCGTGACCGAACAATTGCAGCTGCCTAAAAAATGTATCGTGCTTGGACATTCCTTTGGCGGCGCGATTGCGGCAGCGTACACGGCGCAGAATCCCGCGCGCGTGGAAAAATTGATTTTGATTGGCACGGCGTCCAGTTTCAAACTGGGCATCGCGCAAGATGTCTTGTCCAAGCTGCCCGTTCAAGCGCTCGAACCCTTGCGCAAAAATCTGCCGATCAAGTTCAATGCGCCGCTGTTTGTGATGCAGCGCATGTATAACGACACGGTGACACAGTTCGACGGCGCGCAAGTGTTTCCGCAAATTCGCGTGCCGACGTTGATTATTCTCGGCGTGCGCGATTTGGTGTTTGACCCCGCGCGGTACGAAGAGGTTGCGGATTTGATTCCCAACGCGCAGGTCGCCAAAATTTCCGTATCCGCACACATGGTGCAGTTGGAACGCAGTGACGCGGTGAATCGCGCGATTCAACGTTTCATCGGCAGTGGTTCGGTTTCGTGGCGCGATGGACGTCAAGCCGAAAAAACAAAATTACTCCAAAATCGTCCGTGGCTTTTGCATTACGAAGACGGCGTGCCGTTCACGCTGCAATATCCGACACAGCCGCTGTTTACATTTTTGGACATTGCCGCCCGGCGTTTCCCGCACGCCAAAGCGACCCTATATTACGGCAGCGCGTTAACATATCGTTCTCTGCGGCGGCAGGTCAATCGCTTTGCCAACGGCTTGACCGCATTGGGCATCAAGAAGGGTGACCGCGTCGCATTACTCTTGCCCAACTGTCCGCAGTTTGTGATTGGCTATTACGGTGCGTTAAAAGCGGGCGCGGTCGTCGTCAATTTGAATCCGTTGAGCGACGCGCAAGAATTAAAACATCATCTGCAAGATTCCGGCGCGCGCGTGATTCTGGCGCTGCACCAAAATCAATCTCTAATCTCCGGTCTCCAATCGCAAACCGCATTGGAACATATCATTGTGACCGGACTCGACGAATATGTTTCGCAAGTGCGCCGCTACATGCTGCGCGGGCGCAGTCTCTTGCCGCCGACGCCGCTGCTCGACAAAACACCCCCCCCCAACGTTCACTATCTGCAAAAATTTCTCGACCAATCCAACAAAGAAACGCCGCTCGTGGATGTTTCACCGGACGACCTTGCGTTGATTCAATATTCGACCGGCACGACGACGCTCCCGAAAGGCGTCATGCTCACGCACGCAAATTTGGTCGCCAACACGATGCAGCTGCGCCATTGGATGCCCGATGCGCTGGACGCGCAGGAACGCATTCTCGCCGCGCTGCCGCTCGCGCATTCGTACGCCATGACGACGGTGATGAATTTTGCCATGAGCATCGCGGGCGCAATGATTTTGTTGCCCACGCCGCAAACGGGTCCGATGCTCGAAGCGATTCAAGAATTTCATCCGACGATTTTTCCCGGCGTACCGAGTTTGTATCTCGCCATCAATCAATTTCCAAACGCGCGCAAGTTTGGCGTGAAATATATTCGCGCGTGTTTGTCCGGCGCGGCGCCGCTACCGTTGGAAGTGCAAGAGGCATTTGAAAAAATCACGCGCGGGCGTTTGGTGGAAGGATACGGTTTGACTGAAGCGAGTCCCGCGACCCATGCGAATCCCATTTTCGGCGACGCGGTGCCGGGGACCATCGGTTTGCCTTTGCCCGACACGGACGCGAAAATCGTTGACATGGAAACGGGTTGGGATTTGCCCATCGGCGAAATCGGCGAGCTCCTCGTGCGCGGTCCGCAAGTGATGAAAGGGTATTGGAACAATTCCGCGCAGACGGAACGCGCGTTACGCGACGGTTGGCTCTACACGGGCGACCTCGCGCGCATGGACGAGGAAGGTTACTTTACATTCATTGACCGCAAGAGCGATTTGATTTACAAAAACGGCATGACGATTTTTCCGCGCGATATTGAAGAAGTGTTATTCGAGCATCCGAAAATTGTTGAAGTCGCCGTGTTGGGCATTCCCATTGACGGCAACCGCAAAAACGAACTCATCAAAGCATTCATCGTGCCGAAACGCGGTGACAAACCGACGCCCGAAGAAATTTTGAAATTCGCGCGTTCGCGTTTGCCCGAAATCAACGTGCCCGACGAAATCGAATTTCGCGACGAGCTGCCGAAAACGTTCGTCGGTAAAGTGTTCAAGCGCAAGCTGCTGGAGCAAGCGACCATTGAGTCTTGACCGCGCGCGTTGGAACGAACGGTATCGCGGGAACGATGCGCCGCGCCGCGTTCACGCCGCGCTCAAACAGCACGCGCATCTATTGAAACCGGGACGCATCCTCGACCTTGCGGGCGGCGTCGGGCAAAATGCGTCATGGTTGATACAACATTTGCCCGATTCGCGCGCGGTCGTCGCGGACATTTCGGATGCCGCGCTGCTTCAGGCGTCGCCGCAGCTCGCGCGTGTCTTGTGTGACGCGTCTGCGCTGCCTTTTTTGCGGCACAGTTTTGACACCATTCTCTGCACGCGTTTTTTTGACGCGCGCGTGCGTTTTGCCGATTGGCTGACGCGCGGCGGCACGGTCTTTTTTGAAACCTACACCACCGCCGACGCCAAATACAACTCCGCGTTCCATCCCGCGCACCGCTTCGACCTCGATACGATTCCCCACGTTTTTGGCGACCTCGAAATTCTCCACTTGAATGAAACGGACGACGGACACCGCGTGTATGCCACCATCATCGCCCGCCACTGCTAATCTCCAGTCTCCAATCTCCGGTCTCCGGTCTCCAATCTCCGCCTTGCAATAAACGCTTTCCAAACGTTCGTCTGGTATTCTCCCAACATACAAAACGCAATGTAACCGGGAGGAACCATGAAAAAACGACTTATTTTGATGGGCTTGAGCGCCGCCGCCGCCATATTCATATTGGCATTGGGCGCAATGCTGTGGGAGAACAGTTCGCCGCGCGCGTTGAAACAGACCTCGCACACACGGCAAAGCCACGCGCGCACCAGCGCGGTGGTCATTCCGCACATGCAGCCGATTGCCCAACGTATCGGCGGCACACAGCTGCAGCTCGCGCCGCAAACATTTCCCACCCTGCCTTCGCAAAAACAGCTGGGCAATAACGCGCAGCCGACCATGGCGGCTCAAACGCCTATGCCAACGCCCGCGCCGCGCGGCGACGAAGGCAATGTGTTGTATCAGGACAATTTCGTGGATTGCGCCAACATGCCCGTCGGCGATAACGAACGCTTTGATTACCACTGCGGCTTGGGCGAGTATTGGATGATTCGCAAGGTCACCGATGCCGTCGGCATGGCGTTCGTGCCGGGCGAATATGACAATGCGACGTTCGCGGTGGACGGACGCATTTCCACCTTTTCCAAACCTGTCGAATACGGCTTGCTGTTTCGCATGAGCGCGGACGGCAAGAATGGTTACGGCGCGGGCGTGTACGAGGGGCAATACACGTTGTTCCGCTACGACGACGGCAATTTCGTCGAACTCGTGCCGTACACCGCCAATGCCAACATTCTGGCAGGGGATGCGGTCAATCGGATTCAAGTGAGCGCGAACGGCGACCAAATCGCATTGTCTGTCAATGGCGCGCAAGTGGCGACCATTACCGATGCCACGCACACGCGCGGCAGCAGCGGTTTATATGTGTACGGCGCCGCGCTGCCCATCGAAAGCGCATTCGATAATTTTCTCATTACCGGCAAAGGCGCGGCGACGAATCCGCAATCACAAAATACACCGCCCGCGTTTCCCACCACAATGCCAACTGCTGCGCCCACCGAAACACCCGCGGCGCAAGCATCCGACAATCCGTGCCAACTGCGTCAAGGCGAAGCCGGTTTGCTCCTCAGCAATGGCTATGGCATTGTCATGCGCTTTACGATTGGCGGCGGCGAATGGGGCACGCATGATTACGATGTGCCCGGCGACGGCAGAATTTATTTGATTACGTTTCCGCCCGGAACGTACACGTACACCGCTTCCATTCAAGGACTCGGTTCTGACCACGGCGAACCGTACGCCTATCAAGCGGGCTATTGTCGGCAAATTGATTACGCACCGTAGCGTAAAAACGGCGGACGCGAAACATTTTGCATTCGCGTCCGCCCATCCATTCAACGCATGGCATTCCCAACCCGTTCTCCCGGCTATCGCTCGTACTTGCTGCGCTTGTGGCATGAGCCCTCCGGACATCCCGCTCACGCCGGGGTGTGGCGCTTTATGCTCGAAGACCCGCACACGGGCGAACGTCACGGCTTTGCCAATTTTGAAAATCTCATCGGGCATTTGCATCAAGTCATGAATCAGACCGACGCGCAGCAAGACGCCCACTATAACTCGCAAACGGACCCGACGCCCGCGCAAAACAACATGACCGAAACACAAACGCGCGCGGCAAATGAAACCGCACAGGAGCCGGACCCATGAAGTATCAATTCGCACTCGCCCTTTTCGTATTTGTTGCCTTGACCGCCTGCGGCGGCAGCACGTCCGCGCCTACAAGCGCACCGACCAACGCGCCCATCGCGCAAGCCACCGCCGCGCCGGTAAATACCATCGCGCCGACACGCGCGCAGCCCACCGCACCGCCCAACACCATCGCGCCGACGCAAATGCCCCAAGCCAAAAACTTGCAAGTGAATGGCGACGCGCAAATTTGCAGTGCCTGCGAAAACGCCGCCAACTTTGGTCTCGAAAACGCGCCAACGCAAAACACCCCCCCCTCGCAGTACAAAAGTGTCAACAATCCGAATCATTCGATTGTGGATGCCGTCATGACCACCGGCGTCAAACCCGAAACGTATGCACCCGTGGACAATGTTTCCGATTTCAATCCGAACGATGAAATCATCTATGCCGTGGTTTCCACGCGCGATACCGCGCCCGGCAGTTTGGTCGGCGTGCGATGGATTGCCGTGAATGTGCCGGGCGAAGAACCCGACACGGTGCTTACCGATTCGGAATTGTCCATCGAAGGCAGTCTCAACATTGCCTTTTCGTTGAAACGCAGCGCGGACGCGCCGTGGAGTCCGGGCGCGTATCGTGTCGAGGTGTACGAAGACAACGAACCCGACGGCACGCTCGATTTCACGATTGGCAAAACCGTCACGCAAGCGCCCGCGCAAGCGCCCACCGAACCGACCATTGCGCGCGTCGTCGCGTTCCAAACACTCGACGGCAACGGCGAACCCATTCCCAACAACGGCGAATATCCCGCCGACACGGACCGCCTCGCCGCCGCCGTGTACGTCAACACCGCGACGCCGGTCACGCTGCAAAGTGTGTGGACCGCCGTAAATGTCGAAAACATTCCCGCCAACACAAAAATTTTTGAACGCAGCGCAACCGCCGACAAAAACAACAACGTCCTCTTGTTTTCCATTTCCACGCAGAACGGGCAGCCGCTGCCGCAAGGCGCATACAAATTGGATTTGTACTTGCAAGATAAATTGGCGCACAGCGAAAATCTTGGCGTTGGCAGCGCCGTCACGCAGCCGTCGCAGCCGTCACAGCCGAACCAACCCGGCAACGCGATGCAATTTACATATCAACGCAAGCTGGATGTAAACCCCGCGTGGCTCACGCCCGCCGCGCTCACCCTCGCGCCAAACGGCGACTTGTATGTCGCCGAAGGCGGCGCAATTCGTCGCGTCGCGCAAGACCTGTCCAGCACACGCTTTGGCGAAATGGGCATTTCACAGGGCGACGGCAAACTCGGTCCCGTCGTTTCCGGCATCGCCGCCGATTCACAATCCAATCTCTGGGTCGCCAATCCGCAGCATTCCAACATCCAAAAATTCAGCGCCGACGGAAATTTCCTCTTGCGTTTTCCCGGCGACGACAGCCAAACGTACGACAAAGACGGCGAATTCAATCAGGCGTACGGCATCGCCATTGACAAACAAGATAACGTTTACGTCGCCGACACGCTCAACAATCGCATCCAAAAATTCGATGCGAACGGCAAATTTCTCGCCAAGTGGACGAATCTGGGTTTGAAATCGCCCATCGGCATTACCACCGACGCGCAAGGAAATGTGTACGTCACCGACACCGGGAATCATCGCGTACTGAAAATCAATCCGCAAGGCAGTGTCATTATGCAGTTCGGCAAACCCGGCGCGGGCGACGGTGAATTCAATGCGCCGTGGGGGATTGCCCTCGACGCGGCAGGCAATCTTTACGTCACGGACAATTTGAATCAACGCGTCCAGGTATTTGACGCGCAAGGCAAATTCATTGCCAAGTTTGGCAGCCAAGGAAACGGCGACGGTCAATTTGCTAAACCCGTTGGCATTCTCGTCGCGCCGAGCGGCAATGTCTATGTTGCGGATGGCGGTAACCAGACCGTGCAGATTTTTGCGCCGGTCGCATCCGGCGCATCCGCGCCCGCGCCCAACCACAGCGCGGTCGCGCCCGGCAAAGGACGCATGATTGCCGACCTCGGCTTTCGTCCCAATCAAGACGGTTTCGGTTTTGAAAATTACGGCGGACAGTATCCGCAGCAAATGAGCGAGCTCTTTGTCGAAGACATGCTGCGCCTGTTCGGCGAACAATCCGTGTGCGCGGGTTTCAAGGATGGCGATTGTCAGGTCGCGCCCGGCGCGTTGGAATGGGCAGACAGTTTGAATCAAGCCGCCAACAACGGACATTGTGAAGGATTAGCCGTGCTTTCGCTGTTTTTCCATCAAGGGCAGGAATCGAAACAAACCTACGGAAGCGCGCGCACGTTTGATTTGAACGCCCACAATCCGGAATTGCGCCGCGCCATCATGTACTATTTCGCGCATCAGGGCGCCAATCCGGTTTTGCGCGCCAAAGCCCAAGCGGTCGCCAAGACACCCGCGGAAGTTTTGGATGACATTATCGCGGGCATTCAACAACGCGACCCGACCATCATTGCCATTCGCCATTACGAACCTGACGGCAGTCGCGTGGGACACGCGGTTGCGCCGTATGCAGTCGAAGAGATGGGCAGCGGGTTGTATTACGTGTGGATTTACGACAATAATTATCCGGGGCAGGAACGTTACATCGAGGTGGACCGCAATGCGAATACGTGGAAGTACGGTTTCGCCGCCATCAATCCATCCGCCGACCCGAACCCGTGGGGCGGGGATGCCGATTCACACCTCTTTGGCGCGACGCGTTTGTCGCTGCGCGCGGGGCGCGCGGAATGTCCGTGGTGCAACGATAACGCGCAAACCGACACAGATGCCATGACGCAAGTCGCGTTGTTTGGCGGCGGCAATTTACTCGTCACCAACAGTCAGGGCGAACGCATCGGCTTGGTGAACGGCGCGTTCGTCAATGAAATTCCCGGCGCGCTTGATTTCACCATTGACGGCGGACTCGGCAAACCTTCCGTACCCATGTACTTTTTGCCCGCGCGCGATACATACGACATGGCTCTCGACGGCAGTCAACTCGCGCAAGACATTGACGCGGAGTTCTTTGTGTTTGGTGGCGGCAAATCGCTCAACATTGACAACATCACGCTTGCGCCCGGGGAAATGAATACCATTGCCCTCGACGGCAACCTCGATACGTTCCGTTACGACCCGGAATCGGTCGAGACTTCACAAGTCACCATAACCATTGACGGCGCAGAGGACGATTATTATTTCGCGTTCGACGATTTGGAAATTGAATTAGGCGAGTCGCTCGCGTTCACCTTTAACGAAACCGACGGCACGCTCGCGCTCGACAGCGACAATGGTTCTGCGGACGATACATACGATTTGACGCTGAAACGCATCGGCGATGACGGCACGCAAATCTACGAAAACGAGGATATCGGTTTCGGCGACGAGGACACCGAATACATTGACTATGACGGTTGGGACGGCGAGGACGATTTGGAAATCGGCATTGATGAGAATGACGACGGCGCCATTGACGAACAATGGCAAGAGGAAAACGAACGGTGAAATGCGAACGGGTTTGGTCATTCAGACCAAACCCGTTTTCTTTTGCGCGCCGCTTACTTGATGGTCAAGATAGTGATTTTGCCGTCTTCAACAATCGCCGAGCTGTTGGGAAACGTTCCCGCGCCGGCGCCGCTGATGGTGAGCGTGAACGTCACAATGCTGTCCAAATCCTGCAGATTGCTGATGCTGTATTTGGCGCCCGCCGCCGCTGCCGTGAACATATAATTCTTGAGCCCATTCACGCCAATTCCGTTCACACTGCTGAGCGTGTAAATCACGTCCTCGTCAAACAGTGCGAGCGCAGCATTGACATCGCCTTGATTCAACGCTTCAAATACACTCGTCACGATCGCGGCGCTCCCTGTCGGCGAGGTTTGAGCTTGGCTGGTCGGCTGCGGCACTGCCGGAATCTCGACTGTCGGTTCGGGCAGCGCAGGCAGCGTCGGCACTTCGGGTATTTCAATCGTCGCTTCCGCCGTTGGCGTTTCATCTCCGCTGTCCGGCGCAGACACATGCGACGCCGTCCAGGTAAATTCCTCGTCCGCATCGCCGCAGTATGTTTTGCCCGTAATGTTCAACGTGCCGCTTGCCTGATTTTTGGAATCAAAGATGCCCGCGAAAAGAAAGCGCACGCCATCACTGTTGGTGAGAATGACGGTGAACTTGTCGTCTTGTACGACACCATCGTCCGGCGTCGTGCCATACGCGCCGCTCGCGGAACAACCGTCCTTGCTGATGTAATAATTCAGATTGACGTATGTGATTTTTCCATCCTCGACGGTAAATAAAATCGGGCTGTCGGTCGAGCTCGTGCCTTCCCATTCCCCATCGAGCGAGGTGAACGCGCCGCTCGCCGGGCGTGTGGACGTTGCTTCTGCGATGGGTTCTTCTGTCGGAACCGGGTTCGCCGTTTCGGGCATCGGCACAGCATCGGCGGGCGCTTGAATCGAAATCGTTTCCGCAAAACCCGAGAGCTGCGCGTGATATCCGAATTTGCCGGTCGTTGCAGGTTTTGATTTTACGGGTCCCTCAAAATTATAGACAATGTCATACACATTGCCGTCGGGACACACGGTGACTTGAAATTCAAATTTGGTGAGTTTCGTCGCATCAATTTCGTCCGCGTTCAAGCCCGCTTCCTGTTCCAGTTTCGGCAGGACGGCATCAAACGCCGCGCGGTCGCCGCTGTACACGTCGCAGGTTTGATTCCCTATCGTCGCGCTGCCTGATTTCGCAAACGATGCTTGGGCAAAATCCGTCCCCGTGACCGTTCGCACAATATCCTGCGGCTTGAAACTCATCGAACTGGATTCCGAATCCGGCAAGAGATACCACTTTGCTTCGGACTCGCCTTCCAACACGCCGCGCATGTACACTTTGTCGTCAATCGAGATAAGCTCCAGGGTTGGATTCGTTTCCGCAAAACCCATCAGCACGCCGACAAACGAACCGAGAAAACCGCCGAGCGTATAGTGAATGTCCGACGCGTGATTCTCTCCATCGAGCGTCACAATCTCCACCATATTCGGGTCATCGGTCGGTCCCGGTTGAAACGGCGCCTGAAAAAATTCCGGAGACGCGTTCACGTTCGCTTTCAGACGAAAGTTTTCGGCAGCGTCGAATTTCTTGAACGCGCCCTGCGCGGCGCCGGACGCAGTGCTTGACGCGGCAGTGGGTGCGGCGGTTGGCGCACGTGTTGGCGCAACCGTTGGCGCGATGGTCGGCGGTACGGAAGTTGGCGCGACTGTTGGCGGCACCGGTGTCGGCGTCGCGCCGCTGCACGCAAGCAAAAACAGCGCGCCGCCGATGAGAATCACTAACAAACCCGGAAGTTGAAACAGTTTCATTTTTATTCCTCTGGCGTGCGCGCGCAAAATACAGTACAAATCGCCCCCACAACAACAATTCGAAAAGAAAATTTTTTAAGTTTAAAATCGGCAGGAAAAAAAAAAACAA
>CAZXYP010000132.1:0-13090 GCA_964644955.1 uncultured Anaerolineales bacterium | reverse complement strand
GCCCACAATCGTCGCGGTCTCGGCGACAAAGACAGTGGGGTGAATGCGCGTGGGAGAAGTGGGGGGTCTTTTGTCTCGAGGATGCATGAAAGACTGGAGACTAGAGACTGGAGATTGCTCAATCTCCAGTCTCCAGTCTCTAAATATGAATCGCTTCTCCCATCGCGCCGAGCGCGGCTTCTTGAATCACTTCGGTCAGCGTGGGGTGCGCGTGGATGGTGTGTCCGATTTCGGCGGGCGTCATTTCCATCGAAATCGCGAGCGCAAATTCGCCCGTCAAATCGGTGACCTCGGGTCCGACCATATGCACGCCGAGAATCTCACCAAATTTTTTGTCGGAATAAATCCGCACAAACCCTTCGTAATCGTTCAAACCCAGCGCCTTGCCGTTTGCTTGAAACGGAAATTCGCCGACATTGTATTCGCCCCCCGCTTCCTTGATTTGCGCTTCGGTTTTCCCGAACGACGCGACTTGTGGATGCGAATACGTGCAGCGCGGCACCGCGTCGTAATTGATGGGACGCACTTCATGTCCCGCCGCATGTTCGACGGCGAGGACGCCCTGCGCCATGGCGACATGCGCGAGCGCGAGTTTCATCGTCACGTCGCCAATCGCGTAAATGCCGGGCACATTCGTTTGCATGAAATCGTTGGTGTCAATCGCGCCGCGCGTGGTTTTCACGCCCAATGCTTCCAGCCCAAGATTTTCGCTGTTGGGCGAAACGCCGATGGCGACCAAAACTTTTTCCGCCGAAATCACTTCCGTCCCGTCTTTTGTCTTGACATGCAAATTGATTTTGTCGCCGACCTTTTCCGCGCGTTCGACCATTGCGCCGGTCTTGAATTTGATGCCTTGTTTTTGAAAACTCTTTTCGACCGTCACGCTGACCTTTTCATCTTCTTTGGGCAAGAGATGCGGCAGCGCTTCCAAGACGGTCACGTCCGCGCCGTACGAATGATAAACCGTTGCAAATTCGCAGCCAATCGCGCTCGCGCCGACGACCACAATCGGATTCGGCACGGTTTTCAAATCCAACGCTTCGCGCGACGTAATCACATTGACGCCGTCCAATTCCAAACCGGGAATCGTGCGCGGGCGCGCGCCGGTGGCGATGATGATGTTTTTGCCGGAGAGTTTTTGCCCGCCGCCCTGCAATTCGACCACGCTGCCTGCGCGCAGAACAGCCGTGTCCATGTACACATCAATTTTGTTTTTCTTCATCAGAAAACCGACACCGCGCACCAACCGTTGCGAGACCTGCCGACTGCGTTCGTGTGCTTTGCCATAATCGAGCGTGTAGGTGCCTTCAATTTTGATGCCCCACGTTTTCGCATCCGCGAGATTGCGCGCGACTTCGGCATTTTTCAAAAGCGACTTGGTCGGGATGCAGCCCCAATTCAAACAGACGCCGCCGAGCGCATCGCGTTCTACGAGGGCGGTTTTCATTCCCAACTGCGCGGCGCGAATTGCGGCGACATAGCCGCCCGGTCCGCCGCCCACTACAATGATGTCGTACTGTGCTTCTGCCATGCTGATTCATTCTCCGTTTGAAAGATTTTTCGCGGATGCATTTGTTCTGTATCGCGGACGTTTCTCTAAGAGCTGCGTCATCTGCGGTTTCTCATTTGCGCCATTATGACCATTCGCGCGCATTCGTTTCTTTTCTACGGATGTTAATTGCGGCGGAAAGATTTGGGAGGCATCAATATCGCGAATGCTTTGAATCTTGTCGAGATAGAACGAAACATAAAATCCGTTCCACTTGCGAACAGAAACTTTTGCTAGTTTTCCGCGTGCAATCTCGACGTACTCGGGGTCAACGTCAATTCCGATATATTGCCTGCCCATCGCTTTCGCCGCAATCGCGCTGGTGCCTGTGCCAAGAAAAGGGTCCAACACAATGTCGCCTTCATCCGAACTCATTAAAACCAGACGCTCTAGCAATGGAATCGGCAGTTGACAGGGATGCTCATCGCGTCGAACAGCATGTTTAATTCGATGAATGTCGGTCCACACATCACTTGCCAAAGTGCCAAACGGATGCATTTGGTCTTTTTTACCGCCATAATCTTTTATATATGCATCACAAACGCGACATTTTTTATGCGGAACTCGAATGTCATAGTATTTGAAATCTTTGAGCTGTTTCGTGTAATACAAAATTCCGTAATGCGCAGGCAGCAGTGTTTTGCCGAGCGGGGTGCTCATGGCATCCCACGCAATCCAATGGCGAAAGTACGCGTGCTGATTTAGAATCGCTGCATAGTACGTCAGCCAGCGTGGAATGTTATGTACGAGAATCGTGCCAGTTGGTTTTGTCACGCGCACCAATTCTTGGAGCCATTGCTCACACCATTTCAAGTATCGGTCGGTAGGATGTTGGTCGCGATAGGATGTGTATTTTTTATCCAAGTTGAACGGTGGGTCCGCAAAACACACATCCACGCTGTTATCGGGAATATCCTGCAGCACGGCGATGCAATCGCGTTGGGTTACTTGGTTCAAATACTTGTCGAGCATTAAGACTCCATTTCGACCGTCGGGCGCAGCGCGTTGGTGAAAAAGCGCGCGGGCACATGACGACAAATAATTGCCTCAAGCTGATAGAGCATGTTCAAATTCAAGCAATAGTGACATCCTTGATGCAATTTTCGCAAATCAGAACGACGCGCGAGCCAACCTCCGCCATCCACAACATTGACCAACACGCGTTCCTCACCATAGCGAACGTTATTGCCAATGACTTTTTCATACATCGCTTGCTGCTCATTTGCGCGTTGAGTTTGGTTGCTTGAGGTCGTCTCCAAATAAGAAGTCATAATCATGACGTACGGGTCAGCAAGCGACGGAACGGCATGGTCAACTTCTTTGCCCACAAGTTTCACTTGCCCATGTTCATGCCCTAGACCGTACTTGCCTGAAAGCGCATCAAGTTGTGCTTCGATAATCGATTCGATTGCTGCCCCTTTACGGTCAGCATATTCACCCGCGAGTTTTTTGCGAACTATATTCTTGATAACACTTTCATCACGAATCATTTCTTGCCAATTTTCAGGTAAAGACAATTGCTGCAAATAAAAATCTGCCCCTTGCCGTACCAGAATTTCGCTATTCTTTCCTTCCAAAAACAATCGCGCAACGCGTTCAGCAAAGTCTGCATCACGTTTCATCATTTTGTAAATTCTATCTACATTCCATTCGACTCCGTAATCAGCGGTTGCAAATCGCTCCGCTGTCAAGATTCGCAGGAAGCGTTCTTGGGAAAGATTCGTTAATGCGAGCAGCACGCCAAGAAAATTCGGGTCGGCTTGCAGAAATTGTGTGAGACTCTCAACAGGTTCCGTTTTTGGCGTGAACGCGAGCAAGTCGCGCACGATGTCTTGTACGCGCGTTCGCATCGCGTCTTCGAGGGATGGAATGCGATAAAGCGGCGTGCAAGTTTGGATGAATAGGTCGAGAGCGGGCTTTTTTTGCAGGGTGAGCATATTGAGCGATTAGGATTACTCCGGTTTCTTGAACAAATACCCTACCCCGTGTTCCGTCAAAATATATTTCGGATGCGCGGGGTCGGCTTCGATTTTGTTGCGCAAGTAATTCACATACACGCGCAAGTATTCGGTCTCGCCGCCGTATTCGGGTCCCCACACTTTGCGAAGCAAATCTTGATGCAGCATCACACGTCCCGCATTTTGCACCAACTGCGACAACAATTTCCATTCGGTCGGACCCAGTTTGATTTCCTTGTCATTCACAATGACGCGACGCCGTTCAAAGTCCATTGTAAAGTCACCGGCGACGAACGGCTTTTGCGTCATGACCTCATCGCCCGCCGCGCCGCGCCGCAGCACCGCTTCCACGCGCGCCAACAGTTCATGTACGCTGAACGGTTTCCGCACGTAATCGTCCGCCCCAAAACGCAAGCCCTTGACCACATCCACTTCCTGGTCTTTGGCGGTCAATAAAATCACCGGCACGACGGAATGTTCGCGGATTTTTTGCAGGACTTCAAAACCGTCCATGCCGGGCATCATCACATCCAGCACAACCAAATCCGCGCCTTCTTTATCCAACATTTGCAGCGCGCTCGCGCCGTCCATCGCCGCAATCACTTTATAGTGCGCGGCTTCCAAATTCGACCGCAAGAGTTTGAGCAGATGCGGCTCGTCGTCCACAATCAAAATTTTTGCAGGGCGCATAGTTCGTATCCATTGTGCAAGGGCAAAGCATTGCCATTCCCCTGTCTGGAAAAAACGCGAACGCACGCGCCAATGCTTTGCCGTTGCAATCTACTGCCGCGATTATAACGCAATAAAAAACCGCGTCAAAGCAAATTTCAATATCGCGGCGCGCGAAACCGAATGCATTATCCTATGCCCCGGCGCACGCGACATAAAAAATGTATTCGACTTTTGTTTGATACCGCAACATAACCTGTGGTATAATTCACAAACGTATTACGCCTGACAGATGCAAGCACGAACCCCGCGCGGAGGAATGACTCGATGAGTTTCGACAAGAGCGCACCGATTATGGTGCTCGACAGCGATGACGCCTGGTTGGAGCAAGAGGTCAAGAAAAAAGTCTGGACGGGTCCGCTCGACCAAGCCATCAAGATGGTGGATTCGATTTACAATTGGGGGCGGCGCGGTTCCATTTGGCCCATGCAGTTTGGTTTGGCGTGCTGCGCGATTGAAATGATTGCGGCAGGCGGCGGACGTTTTGACATTTCGCGTTTTGGGTCCGAACTCTTTCGTCCTTCCCCGCGCCAAGCCGATTTGATGATTGTTGCCGGCACCGTCACGAAAAAAATGGTCCCCGCGATTGTGCGTTTGTACAATCAAATGGCGGAACCGAAATACGTCATGGCAATGGGCGCGTGCGCGAGCGCGGGCGGTCCGTTCAAAGAAGGATATAACGTCGTTTCGGGCATTGACAAATTTCTCCCCGTTGACATTTACGTTCCCGGTTGTCCTCCCACTCCGCAAGCATTACTGCACGGCATTTTGATGCTCCACAAAAAAATCAACGGACAAAGCATTCGCAATGTGCCGTGGTATCAAGCCGAAGCGCACGAAGCGGTTCCCGAACCGGTTCTCGGTCCCGACATTTTTGACCCGCGCCGCGCCGTCGAAATCAAACAAATTCTTGCCGACGAAACTGAAATGCAAGCGCGCTACATTCGGCTCGCGGCACGCGCGGAATTGAAACACGGCAAAGGCGAAGGGGAAGCGGCGGCAAAACCCGCAGCGAGACCTGCGCCCAAAGCGGCAGCCCCTGCCAAAGCGCCCGCCGAAGCAAAATTGGAAGAACAAAAAGCCGACGCGAATTTCGCGCAGCAAGCCGCACAGCATCATGCCGAAACCGCGCAACCTGCCGAAGCAAAACCGGAAACGCCAAAAGCCAATCCGCCGACCGACGGCGACGCGAGCGCCTGACAGCACAGCATATCCTTAACCAGATTTCGAATTCCAAAATTCGGAGAACCCATGGCTGTTTTATCACCCGACCAAACCAAGCCGATTGAACAATCGAAAGCATTTGATGGCGACAGCGTTGCCGCGCTCATCAAAGAAAATATCGCGGACGCAGTGGTTTCCTCGTCGAGCGCGGGCATTGTCGTGCAAAACGACAAACTCATCGAGACGCTGAACTGGCTCAAGAATTCGCCCGAACTCGCGTACGACTATTTCAATCAAGTCACTGCCGTAGATTGGGCGGACAAGTTTGAAGTGGTTTATCACGTCTCTTCGACCGTGCGCGGCGGTCCTCCGCTCGCGTTGAAAGTGAATTTGAATGACAAAGAAAATCCGGTGATTGATTCCGCCGGTTCCGTCTATTACGGCGCCATTCAACAAGAACGCGAAGTATATGATTTCTTTGGCATCAAATTCGCCGGACACCCGAACCTGCGCCGCATTTTCATGTGGGAAGGGTTTGAGGGATTCCCGCTCCGCAAAGCGTACAAAGAAGCGTATTACGAACAAGAACGCAAACCGTTTGAAACGCGTTGGGACCAGGGACATCACATCATCATCGAAGACCGTGTGCCGTGGCACGACAATGTGATTTATTCCAAGAATTTCGATCCGACGACGTACAAACAAATTCGCGAAATCGTGCGCGTCGCGCCCAACATTAACGAGGGCGATGTCAAGGCGCTCAAGACCCAGCCCGTCGTCGTCAGCATCGGTCCCCAGCATCCTTCGACGCACGGCGTATTTCGCATGAACGTCACGCTCGACGGCGAAACCGTCATGGCGCTCGAACCCGTGTTCGGATACTTGCACCGCAACCATGAAAAAATCGGCGAACGCAATACGTTCTACATGAACATTCCGTTCACCGACCGCCTGGACTATCTCGCGGGAATGGCAATGGAAACCGGTTATGTCACTGCCGTCGAAAAAATGATGGGCATCAAACCGCCGGAACGCGCCGAATACATTCGCGTCATCATGAACGAATTCACACGTATCGTGTCACACGCGTTCGGCGGCATCGGGCAAGTCTATTCCGACCTCGGCGCATTTTTCACGCCGATAGTGATTTACGGGCTTGAGGAACGCGAATTGATTTTGGATTTGTTTGAATCGGCGTCCGGTTCGCGCATGATGTGCAATTACATGCGCTTTGGCGGTGTGTGGAAAGATTTGCCCGAAGGTTGGCTCGACGTTGCCAAAGAACTGGTGCATAATCGTCTGCCCAAAGTGGTGGACGAGATGGAAAAATATCTGGTGCACAATGAAATTTTCGACATGCGCGCGCGCAATATCGGCGTGCTGCCGCCCGACCTCGCCGTGAATTTTGGCGTGTCCGGTCCGATGCTGCGCGGTTCGGGCGTGAAATACGATTTGCGCCGCGCCGACCCGTATTCGATTTATGACCGTTTTGATTTCGATATTCCGGTCGGCACGAACGGCGACATTTACGACCGCATGTATTGCCGCATCAAAGAAATGCGCGAGTCGCTCAAAATTCTCAAGCAAGCGCTCAAGGATATTCCGAACGGCGAAACGATGGCAGGCAAAAAAGCTTATTCGTTCAAAGTGCCAAAAGGCGACGTCTATGCGCATATCGAAGCGCCGCGCGGCGAATTTGGCTGGTACGTCGTGAGCGACAACAATACGACGCCGTATCGTTATCACGTTCGCCCGGGCGATTTCGTCAACCTTGCCACGATGGAGCAAATGTGCGTCGGTCACAAAATCGGCGACCTCGTCGGCGTACTCGGCAGCGTGGACATTATCATGGGATCGGTGGATAGGTAGACCGTCTGTATGACCAAGTTACTTTTCAGGCGAGCAAATTCGCAAATGAAAGTGAATGAAAGGAAGAAAGGGATGCTCATGCGTTTTCTCGACAGTAAAAAAACAACCCTTCTTCTAGCCGTAACCGCAATTTTGCTGGCGACTGCTCTTTACTCGGTTTACTTGAGTCAACAGAATGCACAAGCTTCCGTAACGTCAAACGTTATGTACTTTGTACCTGACAGTTCGCAACAGATCGAGAAAAACCTTTCGCCCGAGGAATTTGCCAAGATTCCAGAAGTGAAGGTCGGCTACACCTCCGATTGGAAAGTAATCAGCAATCTAGTCCAAGAAGGAAAACTTGATGCGTTGATAATTCATGAGGCAGCAAAAGACCGAGTAAATCTGGCACAGCTCCGAGAGTGGTTTTCTCATCGCGGACTGGTTGTCGGTGGAGTTGGAATTCCAGTAAACGAACTGGCGGAAATGGTGAACATCGCAAGTTTAAAGAACTGGGGCGGCGGACACCCTACAAAACCACATCGTACTTTTACATTTTTTCTCTCAGAGCAAGTGGTGCGCTAGCGGATCAGGAAAAGGTCTTGGATAGTCTGACGAAGAATGGACTTGAAGTGCCACCTCAGAATATTGAAGCAGAAACTGATTTGCAGTTGAGAGCAAGCACAGATTCTTTGCTGGTTCCAGAAGGCATGGCGCGACTTGCCACAGCGCTAAAATGGCAAATGAGCTATGCCAGGTAATCGTCTTTACATTTAAAATCTCCAAGTTATGACGTTTCTGTGCGTATCCGCGCGCCTACCGCAAGACATACGTGCAGATAGCACCACTGACTACCGGTGCGCAAGACGTAGAAAATTTCATTGACGATTTCGCGGCGGGCGTGCTCGGCAGAGCGTCCGCTCCATTCAACGGGCGACACGAGCGGCTCAAGGAGATGCCACTCGGCATCAATTAAATCACTCGGGAGTGTTCAAAGGAAGAGGACAATGACACAAAGACGATATGTTAACATCACACTGATACTCACTATTTTATTCGTTGGCTCTTTGGAATTATCCAAGATAGCACACGCGGGATATTCTTCATTCTCGAGCCCAGCCGGTACTTTTTACCGCAATACTTATCCCAACGGGAGTAACGGCAATTCTGTGACCTTCGCGAATACAAGCAAATATTATCTTGGTACGGATCTAAGGGGATGGGGAGCATGTTCCCCTGATATGGGTTGTTCCTGGACGATCAAGAATGAGAATTGGACTCAAAAGTTCTGGGGAACTAGTACGCCTACAGCAGTCATCCCGCTAAATTGGAATACAGCTATTTCTCAACATACGATACAGCAAAATTCAGGCACTCCATTTTATAGAGGATATACTTCTGGGGATAGCAACAATGCCTATGGAAGATACGGGTGCTGGGCAAACGGACCGCGAACAGGTTGTTGAATAACCAACAAGAACCTGTCTATGGAAAATAGTCCACGAAAGGTCATGACGGAGAATATATGAAGATTTTTCCAATCGGCACGCTCAAAGGCATGATGGTTATCATGGGACGCTTTTTGCGTTCCTATCCCAGTGATATTTCGGAACGGCGCAAAGCCGGCGCACTGTTCAAAACGGGTCCGAATGCAGCCGTCGCGGACGAACGCGCGTCGGTGTATCAAAAAGGTCTGATTACGGTCGAATACCCCGAAGTCAAACTCAAGCCGCCGGAAAATTTCCGTTTTATTCCATTTTTGATTTATGAACCCGTGACCGATGCAGCGGGCAAACCGATTGTGGATGCGGTGACAGGCAAAGAAGAAATTGGCGTCGAGCGCTGCACCGCGTGCGGCATTTGCGCCAAAGTGTGTCCGCCGCAGTGCATTTGGATTGTGCGCGCGGTCGGCGAGGACGGCAAACCCAAACCCAAAGCCGCCGAGTTTTACATTGACATTGATATCTGCATGAACTGCGGTTTCTGCGCGGAATTTTGCCCGTTCGATGCCATCAAGATGGACAATGATTATGAACTCGCCGGCTATGAACGGCACGTGAATCACATTTACGATTTGCCGACCTTGATGAAATCCACGACGTATTACGAAAGCATCAAGCCGACCGATTACGCGGCAGAAGAAGCGGCGCGCAAAGCCAAAGAAGAAGCCAAAGCGAAAAAACCCGCCGCCGCCGAAAAATCTGCCACCGCCGCCGCGTCCGCCGCCAAAGCCGCAACGCCGACCATGAAAACGAATGCGGAAACGAACGAGGGCTAGACAAGGTAATGTCAGAAACTCTTGTACTCCCGAAGGAAACAAGTCAGGCCCTGACGGAATTGACCGGTGAGCCGCGCCTCGATTTGGCGTTAACCGTTGTCATTCGCGATTATGCGCGACGAAAACTGCAAGAACTGGCGCAACAAATTCAGCAATACGAAATAAAGTACGGCATGTCGTTTGACGAATATCGCATGCAGTGGGAAAACCAAAATCGGGAACAGGATTATTCCTACGAAGCAGAAACTGATTTTCTGCAATGGGAAGCACTGGTGACACAGCATACGCGCTTGTCAAATAGCTATTCATGGATGCCTTGACCACCGAACAACTGTTGCGTGAAATCCAGATACTCTGTGCCCAACATGCTTTCGTCAAACATATTGAACAACGATTGATTGACGTTGATATCCTTGACGTTCGCCTGCAAATCAGTCCGAGTTCATTTATCAGCGTCTTTTACAATCTCAAGACCAACAAGACCGCCTTTGCGCTGATACAAAACGGGCAGCGAAGCTATGGCATAGATAATGCCAAAATGGGATGGCACGAGCATCCTTTTGGCGCACCGGAACGACACGAACCGTGTGCGCCGACATCGCTTGGGGAATTTCTGACGCGTGTCACCCAACATCTGAAATCATAAAATGGCAGTCCGTGAAATTCTAACGTCCGAGCATCCCGCGCTCCGACAAAAAGCAAAAAAAGTAAAAAAAGTTGACGCGTCCCTTCAGAAATTGATTGACGACATGATTGAAACGATGGAGGATGCGCCGGGGCAAGGGCTTGCCGCGCCGCAAATCGGCGTGAGTCTGCGCGTGATTGTGGTGGATGCCTTGCCGGGCGAAGACGACTCGGAAAAAGAAAAGCCGGTCAAGCTGCAGCTCGTCAATCCCGAAATCGTCGAACTGCGCGGCGAAGTGATCGGCGAAGAGGGTTGCCTTTCCATTCCGGGCTATGTGGGAAATGTCAAGCGCGCAAAATTCGTGACTGTCAGAGCATTGAACCGCAATGGCAAAGAAGTAAAAATCAAGGCGTCTCACAATTTGGCGCGGGTCTTGCAACATGAAATTGACCATCTCGACGGTATTTTATATACCGACCGACTGGAATCGCCGCAAGACCTTTTTCGTTTGACAGATAAAGGAGAACGCGTTCCGGTCTTTGCCGAAACCGCTGAACCGGTCAAGGCATAGACAAACCACGCGCGAACGTCTTTTTCAACATTCACCATCACCTCCGGCTGATTCGGGTGTGATAGGAGGCATTGAGCAATGGCTGCTTTGATTCAAACTGCGTCGGGCGTACTGCGATATCGCGGCGGCGCAGGACAATGGGCATGGGCAATCCACCGCGCAGCGGGTCTCGGAGTCCTTGCCTTTTTATTGCTCCACATTTTTGATATTTTCCTCGCGGCATTCGGTCCGGCGCTCTTTAACGAGCTGCTCTTTATTTACAAGGGCTGGCTCTCGCGCATCCTCGAAATCTTGCTGCTTTTTGGCTTGCTGTATCACGCGCTGAACGGGCTGCGCTTGATTATCATGGATTTTTTCCCCATCGTCGCCAGCCGCAAAATCGCGCGCAACTTTTTGTACGTGCAGCTCGCCGTCTTTCTGTTTCTCTTTATTCCCGCCGGCATTTACATGATGTACAATTTGCCGGCTGACCAGTTCGGAGAGAACGCGGCGCTCTCGATTCTCGTCACGTTCGGCGTCCTCGCGCTGCCTGCCCTCATCGTCGCCATTTTTACGTTGATGCCTTTGAACAGCGGCACCAAACTTGACGTGGATGCCAGCACGGGCAATTATCAAGACGGCTTTGACCGCATTGTTGCCAGTCGCAAACATCGCGTGATGAATCGCGCCGAATTAAACATCTGGCTGTTTATGCGTATTTCGGGCTTGCTGCTCATTGTTCTCGCGCTCGGTCACTTTTTCTTGATGCACTTTATCTATGGCGTCGAGAACATGGATTTCAATTTCATTATCACCCGCTGGATGGATCCGGTCATGGGTTTATTCTGGCGCGGCTATGATTTGGCGCTGCTCTTTTTCGCGCTCATTCACGGCATGTTCGGTCTGCGCTATTCGATTGAAGATTATGTGCATCATCGCGGACTCCGTTTGACGCTGCTGGGATTAGCAGTGCTGGTCGAAATTGCCCTGCTCGCCATGGGCGCATACGTCATTTTTACATTTAATGCAACAGCGTAACTATCACCGGTTACAGCGTGCAGGACACAACCATCCTGCATCCTGCATCCTGCAACTTGCAACCTGATTCATGGCAACTCTACACAAATACGATGCAGTCGTCGTCGGCGCGGGCGGCGCGGGTTTATGGGCATCTTATGAATTGGCGCGCGCGGGCGTGAGCTGCGCGGTGCTTTCAAAACTGTATCCGACGCGTTCGCACACCGGCACCGCGCAAGGCGGGATTGCCGCCGCGCTCGGCAACATGGAAGAGGACCATCCCGAATGGCACACCTACGATACGATTAAAGGCGGCGATTATTTGGTGGACCAGGACGCGGCGGAAATTTTATGCGAGGAAGCGGTTCTCACCGTCGTCGAATTGGAACACATGGGTTTGCCGTTTGACCGCACGCCCGAAGGTAAAATCGAACAACGTCGCTTTGGCGGACACACCAAACCCGACCCGAACAATCCCGGCAAACGCATTCCCGTCATGCGCGCGTGCAAATCGTCTGACCGCACGGGACACATGATTTTGCAGACACTGTTCCAACAAAACGTCAAGCACGAAACAAAATTCTTTAACGAATTTCAAGTGCTGGATTTAATCATCGAGGACAATGAATGTCGCGGCTGTGTCGCCATCGAAATCGAGACGGGCGAGATTCATATTTTTCACGCCAAAGCGGTGATTATTGCAACCGGCGGTTTCGGCAAAATTTTCAAAGTCACATCCAACGCGCATTCCTTGACCGGTGATTTGGTCGCCATCGCGTATCGGCGCGGCATTCCGCTCGAAGACATGGAATTTTTCCAATTTCATCCGACGGGCGTGTACGAAAAAGGCATTCTCATTTCCGAAGCCGCGCGCGGCGAAGGCGGCATTTTGTTTAACGCGCAAGGCGAACGGTTTATGGAACGCCATGCGCCGAGCATGAAGGAACTCGCGCCGCGCGACATGATTTCGCGTTACATTTTTGAAGAAGTGCGCGCGGGCAATGGGGTCGGTCCGGGCAAAGATGCCGTGTGGCTCGACGTGCGTCCCGAGACCATCAACAAGTACAAAAGCGCGCCCGGCGGCAAGCAAGTCACGGCGCATCAATTGGAAGCGGCGCTGCCCGACATTTTGGAATTTGTGCGGCTCTATGAAGGACTGGAGCCGATGAAAGAAATGTTCTTGATACAGCCCACCGCGCATTACGCGATGGGCGGCATCCCGACCGATTTGAATGGGCGCGTACTTGCCGATGAGAAAAACACGCCGGTCAAAGGATTGTACGCCGCCGGAGAATGCGCGTGCGTTTCGGTGCATGGCGCAAACCGACTCGGCACCAATTCCCTTCTGGACATTCTCGTGTTCGGACGCCGC
>CAZXYP010000131.1:8725-13094 GCA_964644955.1 uncultured Anaerolineales bacterium | reverse complement strand
CGCGCAGCGCGACACGCACATCCGCCGCGGGGTACCCGACCAACGAAATGGGACGCTCCGGCTGCGGCGCTTCCACCACTCCCGGCGCAAATTGTGTCGGCGCGGAACGCGGCGGCGGCGTGAGCGTCAACACACCCGCCAAAAAAATCGCGCCTGCGCCCAACACCACTTCAGCGCCAACCGTCACGCGAAAACGCGAAAACAAACGCGCGCTTTTTTTCGGTTCCGCGATATATTTGCGAAAACGCGGACTGAGCCACAACAAATTCAATGCGCCAAACGCCAGCATCACGCCGAACAATAAAATTTTGAGCAGCAGCGCATTGATGTACGCGTCGCCGGACATTTCTTGCAGGGTCGGCAGCACGCGCGTATTCAAAAGATCCAACACGGGGATTTGCTGCGTCGAGCCATACATGCCCGTCACAAAAATCACCAGCGTCATTGGAATCGCAATGAGAGAAAATTGCGGGACGAGCCAGGCAATCCACGCGCTGCGCGTTTTCGGGTCCAACGCGCGCCACACGAACGGCATCAGCCACGCCATACAAAACAAGCCGCCGACCCACACCGCCACGCCGAGCATGTGCAGCCAATCGGCAAACACAGGCAGAGAAAAATTGCCCGACGACGCGGCATGGCTGGTGAGCGAACGCGTAATCAGCGCGACATTGCCCAGCACAATCAGTGCGGAATCGGCATACGGAATGCGTTTGCCGCGCGCTTCCAACGCCACCAACAGCGCGCAAAGCGAAATCAAACCGACGCGCAGCAGCCATAACGTGCCATAGCGCGAATTGAGCCAGACGCTAACGACCGAATTGACGCTCACCTGCTCGGCGACCAAATTCGCCTGCAAGAGCAAATCCGCGAAATTGCCAACCAAAAAGAGAGCAAAGAACGCAAACACAAATTGTCGCCAACGCCGCATTGCCAGCGCGCGTGTCTTTTCGTCGGCGTTGATTGCGTCCAATGAACGTTCCAACAAAAAGACGCGCAAGACAAACGCGCCGACCAGCGCCAGCATTGCCGTCAACGCGAGCCACCGCACAACGCCGCCTTCCGGCGTGAGCTCATTCGGCGTGCTTGCCGCGTTCACATCACTCGGCGCAGAAACTTGGCCCGCCACATCGCCGACCCCGAACGCGTACACCCCGCGCGTAATATGCCCATCCGCCGCCGACAGGACTTTCCACACCACCGTATATGTCCCATCGCCGATCGGCTTGAGCGGCACAATCACCGAATTGGCGTCACCGGCGACGGGTTGAAGCGTTCCCTGGTCCACGCGCGTTTGGCGCGTATCAAACACCTGCACCGCGCTGAACGCCAAATCCAACGGCTCGTCAAACCACAATTGCAGCTGCGTCGGCGCAGCGCCCAACACCGAATTCGGCGCAGGCGTCGCTCGTACCAATTTGGCATGTGCCGACACTGCGCCATAGCCAAACAACACCACGAGCAGCGCAAGAACCAAACTTGCTACACGTCTCATATCCACGACTCACAGATCAAAATTATTCCGCATCCTTGTTTTGTTTGCGCGTGCGCCAATACAAAAAGCCCATCGCGCCCAACAAGACCACGCCCAGTCCGATGAGGAAACGCGAAACCAAATCGGATGCGCCGGAATTAGCGGACGCGGGCTGTGACATACTGGGCGTCACAATCACCTGCCCGGGCAACACGACCGTCGGCGTCGGCGGCACAATCGTATTCACGCCAAATTGGACCGAGCCGCTTGTTTTCGTGTCATCGCTTTTGTCATACACAAACCAGTTGAGTTGATAAATGCCGTCCCCCACCTTGTTGGGATCCAATGACACGGCATAGCTATGCGTATCGCCTTCAAACGGATGCGCGTCGTTCTTGTCCACGCGTTCCCCGTTCGGTCCCATCACCATCATGGTCACCTCACTGTTGTTCAAGGGACCGTCAAAAATACAGACGATTTGCGAAGGCGGCTTGGCAAGCGTGGAACCGATGCGCGGCGCGCAAACAAATACGACCGCGTGCGCCTGCGCCGCACGCGGCGGTAAAAATAAAGCGGCTCCCAACAACGCGAGCAAGACGATTCTTTTCATGATGCGTGCCAGAGCTTGATGCGCAGACTGACAAGAATAATAAGCATCAACGCAATGAAAAAGACCAGCATGAACGGCACAAACCAACTGCGATTAAATACATCCGCGCGCGATTCCATGACGACACCCGCAATCAATATCTCGTGCGCGGAAATTTCTGCGCCTTGCGGGTTATACAACACGGCTTTGAGGCGCCGCAGCACATTCGGGTTATCTATATTCAATTTCGTGGTCAGCCCCTCACGGACGGGACCTTGCGGAACGCCGTCAAAATAAAGCTGCCACGTGTAACCATCCTCCAGACGCGCGCCGTTGATTTCGACTACCACCTCCGCCTCACCGACGGGAACATTGCGGCGGTCGCCGGGTTTGACAATCCGAATCGAGGCGTCCGTTTGCGCGTTCAAACTCGAAGGGAAAATCATGCTTCCCACCAAACCGAGAAAAAAAATAAAATACCATTTCCACATACGTCACGTTCCTTTTCACGACAAACCGTCGTTCATAGATTCCGAAATCCAACCACTGCCAACGCCAACGCGCCGACAAAAAAAAGTGCCGCAATCATTTGGATAATGACACGCCCGATGCCGCGCGGCGCGTCCGACGGAAGCAAAAACGAGTATGCAACGACTGCCATCAAGACCATGAACAATGCCAAATCAAATTCCCAATGCCCCGTCAATACACCGCCGTGCGCGGCGCGAACCGGAAACAGTTTGGGCAAGGGAAAATTTTCGAGCGTGAACATGGCGCGAGAACGCGGGAGGTCGCGCGACCTCCCGCGTTATAGAGAAGGTCCTAACGACGCGCGCGGACTGCCGCGTACACACCCGCGCCAAGGATGCCCACGCCGATTCCGGCGAGGAATGCATACAACCAGAAATTGTTGTCACTCCCACTGGTCGGCAAAGTACTTGGCTCAGGCGTCGGCGCAGCCGTCGGTTCCGGTGCAGTCGTCGGCGCAACCGTCGGTTCGGCTGCTTTGGTCGGTTCCACGGTGGCTTGCGCCGGCGCGGTTTCCACCATCACATGCACGTGAACCTGAATCAAATCGGTATGGTCCTTGTCCGAGTACGTAACTTTGATTTCGTGTTCGCCGGGTTCCTTGATTTCGATTTCGGCGGACGTCTGCGCGCCTTTGCCCATCAGCGCGAGATTGTCGTCCACGTAAAAATGCAAATGCGATTCATTCTCACCGAGCGTTGCACCGTCAAGCGATGTTTCCACTTTGACCATCCCAACCGGAACGGTCGCGTCATCCTTCGGCGCAACGATTTTCAGCGTGATTTCTTTGCCGTCAATCGTCGCCACGCCAATGCTGTGATCGTCGTTCGGATGCATTGTCGTTTCGGTTTCGGTTGCGGCAGGCGTTTCGTGCATGTGCATTTCATGCCCGACGGTGAATTTGAATTCGCCGCTTTCTTGATCTCCATCCGCCGCCGAAAGCGTCGTCCATTTGACGGTATATTCGCCATCCTTCATCATTGCCGTATCGAGCGACACGGAAATGGTCACGCGGTCCGGGTCATTCAGGTCAACGGCAGAATCTTTTTTGTCCACTTGCATCCCCGTTGCGTCAAACACGGCGAGCGTGGAACCTTTCGGGTCCATGGCTTCGCTTGCGGTACAAACCAACTTATCGGGTGGAGTTTCTACCGTGCCGTTGATTTCGGGCGTGCAGCTTTCGATTTCGGCATGTGCCATGGCGACTGCCGCGAATGCCATCGTCAGCAAGATCGCGCTGAGCAGTACGGTTATTTTTTTCACGAACATTCCTCCGTTTGATAATTTGCCATTGTTGATGATATGCGAGCGAGATTAAGGCGAAATGAATTCGCATGAACCACTACATTTCGCCTATGCCATTGCAACCGCGCAAGCATTGGGCGGAGGTTCAAGCGGTGGGTCAAACCGGTCGCGCATCGAATACGTCTGCGCCAACACGCGCACGGATGGGAAATCAGTGGCAAGAATTTCTAGCGGGTGCGCGTTGAGGGTAGCAGTCAATGCGGGCAACCACGAGGTAATGCCGTTCACATCGGGCAGTGACGCAAAAACGTGCCTCGCAGATTTGTTCGGACCGGCGCATGTGGGTTCATACGCATTGTGCGCCGACATACCGAGCCGGTGCGCGTGTTCATGCGCGTCCCAATCGGCTTGCGTCATGGCGCCGGTAAAAAGATGCGAGTGCGCGACGAACGCGCCCCATGAAGGTACAAGTCCGATGACGGCAGACTGTACTGTCAACCACACAACCAACATGACACAAACGCCGCGCCAGA
>CAZXYP010000131.1:0-8715 GCA_964644955.1 uncultured Anaerolineales bacterium | reverse complement strand
CCAGACCCTTGACGCCTCAAACATACAAAACAAAATTATACATGCCTCAATCTATTTCCCGAAACACGCGGAAAGCGCAAAACTCGCGCGCAAAAAAAATGGCGGCGCAAGTCCACCGCCATTCCCTTTTTTCATCGCCAATCCACTTTGACGCTGCGCCTTTCGCCTTCCACATCGAGAAAAAATACGCGCTTGTTCTTGATGCCGTACTCGTACAGCTGGCGCACCAATTGCACATCCGTCCCGCAGTAATGCTCGAGGCGTTGTTGATAATACGCGCCCAATTCTTGCGCGCGGTCGGCGCCTTCATGGTCGCTCGCTTCGCGCAGCGCATAGGCATAACGCTGCTTTAATTGCGCCGCCAGCCGGTACCAAATCACTGCCAGCGCAGGCGTGCCTTGTTTTTCGCGCCGCAATGTCCCTTGCGCCAACGCATTCAACGCGAGGCGGTACCCGATGCGCGCTTCCAAATCCAATTGCAAATCCACACTGCGCCCGTCGAGCAAGCGCTTGAAATCTTCCGGCGTTTCCACAATGGGCATTGCGTCGCGTTTGCCGGACGATGCCGTGCTGCGCGTTTCGGTTTTTGACGGCGGCAGTTCGGCGCGCGCAATAAAATAATTGTACGCCACCACCGCATTGTCGAACGGCTTGATGCTGAATCCGATGAGCCGGTCGTGCGCCAACAAGCTATCGCCCAACAAATCCGCGCGGTAATGAATCTGCTCTTTGTGACATTCGCACCACGTCACCCCCACCGCCAAATGCAGCGAACGAATCGCCGACGTTTGGTCTTCGAGCGTCAGGTCGAGCAGTTCTTTGGTCTCTACGTCATAATAAATATCTGTCACGGGAGAATTATAACATTACTCCAACGCGTGCGGCGCCACCTTGCGCGCGCGCGGCATCCCAAGTAGAATGGCGTCTGTGGATGCCATTCTCACGCACGAAAACGCGGACATGGACGCGTTGGCAAGTCTCGCCGCCGCCAAAAAATTATACCCCGACGCGGTGGCGCTGTTACCGCGCCGTTTGAATCGCAATGTCAACGCGTTCCTGACACTGTACGGCGAACCGTTCACGTTCGTGCCGCAAGACCAGGCGCCGCGTCGGAAATTCAAACGCGTGCTGTTGGTGGATACACAGACCTTGCCCTCGGCGCGCGGGCTGACCGATGCGCCGCAAGTGCATATCGTGGACCATCATCCATTGAGCCGCCCGCTCGATGAACGCACCACCTACAGCGGCGGCGAAACCGGCGCAACTACCACGCTGTTGGTCGAAACCCTGCGCGAAAAGAATTTGCCCCTGTCACGGTTGGAAGCGACGCTGCTCGCGTTGGGCATTTACGAAGACACCGGCTCGCTGACGTACATTGATACGACCCCGCGCGATTTGCAAGCCGTCGCGTATTTGGTGGAACAGGGTGCGTCGCTCGACCTCATTGGCGAGTTTTTGCACCAACCGCTCGCGGCAGACCAACGCGCGCTGTACAATCAATTGTTGAAACGCGTCGAGACGCACGAAATCGGCGGACAAACGATTGTGCTTGCGGCGGTACGCGTGCCAGAGTATGTCGAGGAAATTTCCACGCTCGCGCAGCAATTGATGCAGTTGTATGACCCCGCCGCGTTGTTTCTGCTCGTGCAAATGGGCAGTCAAATTGAATTGGTCGCGCGCAGCAAATCGGAAAGCATTGACGTGGCGGAAATCGCGCGCGCCTTCGGCGGCGGCGGTCACGCGACAGCCGCTGCCGCGTTAATTCATTCGCGCGGCTTGAAAACCCAGCACAAGAAATTGTTGGCGCTGCTCCAAGACAAGATTCATTCGGTACGCACGGTCCAGGACATCATGTCGTACGGCGTACGCGTGCTGACGCCCGAGATGACAATCGCCCAAGCCGCCGAGCAAGCGCGGCGTTGGGGACACGAAGGGTTTCCTGTCGCCAGAAAAAAGAAATTGGTCGGCGTCTTGACGCGCCGCGAAATTGACCGCGCGCTCCATCACAAATTACAGAAATTGCCGGTCTCGCGTTTCATGTCGGAAGCCGTATCGGTCACACCCGACGATTCGGTGGAACATTTACAGCGGGTCATGACGCGTTACGGGTTGGGACAATTGCCCGTCGTGCAAGAGGGCGCGATTGTGGGCATTGTCACGCGCACCGATTTGTTGAAACTCTATACCGAAAGCACGCGTCCCGCGCGCAACGCGGAATTTGCGGAACGGCTGGAGCGCGCGCTGCCGCGCGATTTGTTGGGCTTGGTCCACAACGCGGCACAAACCGCGCGGGCATTGGGCTATTCCACCTATCTGGTCGGCGGCTTTGTGCGCGATTTGTTGATTGGCGAAGCGAATCTCGATTTGGATATTGTCGTCGAGGGTGACGCCATTTTGCTGGCACAGCAGTTGGCAAAAGAGTACGGCGGACGGGTGCACACGCATTCGCGCTTTGGCACGGCGATTTGGTTGTTGGATGAGGATGAAAGATTGCATCTCGATTTTGCGACCGCGCGCACGGAATTTTACGAATACCCGTCCGCGCTGCCCGATATCGAACGCAGTTCCATCAAACTCGATTTGCACCGCCGTGACTTTACCATCAACGCGATGGCGCTGTGCCTCGACCCGGAACGCTATGGCGCGCTGCTCGACCCGTACGGCGGCGAACAAGATTTGATGCGCGGCTTGATTCGCGTCTTGCACAATTTGTCGTTTATCGAAGACCCGACGCGTATTTTGCGCGCGGTACGTTTCGAGCAGCGCTTTGGTTTTCAAATCGAACCGCGCACCGCGCAATTGATTGACGACACGCGCAATTTATTGAATCAGGTCAGCGGACAGCGGGTGCGGCATGAATTGGATTTGATTTTTTACGAGCAAGCGCCCGAACGCGCCTTGACCCGCTTGCAAGCGCTCGGCGTATTGACGCATATTCACCCCGCGCTGCAAGCGGACGCATGGCTCGCGGAAAAATTTCGCGCGCTGCGTGAATCGCACGCGCCGACCCCGATTTTGTATTTGGGAGTTTTGGCGTATCGCTTGCGCACGTCCGAAGCGCGCGCGTTATCCAAACGGCTCAAACTGACAACCGGCGAAAACGAAATCTTGGTGCAAGTGGTCACGCTGCGTTTGTTGGAACGCCAATTGAACAATCCCGAACTCGCGCCGAGCCGCGTAGTCGAACTGTTGGAACGGTTTGACGATGCCGCTCTCGCCGTGTTAGCCATCGCCACCGATTCGGCACAGGCACAAAGTTATGTGGACCGCTATCGCGCGGAATGGCGTCAAATCCATCCCGCGTTGAATGGGAACGACCTCAAAGCGCTCGGCTTGCAGCCCGGACCCGCGTTCAAGGAAATTTTGACTGCCCTGCGCGCGCAGCGTCTCGACGGCGTTTTGGCGACACGGGAACAAGAAGAAGCGTTCGTACATGCCTGGCAGCGTCGAGAGGAAAACAAGTGAAACGGTTCTTGGTCGCACATGCGGATGAATATACGCGGCGCACGCTGGAAAACGCGATCGATGATTTGGGCTATCAGCATGAAATCGTTCAAGACGGTTTGGATTTTGTGGACCGCACATTGGACGACCGACCGGACGCGGTTTTGCTTGGCTTGAGTATTCCCGGGGTTGGCGGTTTGCAAATTGCGCGCACCCTGCGCACATTGCATACGACCAAGCAGATTCCCATTCTGTTTATTACCGACAACACGACGGAAAGCACACGCGTCCTGCAAGCGGCGCTCCCCGGCGTCGCGTGTCTGCAAGCGCCATTCGACCAGGGACGCGTGCGCGAACAATTGATGCGCCTCGTCGCGCGGAGCGAAACGGAAGGCATCGAATCCCTGCAGCACGATTCCGCCGAAGCGCTGGCGATTACCGACCCGCCGACAGGATTGTTTTCGCGCACGTACATTTTGCATCGGCTCGCGTACGAAGGGGCGCGCGCGGTGCGCTACCAACACGAACTCGCCGTCATTCTGTTGTCCATTCGCAACATTGACCAAATTGTAAAACGACATGGGCAGCGCGGCGCGGACGCCATTTGCATGGACGCGGCAAGTTTGATTCGCCGCAGTATTCGGATGGTGGATTTGGTAGGGCGCACCGAGACCGCGCAATTTCTCGTGATATTGCCCGAGACCGGCGGGCGCGGCGGCGCTGCCGCCGCGCAGCGTCTGTGCAATATGCTCGAAGCCGCGCTCTTTCGGGTCGATCAAACGCCCGTTCAGATTCGGGTGTGCGCGGGCGTAACGCATTTGTCGCAGGCCAACGCCGGCGAATATCTGGCGCTGTTTGCGTATGCCGAAAACGCGCTGCAGCGCGCGCAGGGCAATCCAAATCTGCGCATCATCGAGAGTTGAACCGCTACGCCGCCATGTAACGCGTTGCGGCATCGCACGTAGAATTTCTTGAAACCACACTCGACTCGTCGAATTGGCATACCAAAATCTTTCATTGCACTTTTGAAGAAGCAAGAGGAGCACAAACATGAGCACCGAAGAAATTCGCACCGAAGCCGCGCAGCCAGCAGCGGAAACAAAAACCGAAAACACCGCAGGCGCCGCGCCCAAAGCCGCGGAGCCGAATCTCGCCGATGAACTGCGCGAATTCGGCAAACAAATCGAAGGGTTGTTTAATACTGCGCGCACTTCGCCGCGCGGGCAAGAAATCCAACAACAATTGACCTCCGCGTGGCGCGATGTCGAAAAAGGCGTCAACAGCGCCATCGCCAAAGCGCAGTCGTCGGATATTTCCGGGACTGTTCAAGGCACCGGCAAATACGCGGCGGACGAAGTGCAAAGCGGACTGGCGCGCGGCTTGCGCAGTCTAAATCAATGGATGGCAGGAAAAAAAAATCAAATTGAAGAAAGTCGCAAAAAGCGCGAAGCCGATGCGTCGTATGCCGCCACGCACGGCACCGCCGACAATGAGGTAGCAGACCGTTTCGACAACGGACCGGTCTTTGGCAAAGATTTGCACGTACCCGAAGCGCCTGTCCACGTCACACCCGATGAAAAGGCGCTCAATGCCGACAACCCTGCCGCAGACCGCTTTGACACGCCCATCGTCTTTGGCGACTCGGGCGAAGTGAAATAAAGATGAAATGGAAAAATGGCGGAGCAAAATGCTCCGCCGTTTTTTTTCATGTTACAATCCCCTCTGCGTTTCCACAATAAAAAATCTAAAGCCCTAGAAAGTTGTCCCCATGCCCCGCGTATATGTTGCCCTGGATTTGGAATTCACCGGACTCAATCCCGAACACGACGCCATCCTCGAAGTCGGCGCGGTCAAGTTTCGCGGAGACGAGGTGTTGGACACGTGGTCGTGTCTCGTCAATCCCGGACGCGCTATCAATCCAAAAGTCGAACGCCTGACCGGCATCACGCGCGCCGACATTGAACGCGCGCCGTCGTTTCCCTCGCTGATTCCTTCGCTCACGCGTTTTGTCGGCGAAACGCCCATCGTCGGACACAGCATTTTTTTTGACATGCAATTTTTGCAGCGCGCCAACGTGCGTTTGCAAAATCCGACGCTTGATACCTTCGAACTCGCGTCCATTCTCATTCCGTACGCCGCGCGCTATTCGCTCGCGCAGCTCGCGCGCGAAATGAAAATTGAATACAACACCAAACATCGCGCGCTGGAAGACGCGCAGGCCACGCGCCAATTGTTTCTCGCGCTGTTGGAACGCGCCGCGCAGTTGAATCCCAAAACGATTCAAGAAATCGTGCGTGTGTCGAACAAAAGCGATTGGGCGCTGCGCTTTGTGTGGCAAGATATTCAACGCGACGCGGCGCGGCAATCGTTCGCCGCGGGTTCCATCGGCGCGCAACTCAAAGCCAAAGGCATTGTCGAGCAAGACGAAAATTTTGGCACGCTCTTTTCGAGCAGCAAAGACACGCGCCCGCTCAAGGCGAACGTCACTAAAACGCCGCTCGATACGAACGCGCTCGGCGCGATGCTCTCGCCCGACGGTTTGTTTCAACAGCAATTCCCCGGTTTCGAATATCGCGCGGAACAAGTGGAAATGATGCAAGCCGTCGCGAACGCGTTCAACGACAGCGGTGTGCTGTTGGTCGAAGCCGGAACGGGCACCGGCAAATCGCTGGCGTATCTTTTGCCCGCGATTCTGTGGGCGGCGCAAAATAACGAACGCGTCGTCATTTCCACCAACACCATCAACTTGCAGGATCAACTGTTTGGCAAAGACATTCCCGCCATCCAAAAGGTTTTGCTCGCGAACTCTGTTCGCAGCGACTTTAAATTCACCATCCTCAAAGGACGCAGTTATTATTTGTGTCTGCGCCGTTTCGACGCGCTCCGCCGTCAGGATTCCTACACCACCGACGAAGTGCGCGTCCTCGCCAAAATTCTCGCGTGGCTGCCTTCGACGACGACGGGCGACATGGCGGAATTGACGTTCACGCCGAACGAACTCAAAGTGTGGGCGCGTCTCGCCAGCGATCCCGAACACTGCACCGTCGAACGCTGCGCGAATCGTCCCGATAAATGTTATTTTTGGCGCGCGCGCGAACGCGCCGAAAGCGCGCATCTCGTCGTCGTCAATCACGCGCTGCTGCTCGCGGACATGGCGCTGGAAAATCGCGTGCTGCCCGAATTTCAATATCTCATCATTGACGAAGCGCATCATCTCGAAGCGCGCGCGACGGATGCGTTGGCATTTTCCGCCACGCGCAATTCGCTCGACGCGCTTTTGCGCCAAATTGTGTCCGACCGCGGCGGCTTGCTCGCGAATCTCGGCGCGGCGGTGCGCCATTCCAAATACAGCGACAAGGCGCGCGAATTTCAACGCGAATTGGATAAGGTCGGACGCGATACCGAAGCCGCACAGCGCGCGGCCTTTCAATTGTTTGACGCGTTGGAACGTTTTCTCACGCAGCAGCAAGATTTGCCCGGCGAGAGCGAATCCGGCGGCGACAAGCAGTATCGCATCACCGCGTCGCGCCGCAGTCAACCCGGCTGGGTAAACGTCGAAGTCGAATGGGAAAATGTGGCGACGCGTTTTCTCGTCGTGCGCGAAGGGTTGGAAAAAATCTATCGCGCGTGGCAAGAACTCGAAAATCAATCTGTAGCGGGTTATGCGGATTTGTTACAAGACATTTTGTTTAATCTGCGCCGCTTGCAAGAAACGCACAACGCGCTCGAACGCACCATCATCAAACCGTCGCAAAACGACATTTATTGGATTAGCGTCAATCGCAACGCCAACGACATTGGCTTGAACGCCGCGCCCCTGCATGTAGGCGATGTCTTGAACAAGAATTTGTTTGCCGCGCGCGAAACGGTGATTCTCACGTCCGCGACCATGAGCATCGGCGGCTCGTTCACCTTTATCGAAAATCGTCTCGGCATCGGCGACTGGGCAGAACATTTGCAAGTCGGTTCCCCGTTCGATTACGAACAAGCCGCGCTGGTCTATGTCCCGAACGACATCCCCGAACCCGGGCAGCAAGGGTATCAAAAAGCGGTTGAAACGGGACTCGAAGAATTGCTGAATGCGACGCGCGGGCGCGCGCTCGTATTGTTCACGTCGCATTCGCAATTGCAATCCACGTATCGCGCGCTGCAACGCAAACTCGAAGAGAATGATATTTTATTGCTCGCGCAAGGATTGGATGGTTCGCGGCGTCAGGTGTTGGAGACATTCAAGTCGCAAGAACGGATGGTATTGTTTGGCACGAAATCGTTTTGGGAAGGCGTGGATGTGGTGGGCGAAGCATTATCGTGTCTCGCCATGACGCGCTTGCCCTTCAATGTGCCGAGCGACCCGATTTTTTCCGCGCGCAGTGAAACGTTCGACGACCCCTTTGCGCAGTACGCGGTGCCGGAAGCGATTCTACGTTTTCGTCAAGGATTCGGGCGTTTGATTCGCAGCAAAACCGACCGCGGCGTCGTCGTGATATTGGACAAGCGCGTGCTGACAAAAGCATACGGCAGACAATTCATCGAAGCGCTGCCGAATTGCACGAAACAACAAGGACCGCTGAAAGAATTGGGGAAACGCGCGGCGGGGTGGCTTGATGGGGGAGCGGAAACAGGGACACAGGGAGACGCGTAACGCGGAACTGCACTGCTAACAATATCGTCATATTTGTAATTGTTTGATAGAGAGGATGCTGCCCGAATGAAAACGACGGCTGCGCCGTTTTCACGGCGCAGCCGTCGAAATTTTTGAGAATGGAGGCAAACGGCTAAAAAATCAACACTGCGCGTAACGGTCCGAGGGTATGGAGAAATTTCTTGGGAGGATGACCCAATGGATACGCTCACGAAACGCGAAATGGAAGTTGCCTTGTTGGTTGTGGAAGGATTGAGGAATCGGGAGATTGCGGAGAAACTTTGTATCGCGGAAAAGACGATGGAGAATCATTTGACGATGATTTATGCCAAACTCCACGTCAAGTCGAGAACGCAATTGATTTGCTTGCTCATGCAAGACAAGAAATTAAAACATGACGACAGAATAAATTCGCCTGACGATAGCAAGTTCTTTGCGTATTCTGAAGGGGGGCAAACATGATTTTTGAAACAAGCTTGGCCAAGATAGTTTTTCGCGTGTCACTCGTGGTCCTTGCATTCCTCATCCTTCCTACCCAATTGCATGGATTTACCCCCAGCGACACATATCTAATCTGTATTGCCCAACTCGAAGTGAGACAAATTGGCGAGAAATTAATATACAATTTC
>CAZXYP010000130.1:0-13114 GCA_964644955.1 uncultured Anaerolineales bacterium | reverse complement strand
AATCATGGCGCTCGGCGTAAAGAGCCAACCGAGCGAACCCAACGGACCGCTGCGCGACAACAACAAATACACAAACAGTCCGACGACGACCGGCGGCAACCCCATGCCGGTGTAGAGCAAAACAGTGATAAATCCGCGCGTCCGTACGCGATACAAACCCAACGCCGCGCCGCACGGCACGCCAAGCAGCGCAGCAATCAACAATGCCGCGCCCGTCACTTGAAGCGTCAGCCAAATGATTTCATACAGCGCGGGGTCGCCGGACAAGATCAATTGGATCGCTTGTGTAAGCCCGGAGAAAAAATCATCCATGCGCGCAAGAATTCCATCGCCCTTTACGGTTGGGCATTCGGATAAAAGAGCGGCTGCCCGAATTTATCCGCGCCGAATACGCCAATCCTTTTTTGCGTGTCGGGCGAGAGAATCCATTTCACAAAATGCGTTGCCATCGCGTCCTGCACGCCGGGATGTTTGTCGGAATTCACTGCCATCACACCATATAGATTGAGCAGCGCGTTGTCCTTGTTTTCTTGCAGGAAGCTCCCACCCAACACAATGCCCAGATGAGACAATTTGTCGCGCATCGCCAGATACGTGCCGCGATCCGTCAACGCATACATGCCCTTTTCGTTGGAAGCCAAAAGCGTTTCGCCCATGCCCTGCCCAAGTGAATTGTACCAACTCATTTCTTTGGTCGGCGTAATCCCCGCGCTCGCCCACAGGTCCAGCTCTTTGGCATGCGTGCCGCTCTTGTCGCCGCGACTGGCAAAGGGCGCTTGCGCGTCCGCAATCATTTTGAATGCATCAACCACGGACGCCACGCCCGCGATTTTTGCGGGGTCATCCTTCGGACCGACGACGACGAAATCGTTATACATCACGTCAAAGCGTTCTTTTGCATGTCCGTCGGCAACAAATTTGTCTTCGCTTGTGCGCGCGTGGACGAGCAACACATCCGCGTCACCCTTGCTCCCGATTTCAAGCGCCTGTCCCGTGCCGACTGCAATCACATCTACCTTGCAATTGAATTTCTTTTCAAAATCCGGCAGAATCGCCGTCAACAAACCGGAATCCGCCGTGCTGGTCGTCGTCGCCAGACGCAAGCGGCACACGCCTGTCGCAACAGGGGGCGGCAGCTGCAGCAGCGTCGCCCTCGCGCAACCTGTCATCAACGCGAGCGTCAGCCACCAAAGCGCGACAATCAAAAATCGTTTCATGTTTTTCGCCGCTGCCCAAATTTGCTTTCGCCGACGACGCGTCCGAGTCGTGATAGGTCATAGCCGCGCAGCGCGGACGCGTGCGCGCAAAAATCCGGGGAACGAAATTGGTCAAATAATTTCGCCGCCCGCGCCGATTCATACAATGCGCGCGGCATCGCCAAATCAAAACGTTCCTCGCCCAACGCAATAAAATCCAGCCCGCGCTGCTCCGCCGTGACGCGCAAACCCGGTCCGACATCCGCGATATTTTGTACAATCGCCGCCGCCAGCGCGTCGTACGTCGCCGCAGTGTTTTCCCAACCGCGCAGCGTTTGCGGGTCAAGCCGCGCCGCGCGCAAATGTTGATGCAGCCACAGTCGCGCGCCCGCGCCGCGCGGACGATTCACCAACCGCACACTGCGCCGCGCCATATCGCGTACGCCGCGAATATTTTTCGGATTGCCGCGCGCGACGAGTAAACCGTACTCGCGCACGGCAAAACTCACCAGCAAAATATCCTCTTCGGGAATCAAATGCTGAACGAATGCGAGATTGTATTCGTTCGCTTCAAGGTCACGCAAGTGCGTGCCTGCAATGTCGGCTTGCTGCGCCGCCAGCGCCTCCAACCCGGCAAGACTGCCCAACGCTTGCGAAACCGCGCGCGCGGATTGTGCGAGATAAGCGAGCAGCGGGTCATCACTGCCGACAATCACGAGCGGCAGCGCGCGGGCGCGCGATGTTTTGCGCGACGGCGTTCTGAACAAAACCTCCGCGAGCGCCACCGCATCCGTTTCGGCTTGAACGCGACGCAGCGCGGCATCGCTCAAGACCAATTGTCCCGCATCGCCGGACGCGCGCGCCGCTTGCTGTGCTTGGCGCTGTTTCACCCGTTCCGTTTCCGTGCGCGTACGTTCGGCATTCACCAGCGCGGCGACGTCGTAACCGAGTGTCGTCGCCAAACGCGCCTTGACCCAAAATTCATTTTGCGACGCGGCGGGTTCCGCAATCCAGGTTTCAAACGCGCGTTTGCCGCGCGCTGTGGCGTAATAGATTTTGCGTGCGGGACCGCCTTCGCTTGCCGCGTCGCGGGCGCGGACGAAACCGTGCGCCTCCAATTTGGCAAGTGACCGATAGAGCTGCGCAAAATCAATGCGCCAATGCGAGCCAAACTCGGACGCCACACGCCGTTTGAGTTCGTACCCGTGCGCCGCATCGCGCAGGAGCAAACCAAGCAGGGGAAACAAAGGGGACATGGCTATATGCAACGCATATAGTAGGCGCAATACCACGCGCTGTCAAATAAAAACACTCGCCGCGAACCATCGGCGCGCGACGAGTTGCAACAGCACCCAAACCAGCATCAACGCAAACGCAAATGCGAAACCGCGACCGTGCACCAATACAACGCGCCGCGCGCGGGAACGACGAAATTTGGCGCGGCATGGTACGCCACCGGCTGCGCCCGTTCCACACCATGCGCCGCCTTGTTTTTTACGTTGGCGTCCAAAAACTCTATCGTTTGGCGCCAGGCGTCCGCCGCCGCGCCGCCCGCCGCAATGGTTTCGGGCTGCACAAACGCGTGTCCCACATTCGGATAAATCGTCACCGTGTTGGGAATGCCTGCGGCGTTCAAGGCAGTTTGAAACGCGTTCGCTTCGGCGGGCGGAATCTGTTGGTCGTCTTGGGCAAAAATGCCCAGCACCGGGCGTTTGGTTTCCAACAGCGCGCCCAACTGCGCGGGGTCAGTCACGGGCGAACCGTAAAACACCACCGTCGCCGCCAACTCCGCATTCCGCAGGGCATGTTGCAGCGCCATTTCACCACCGTAACAAAAACCCAGGACCGCGATGCGCCGCGCATCCACATTCGGCTGCGTTTTCAAAAAATCAAACGCGCCTTGCAAATCTGCCATCACGCGTTCTTGCGGCGTATTCACGCGCAGATAAATGGCGCGCGGAATTTGCCCGGTCGTTTGTCCGCGATACGTATCGGGCGCAAGCACGACATAGCCGCGCGCCGCCAAATCGTCCGCCATGGTTTGAATGTGTTGGTTCAAACCCCAAAATTCGTGAATCATAATGACAGCGGGATAACTGCCGGGTTCTTTTGGCTGCGCGAGATACCCGTGAACCGTCGCGCCATCCGCGCTCGAGAATGTGACATTGGTATAGTCCGTCGCTTTGGGTCCGAGAGTCGCGTCCCATACGAACAATCCCCCGCCGAGCAATACCGCCAGCGCCAGCACGCCCAAGACCAATATCCCGATTCGTGCAATCCATTTCATCTGCCACGCCTCCGTCTGTTTTTCAAAATACGCTGGAGCGCCGCGTCTACATGCAAAAAAAAAACGTCGGCACATGCCGACGTTTGGTCGCCTATTCTTGCGCCCGGACATTTGCCGCCAATTGACGGCGTAGGTTCTCTTCTGCTTCTTGATTCAAATTGGTATAGAGCAGCGCCCCGCCGAAACGCGCGAGGTCGGGTTCCACTTTGTCCAGCGTCACGCTGCGCGCGAGAATAAACAACGTGGAAGCGCCCGCGTTCATATTCGCGGCGAGGTTTTTCATGAACTCGTCGTCAATGCCCAAATCGGACGCGTGCCCGAGCAATGCGCCCGCCGCCGCGCCCGCGCCTGCCGTCGCCGCTGCCACGCCGAGCCACGCCAGCGGCGCGAGAAACGGAAACGGCAGCGTAATCAACAGGCCGATGAGCAGCCCCCAAAACGCGCCATTCACCGCGCCGGCCGTCGTCAAATCCACCGCTTGATGCAGTTTGAGTTTGCCTTGCGCGTCCTTGGTGATATACACCGCGTCTTCGAGGTCAATCAGATATTCCGATTCTAATTTTCGCAGCTCTGCCAACACTTGCTGCGCGCGTTGTTCGTCGGGATAGGTGACGGCAATCAATGTGCTCATGTGCGTTTTTTCCTTTCGCTTGAATTGTATCACATCCGCGCGCGCGCGCGACAAAAAAAACTGTCGTACGCGTGTACGACAGTCCTGTTTTTACATCATCTGCGAGTCAGCTAACAGCGTGCGCATTTTGTCCAGACCGAGCCGCGCGCGTGTATGCACCGTGCCGAGCGGCTGTCCAAGCCGTTTGGAAATTTCTTTGCGCGTGAGTCCTTCAAAGTACGCCAGCTGCAGCACCTGTCGCTGCGCTTCCGGCAGCGCAGCGAGCGCGTCTTGCACCGTGTCGGCAGTCAACGAACGCTCGACAATGGAGGTGACATCGTTTTCGCGCGTCACGTCCGCGGCGAATGCCATTTCCAATTGGTCGTCTTCACCGGGAACCGGGCGAGCGTCGCGGCGGCGCAATTCGTCAATCGCCAGATGGCGCACGATGCCATAAAACCAGGACGCGAAACTGCCGCGCCCCATTTGGAATTGGTCAGCGCGCTGCCATACGCGCCAGAATGCGTCCACCACAATCTCTTCTGCCAAATCGCGGTCGCGCAAAATTTTGTACGCCAGCCCGAGCGCTTTGGCGGAATACCGTTCGTACAAGACTTCGAGCGCGCGGCGGCTCTGCTTTTGCACTTGCAGTAACAATTCCAAATCCGACATTTCCGCTTCGTCCGCTTTACTGCGGCGCACGGATTGCGCGCGGGAAAATTTCATCGAGGTTGCAAACATCGTCATATGTTCATCTCCAATTGTGGATTGCGTTTCGTCTTGGGAACGCTCGCCGTTTGTTTATACAAGGCGAGCGCGCGTTCACGCTGCAGCGCGTGATTCACGATGGGTTTGGGATAATCGCGTCCGGGAACAAAACCAATCCGTTTCGCAACGTCATCGGGCATGTCCCACGGCGCGTGAATAAATTCAGTCGGCGTCTTTGCCAATTCGGGAACATAACGCCGCACATACGCGCCCGTCGGGTCAAAACGCGCCCCTTGCAGCATCGGATTGAAAATCCGAAAATAGGGCTGCGCATCCGTGCCTGTGCCGGCAGTCCACTGCCAGCCGCCGTTGTTGGACGCCATGTCGCCGTCAATCAAGTTTTGCAAAAAAAATTTTTCGCCCAGCCGCCAATCGAGCAACAAATCTTTGGTCAAGAACGACGCCGTAATCATGCGCGTACGATTGTGCATCCAGCCGGTCGCGCGCAGCTGCCGCATCCCCGCATCCACAATCGGATAGCCGGTGCGCCCCTCACACCACGCTTGAAATAATTCCGCGTCATTGTCCCAATTCAAATTCGCATATTCGGCGCGAAACGAACGCGCTGCGCTGTGCGGAAAGTGATACAGCACGTGATTGAAAAATTCGCGCCACACAATTTCGTCAATCCACACCTTGGCGTTTTCGCCCGGCGTCGGCAAAACTTTATTGCCGCGTTTGCCGTCCGAAGCGCGCAATGCAAACGCCGCGCGCGCCATGCGAACCAGTTCACGCACCGACACGGTCCCAAAATGCAAGTGCGGCGAAAGATGCGAGGTCGCGTCGGCAGCCATGTCATTGCGCGCGACGCTGTATTGCGCCAAGCCATTCGCGCGCGCCACAAAATCGCGCGCCAATTGCATGCCGACACGCGCGCCGCCCCGCGCAAAACGTTCATTGCGTGCGCCGGACAGGGTTGCAACATCCGAGGTTGGAATACCCGGCGGCGTATGCAGCGCGCCTTTGTTTTCGTACGGCGCCGGAACATGAACCACCGTTTCAAAACGCAAACGATAGCGCGTGAAAACCGTGTACGGCGTGCCGTCATCTTTCATCACTTGATTCGGGTCGGCAAGATAAATGTCATTGAACGAGGCATGACGAATGCCCGCCGCATTGAGCGCCGCGGTCACACGTTCATCGCGGCGCCGCGCATACGGCGTGTAATCTTGATGCCAGTACACCGCGTCCGCTTGCGTTTCGCGCGCAAGGTTCACCAGTTCGCGCGCCGCATCGCCCGCGCGCAGAACGAGATACGAACCGCGTTTGCGCAGCGCCGCATCCAATTCACCCAGCGATTCCATCAAGAACTGTTTGCGCGCGGGCGCAAGTTTTTGGCTGTTTAACAATCGCGTGTCAAGCACAAAGACCGGAATCACAGACGCGGCATCGTGTAATGCCTGCTGTAACACGAAATTGTCCTGCACGCGTAAATCGCGCCGCAACCACCAAATCATTCTTTGCATTTCGTTTATCGCCTATCGCACTATCGCACTACCACACTACCCCACTATCGCACTACCCCCTCACATCGCCAGCGCGGGCTGCGGAACAAACTCGCCTTGGTTGTTGTTTTTCAAAGCCGTTGCTTTCAGACGCACGGCGGGATTTTCGATTTTGCCTTCGGACGAAAGCGCATTGATTTCCGCGCGTTCGGTGTATTCGTGCGCGACGCGTCCGTCCATCATTTGCACCACGCGGTCGGCGTACTGCACCATGCGTAAATCGTGCGTGACCATGATGCCGGCGCGTTCCTGTTCGTGAATCAAATTCGCAAAGGTTTGCACGACTTGATGCGCGCGTTCGGTATCCAGCGCCGCCGTGGGTTCGTCCGCCAACACCACCGCCGGATTGTGCACCAACGCGCGCGCGATGGCGACGCGCTGCTGCTGCCCACCCGACAATTGACGCGGCAGATTATTCATGCGGTCACCCAAGCCGAGCCGTTCCAAAAGTTCAAGAACGCGTTGTTCGCCTTGCTTGTCATATTTGCCGTTGAGGCGCAGCATCAGTTCCACATTTTCACGCGCCGTGAGAAACGGCAGCAGGTTGTTGGACTGAAACGTAAAGCCGATTTTTTCGCGGCGAAATTTGGTGCGTTCCGCATCGGACATGTGGGTCAGATCGTGACCGTCAATAAAGATTTGTCCGGTACTCGGGCGCAAAAGCGCGGCAAGCATCGAAAGCATGGTCGTCTTGCCGGAACCGGACGGACCGACCAGCGCCAGAAATTCACCGGGTTTGACATTGAGCGACACCTGGTCCACTGCCACCGTCAGTTGATTGTTGCTGCCATATATTTTTTTCACATCGCGCGTTTCAAGTGCGTATTCCATGTTCTAAAATTCCTTGTCTGAGTTTTGATTGATGCGTTAGCCCGTCATGCCAATCGCCGTGAGCGGTTCGACGCGCGTCGCGTAGCGAATCGAAAGAATCGCAGCGAGCGGTCCAATGAGCAACAGCGACACAATGGCGGTCAGAATGGCGCCGCCGGTGAACACAATCGGCAGGGTGGGCGGAAAGGTCAGCGAAAGCCCCAGCGATGCAACCGTGCCGATAATGACGCCGAGAATGGTGACCAACACAACTTGCATCAACAGCGCCAGCCCAATCGTCCAATTGGACGCCCCAATCGCTTTCAACACGCCGAGCTGCGGCACTTTTTGCAGGGTTTGAATTTGGAAAAAGCCGCCGACGACCAGCGCGCCGATAAAGAGCGCGAAATATTTTTGCGTGTCGAGCGTGTTTTGCTGTTCTTTGTAACCGGGCGAGGCGCGATACGCGGTCACGCGGTCCGCCAATTGCACATCCGAAACTTGCGCTTCGATGTTTGTTTTCATCGCTTGCCACTCGGCGGAATTCGCCAACCGAACCGCAACGATATTCGACACCATTTGCGATTGATTCAGATTGACCGTGCCGGGACGCACGCGCTCCCAAGTGAGATGCGGAATAAACACGCCCGGTTGCAGTCCAAAGGAACGCCCATCCGTAATACCGACCACGCGCAAATCGTGCAATTCTTCTTTGGTGCCTTGAATGGTTTTCAACGTGATGGTATCGCCAACCTCAAGATTTGTGCGCAGCGCAGTATTGCGGTCAAGGATGGCTTCACGCGCACTAATGTCGGACAATTGACGCCCCTGCACGACCGGCGGCTCGCCCGGTTTGCCGGGTTCGACGCCGAGAATGGCAACGCCCACGTTCGGTTTGCCATCCGGCAGAATCACACTTGCGTTCGACGTGCTGATTTGTCCCACATCTTGAACGCCTTGCACGCGGCGAATCTCTTGCGCGGTCGGACGATTCAGGCGCGACGTTTGCACCGAATAATCCACGCCGGACTTGTACGCAATCAAATCCGCATTTAATTTTTCAATGTACTCTTTGTTCCCGTTGCCCAAACCTTCCGCCAGCGCGGCAACAAACAACACCAATGTTGTAATCAATGCGACCACCGACGCAATCAACAGAAAGCGTCCTTTGAGTCTCCACATTTCCTTGGCAGCCAAATACAGCGACATTTTTTTCTCCGCAATTTTTTCTTGCTGAAATCCGGGACACACGATGCAACTCCAACCCACCCCAGCAACGCGTGTGCCCCGTTTATTTTGTTTCCGTTACCCATTCGTCCAGAATTTTTTGGACTTGCTTTTCATCGCGCTGCATGACAAAATACCACGCGAGATACGCCATGTTCGCCAGTGTCCACACCAACATCGCCGGCACATACAACCACAAGAGCGGCAGCGCCGACGCGAATTGCGGCGTAAGCATCAATGCCCAAACCAGACCGAGCGCCCACAAAAACGTTCCCGCAATGCCGTAATGCAGTGTGATACCCGAAAAGAACGTCGTCGGTTTTCCAAAACTGAATCCGACAAAACGCGGCGCATCGAGCGGCATCATGTAGGCGTCTTCCAAACGATTCGCAATCAAGATTTCTTTGCCCGCCAGCGCATTCCATTTTTGTTCCAACGTCCGCGCATAGCGCCGCGCAAAAAGCATGTAATGAAAATGGAACGCGCCTTGCATCGCCGCATACAACACCAACGGCGGCACAAAAAAAACAGCAGCGCGCAGCGGTTCCCACAAACTCACAACCAACAAACCCACACAAATCAAAATCCAATAATTGATATAGCGAAAAAAGAGCGCATGATATTTGTAATTCATGGCGCGCATGCGGCGCAGTTGCGCGTGGAGCAAAGATGCTTCGGATTTCATAAATTCATTTCACCAATTGGCTAAACAACACAATGCCTTTCAATTCCTGCCGCGCAATTTTCCAACCGCTGTGTTCGATATCAGTGTTAAATTCCGCCACCGTCGGAAATTGAATCCCGCTCATGCCCGCCAGTTTTTGCAGCGAACGCCCGCGCGCGCTGTACGCGCGGCTCAAACTCATTATCACCATCCGTCCGCCTGCGCGCACCACGCGATATGCTTCTTGCATCGCGACACGCATGGATTGCATTTCGTTCAACGAACCGCCGACGACAACCGCGTCTATGCTCGCATCGTGAAACGGTAAATTTTCGGCAGCCGCGCGCATCAACACAATCCCGTCGCGTTTTTCGCTTCGAACATATTTTTGCGCCTCGCGCAGCATCCCCATTGCCAAATCCACCGCAAAAATCGTCGCGCCCGTTTCGCTCAAACCGCGCGCATACAAACCCGTCGAAGTTCCCAAATCAATCACCGCTTCGCCCGCTTGCACGTCGGTCCATTCGCGCAGCCACTGCATCTCGCGCGTCACCGGGAAATTTTCGCCGGTCAACAAGGTCAGCGCGCGTTTGCGCCAAATGCGTTCGTACAATTGCGGCGTCGGAAAAAAATGATTGCTCCACCCCGCAACCGTGAGCGCGGAACGTTCGATGCGCGGCGTAAAATCCATGATGCCTTCACGAATGTCATACACCGTGCTGCCTGACTGACATACCACATAACCGTTTTCGGGTAACGCGTTCGCCCGCGATTCGGAAATTTCGCTCAGCGTCAATCCGCCGATTTTGGTTTGCGGACAGCGCAAGCGTTCCAGCCACACCGGCGCGGTTGTTACTGTCATTGTCGGGACCACTTGAAATTGGAGAGATTCAGTCAACATCGTGAGTGATTGGGTGGAGGCAAGCGCAAGCTCTCGGGCGTCACTTGCCTCATAGAAACCTTAGCGATACAAATTCTCGAACGCTTTTTCAAGCGTCGAATAGCGAAACTCGAAACCTAATTGCTGTAAATGTTCCGGCACAACGCGCTGTCCGTTCAGCAGCATCAACTCTGCCATTTCGCCGAACGGAATTTTCATGGCGAATCCCGGCACCGGAATCGCGGACGGGCGTCCCAACGCCTTGCCCAACGCGTTGGAAAAATCTTGATTGCGTACCGGATTCGGCGCGGTCAAGTTAAAGACACCGTGCGCGTTTTCGTTTTGAATCAGCATTTTCAGCGCGGCGATTTCGTCGGCAGCGTGAATCCACGACATCCATTGTTTTCCGCTGCCCAATTTGCCGCCAACAAAAAAATGAAACGGCAGTGCAATGAGCGGCAGCACCCCGCCGCTGCGGTCCAACACCAGACCGGTACGATACACCGCGCGGCGCACGCCCATTGCTTCAACCGCTTGCGTCGCGTTTTCCCAATCCACGCACACACTCGCCAAAAAATCCTTGCCCGCCGCCGTGTTTTCGTTCACCGTCTCGTCGCCATGCAAACCGTAATATCCAATCGCCGACGATTGCACAACTACGCGCGGTTTGTTTTTGGCTTGCTGCACCGCGTCCACAATCGCGTGTCCCGCATTGACGCGGCTCGCGCGAATTTTTTCTTTGCGGTCGCCCCACCACGGCATCGGCGCAATCGGTTCGCCCGCGAGATTCACAATCGCATCCGCGCCGTCCGCGTGCTGTCCCCAACCCGCGCCTGTCTTGCCATCCCATTTCACATATTGCACGGACGCAATCGCGTTTTGCACGCGCTCGGGAGTGCGTGTCGGCACCACCACTTGATGTTTGTCCTGCACCAGCGCTTTGGCAAGCGCAGAGCCAATCAAACCCGTTCCACCGGTAATAACAATTTTCATTGGGCATTCACTCCTGCTTGTTCGTCCACCGTTGCCGCAAAACGCGTCAGCAGTGCCTGCGCGCGTTTGTTGCTTTCTTTGGAAACCGCGCGCTTGACGGCTGCGCGATAGGCATTCAAGAATTGATGCAGCGCAGGCGTTGGCACATGACGCGAACCGAGCAGCGAATTCAACCACGCGCCCTGCGTTTCCATCATCTCGGGCGCATCGAACGCCAACGCGCAGGCAAGAATATCGGTCAGATACAATGCCGAGTGCGACATGTTGCCGCGCGTTTCGTAAAACGCATCGGCTTGGATCTGCGGACGCCCCATAAAGCGCGTAACCGCATCGCTTGCCAATTCCAAACGCAGCATTTGCAATTCCAACGCCGCATTCAAGCGCACCACTTCCGGCTGCCATTGCGAAACCTGCGGCGCGCGCGTCGCCAAATTTTGCACCGCCGCAATCGCATCGTCCCCCAAATACGCGCCCGGCACATGCTCGCGCAGCGACGGCACGGCATTGAACATTTCGCCGCCAAACAAAATCGGCGCGCTAGAAAATTTTTCCGTCCACAACGGCAAAAGCGAAGCGAGTCCCGTCACGGTCGAAACCGACAACACAACGTACTGCGCGTGCGCGCTCGCGGAACGCAATTCATCCAACGGGGTGCGTTGTCCGAGATACGTCACATTCCAGCCCTGCCGTTTCGCCAACAAAGTTAACATTAACAAACCGAGGTCGTGCTGTTCTTCGGGCGCACATGCCGCGACCAAACGCGGCGCGGTCAGTGCGGGTGTCGCTTGCGCCTGAATCATGGCGTGCAGACGCTGGCGAATCAAGTTGCTTGCAAAATGTTCTTGTTCCACAGATAATAGATTGCGTTCCCAGTTATCGCCGATGCGGCGCATGACGGGCTGAATCACATTCACAATCACTTGCTCGGGCGCAAACGCGCTCCACGCTTCGTTCAAGACGCGCTGCGCTTGGACTTCATCCAGCGCGACAAATGCGTCGAACAATGCGTTTGCCGTCGCCATCGTCGGCGCGGCGACCGGCTGCGCCACGTTCAAACGCGCGCCCTGCCGCAGCATCGCACTCGCCTGCGCGGGCGAAACGCCGGCTTCGACCTGACGCTTCATCCACAGAACATCGGCAATATCCTGGTCGTCATAGAGCCGATAGCGATTTTCGGCGTTGCGGTCGGGGCGCGGAATCCCGTAGCGGCGTTCCCACGCGCGCAGCGTGTGAAGCGGCACTCCCGTTCGTTCGGCAACAGCTTTGATGTTGAGACCCGTCATTTTTTCTACCTTCGACAAACATTATACAATCTTTTCCAATTTTGTCAATAGTTTGTCTAATGTTTGTGTAAAGTTTTCTTAACCGCACCGGCACGTGGAAATTTTCCCGTTTTTCAGTTATTTTTCGCAAACGAAAGGAGTGGTATGCCCATTCTGGACACCCAAATTACTGCCGTGACCGTTTTCCCGGATCGCGCGCGCGTGACGCGCGCGGGAACGTGCACACTCGAACCCGGCGCTCACACCGTCACCATCGCCAACCTGCCCCGCACGCTGGAGGAAAATTCGCTGCGCGCATCCGGCAGCGGCGCGGCGCGTCTCGGAGGCGTGCAGTTGGAACACCGCTATCTCGACATCATTCCGCCCGGCGACGCGCAAGCCGCGCAAGATAAATTGCAAGCGCTGCTCGACCAGGACAAAATTTTCGCCGACGAAGCGGAAGCATGGCAAACGCGCCTGAACGTCGTCAAAAATATCGGCGAGCAAGGCGGCGAAAATTTCGCGCGGATGCTCGCGCGCGGCAAACTTTCGCTCGAAGGTCTGACCAACACGCTCGATTATTTGAGCAATTCGTACGAAGCCGCGTCGAACGCGCTGCGCGATTTGAACGCCCGCCGCCGCGAATTGCAGAAACAAATTGACGCCGCGCGCCAAGAAGCGGAAAAATTTTCACATGCAACCAAACGCGAAGTGTACGACGCGCAGGTGCAGCTCGAAGCGACGAACGCGGGTACAGTCACCATCGAATTGACGTACAATGTGCACGGCGCAAGTTGGGATGCGGTCTATGATGCGCGTCTGCAAGACAAGCAGCTCGAATGGAATTATCTTGCGCAGGTCCGGCAGCAAACCGGCGAAGATTGGAACGCGCCGTATGCGCTGACACTTTCG
>CAZXYP010000129.1:11034-13164 GCA_964644955.1 uncultured Anaerolineales bacterium | reverse complement strand
CGGGAAGCGAGACGATTACGCATGGATGGCGGGACTGTTGACTGCGTTCAGCGGCTTTTATACCGTCTATTGGGTCAGTCCCGACAATTTCACGCCGTTCGCGGTCACGACCGATTTCGCGCTGTTGTGTATCGCGTTGGGCGTGTTGAAAAAAAAGGCGCGCGGGTTTTTCCTCGCCGGAATTTTTGCGGGCTTGTCGCAATTGGCGCGCGCGGATGCGGCGCTGTTGTTTTTTGTGGCGTTCATTGTTTTGATGTGGCATCGGCGCGCCGTGGGCGGGAAAACTTGCGTGTATGCGCTGTTGGCGATGGCGGGTGGTTTTGGTTTGATTTTCGCGCCGTGGCTGGCGCGCAATTATTTGGTCATTGGCACGCCGTTCGCGCCGGGCAGCGCGCGCACGCTGTGGCTGTTGAGTTACGATGAATTTTTCAGTTTCGATGTGGCGCGATTGACAATGTCGCGCTATTTCGAATGGGGCATTGGCAATATCGTCGCGTCGAAATTCAACGCGTTGTGGTTTGTCATCTTGGTCTTGCTGTTTGGCGTGTGGCAAATTTTTCTCGCGCCGTTTGCCGCCATCGGTTTTTGGAAAATGCGCGCGCGGGTCGAATTGCAAGTGGCGGTGATTTATTTGGCGCTGTTGGTGTTGGCAATGGCGTTTGTGTTTACGTTTCCCGCCACGCACGGCAGTATGCTCCATTCGGCGACGGCGTTGGTGGCGTATGGCGCCGTAATGGTGCCGCCGGGACTCGACGCGGCGGTGGCGTGGTTGGGCAAGCGGCGCAAGAATTGGAAGGTCGCGCAAGCGCAAACGTTTTTCCGTTGGGGCGTGGTCGGGCTGGCAATTTTTTTCAGCCTGTTTTTGTACGCGCAAGGGGTATGGATTCCGCCGGGCGAGGGGGCAACCTCGCCGTTATGGAATCAACGCGATGTCGAATACGCGGCGATTGATGCGGAACTCGACGCGCGCGGCGTGCCGAATGAAATTCCGGTGATTACAGTGGACCCGCCGTCGTTTGTCAATGACACCGGCAGGCGTTCGATTTACATGCCGACGGAAAGCACCGACGCGATTTTTGACGCGGCGCGTCAATTCGGCGCGCGCTATCTCGTGCTGCAATACGACAAACCCGTGACGATGAAAGAGTTGTACGACAACAAAACAACGCTGGATGGTTTAAACAACATTGCAACCGTGCCGGATGGTTTGGGACGTCCGGTGACGTTGTTTGAAATTGTCGCGGCGTCGAAGTGAGCAGCGCGCACATGTGGCGTCGAATCTTGACTTACGGCTTGGGCATCGCGGCGGCTTTTTTGTTATTTGGTTTTGCGCTGGACCGAACACCCCCCCCTTGGTGGGATGAAGGTTGGACGCTCACCGTCGCGCGTACATGGGTTGAGCAGGGAACGTATGCGCGTTTGTTGGACGGGCAGCTGGCGCCGCCCGGACTGGAATCGGCATTTCCGACTGCATGGCTCGCCGCGTTGAGTATGCGCGTGTTTGGCGTCGGTTTGGTGCAGGCGCGCGCGGTGAGTGTTATCCTCACTTGCGGCGCGCTGCTGCTGCTGTGGGTGTTGGCGCGCCAATTGTACAGTCGGACGGTTGCATGGGCGACATTTGGTGTTTTGTTGTTGATGACGATGCATCCGCACATGCACGTTGTCTTGAACGGACGACAGCTGCTGGGCGAAGCGGCGATGCTGCTCGGCTTGACAGCGGGTTTGGTCTTGATGGTGTCCCTTGAAAAGAAACCTTGGCTCAGTGTCCCGTCTATCGGATTCTGTTGGAGCATCGCGCTGTTCAGCAAAGCCCAGCCGCTCCCGTTTTTTGCTCTCGCATTTGCAGGCGTGATGTTGTGGGCGGCGTGGCAACGGCAATTTCGCCGCGTCGCGCTTTGCGTGGGGGTTGTCGCCTTTACGTATGTTTGGTACAACGCGTTGTTGCATTTGTTAACATGGTTGTTGGGGCAGAATGGCGTGGCGCCTACGTCGGTCAGCGGATTGTTGCAAGTGCTGGCGTTGGTTACGGTGCCGGCGATGCGCGCCAAGGCATTGGTGCTGCTGTTGGAATTTGGGTTGTTGACCCTGTGCGGTTTGATTTTTGGCGGAGTGAAATGGTTTCGCGCGCGC
>CAZXYP010000129.1:0-11024 GCA_964644955.1 uncultured Anaerolineales bacterium | reverse complement strand
TACAAGTATGGAACATGGTGTGCGTCTGTGGTTGCTGCTGTTCGTGTCAAGTTGGGTTGCATGGTTTCTCTTGCTGGCAAACAGTTCCATTCCGCGGTACATGTATCCGCCAACCTTTTTTGGCGCGATGTTTGCCGCCGCGATGTTGGATGATTGGACGCATCATTTTGGCGTGCGTGAAACAATGCGGCGCGCGACGGGGGCGCTGCGCTGGACGCGTCCGCAAATCAACGCGTTAGGCGCGTTGGCGGCAATCCTGCTGTTTGCCATGACGGCGCCGTTCACGGTGTTGATGCTGCTGTGGGCGTTTTTCGCAGGTGCGAATGAGGACGCGGCGCGCGCTGCCGCGTACTTGAATACGGAAACCGCGCCGCAGGCGCACGTGGAAACCTATGATGCGGAATTATTTTTTTATTTGAATCGTCCGTATCATTATCCGCCTGACCAGCTGCATGTCGAATACATTCGCCGCACTCTTGACCCGCAGTATCCGGTCCTGTACGATGCACTCGCGCAGAATCCCGATTATTTGGTGGTCGGTCCGTTCAGTCAGGATTGGCATGTCTATGATACCGTCCTCGCACAGCGTGTCTTTTTGCCTACTGTGCGTTTTGGTGCGTATCAGATTTATCGGCGTGCGCGCTGATACGCCCGCGCAACGTTTTCGAGGAGTCGGATATGACAGGCACCCTTGAGGAAACCAAACCCCAATCCGCAAACGTCGCGCCGTCAATCATTCCCACGCAAGACGCGGAAGCGGCGCTGGCGTTTTGCCGTGCGCTTGCGCAATTGACGCACACAAACGGATTTCGCATCGAGGGCTTGCAGTTCTCGGTAGCGCAAACGCCGCGCCCGGTCTTGTCGGTCGTGATTCCGGTTCTGAATGAACAACAGAATCTGGAAGAATTGTACCGGCGTTTGGTGACGACGCTCGAAGCGGTCGAACCGAATTTTGAAATTGTTTTTATAGACGACGGCAGTCGCGACCGCAGTTTGGCAATCGCGTCGGGCATGGCGCAGCGCGACGCGCGCGTGACGGTCATTTCGTTCGCGCGCAATTTTGGACATCAGGCGGCAATTAGCGCGGGGTTGGACGCGGCGCAAGGGGATGCTGTGATTGTGATGGACGCGGATTTGCAGGACCCGCCCGAAGTGTTGGGAAAATTTATTGCGAAATGGCGGGAAGGGCATGATGTGGTGTATGCGATTCGCGAACAACGCAAAGAAGGATGGTTCAAGCGCACGGCGTATGCGTTGTTTTATCGGCTGCTGCAGCGTGTTGCCAATATCGAGATTCCGCTGGATGCGGGCGACTTTTGCATCATGGACCGCCGCGTCGTAGATTTGCTGGTGAAGATGCCGGAGCGCAATCGCTTTGTGCGCGGGATTCGCAGTTGGGTGGGCTTGGACCAGGTTGGTTTGCCGTATGAACGCGCGGCGCGTTTTGCCGGACGGACCAATTACAGTTATGGCAAACTGGTGACGCTTGCGTTGGACGGTTTGGTCTCGTTCAGTTACCTGCCTTTGCGGATCATCTCGATGGTGGGGATTGTGGTATCGGTGCTTTCCATTTTGCTTGCCGTCATTTACACGATTCAAAAAGTATTTTGGGGTTTGTCGCCGCCGGGTTTTCCGACGACGATTGTGGCAATCTTTTTTCTGGCGGGAATTCAGTTGATTACGATTGGGGTGATTGGCGAGTACGTCGGGCGCATTTTTGAAGAAGTGAAACATCGCCCGCTGTATATCGTGCGGCAGGTCATACGGAAATCGTGATGCGTATTTTGATGCTCAATAATGAATTTCCACCGCTCGGCGGCGGCACCGGCACGGTGCATCGCGCGCTGCTGACGCGTTGGGCGCGTGTGCCGCATTTGGAAATTGATGTGGTGACGTCGGGATTGGGGCGCGCGTACGCGCAAACCCAATTTGCGGAACGCGTGCAGTTGCATTTTGTGCCGGTCAATAATCAGAACCTGCATCATTCGTCGAATCGTGAATTGGTAACGTATGCGGCGCGCGCGCTGCCGTATGCGCGAACCTTGCATCAGCAAAAGCGATACGATTTTGTATTTGCGTGGAGCGCGGTGCCGGCGGGCGCGGTGGCGTACGCGTTGAGAAAAATGATGGGCTTGCCGTATTGGGTGCGCGTATGCGGTCCGGATATTCCGGGGTTTGAAGAACGGTACGGCGCGTTGTATCCGCTGTTGTCACCCCTGATTCGCGCGGTGTGGCATGGCGCGACGCATGTGATTGCAAAGTGCGGCGACGAGGCGAAAATGATTCAGCGCATAGACGCGCGCGTGCCGGTGACGATTGTGGCGAATGGAGTGGATCTCGACGCGTTTTCTGTGGCGACGATACCGGAGGATGGCGCGCTGCGTTTGCTCTGTGTGGCGCGTTTGATTGAGCGCAAAGGGCAGGGGCATCTCATCGAGGCGGTGCGCCGCTTGACCGCGCAAGGGGTGGACGTGACTTTGGATTTGGTCGGCACAGGCGACGCGCTGCCGCATTATGAAAGATTGGCGCGCGAGTTGGGTGTGGCAGACCGCGTGCGTTTTGTCGGGTATGTACCGCGCGAAAAGATTGCGGCATCCTATGCTAACGCGCATGTGTTTGTGTTGGCGTCGTACAATGAAGGCATGAGCGTGGCGACATTGGAAGCGATGGCGGCGGGTTTGCCGTTGGTGGTGACGCGGACGCCGGGGACGCGAGAACTGGTTGTGGAAAATGTGAATGGCTTGTTGTTTGATTGGGCGGATGTAGCCGCGTTGACGGCGCATTTGAAATTTTTGGCGGCGCGGCGCGACGTTGCGCGACAAATGGGGAACGCGGCGCGCGCACGCGCGCAGCAGTTTGCGTGGGAGGATGTGGCGGACGCGTATGTCGAATTGTTTCAAACGATGGCGTCGGCGGGAAAATTGAACGGGGCAAGCGCGCGGATGGCGAATTTATCCGGGGTATGAAAATGGAAACCGGCGCGAAATTTTCATTTGGCGATAATTGGGAATCGTTTTCCACGCGCAGTTTAAACGCCGAACGGCTCGAGCAAGCCCGGCGTGATTTTGCCGAATTGTTTACCGGGATTTCGTTGCGTGGAAAATCGTTTTTGGATATTGGTTTTGGACAGGGTTTGGCGTTGATGCTTGCGGCAGAGCAGGGCGCATGCGCGTTTGGGATAGATTTGGATCCGCAATGCGAACGTGCTTTGCGGGCAACGGCAAAGTTTTTTCCTCAAATGGCTGTGCCACCGTTTGAAATTGCTTCAATTTTGGACGATGCGTGGGTTGAGACGCAGTGCGCGCGCGGCGGATTTGAGATTGTCCACAGCTGGGGAGTTCTACATCACACGGGGAATATGGCGCGCGCGTTTCAAAACGCGGCGCGCTTGGTAAAGCCACAGGGGTACTTGGTCATCGCGATATACAATCGGCATTGGACTGCGCCGGTCTGGCGTTTCATCAAACGGATGTTTGCTTCCGGTTCGCCGCGCGTGCAGGCGTGGATGCTCCAATGCATGGCAGGGCCCATGGCATTGCGCGTCAGAATGTTAAGCCGCAACCCGGACGCGAAAAATCGCGGGATGGAATTTCAGCACGATTTACGCGACTGGCTGGGTGGTTACCCGTATGAATATGCGTCGCGCGCGCAAGTCGAAAATGTTTTCGTGTCGTTGGGTTTCCAAGGTCTGCGCGTTCTGCCCACGCACGGTTGGACGGGGTGCAATCAATTCGTGTTTCGGCGGACGCGTTGAATCAAGTCGTTTCTCCCCAAAAGTCTGCGGCGTTACGGATTGGCATGTTTCCACCAAACACGAATTGGTTGAGCTGTATCTGCGCGTCATGCCGGGCGGCGGGTTGATTATTGATGACTATGGTTATTGGCGCGGCGCTCGCCAGGCAGTGGATGAATCTATTGCCGAGCTAAACCTTACACCCTATTTTCATCGGATTGATTTTACGGCGCGGCTGTCCATCAAGCCCGCGTAGTCTGCGCATATGTGCGGTATTTGCGGATACGTTACACAAAACGGCGAACCGATTGACCGGGCGCTGTTGCAGCAAATGAATGATTCGCTGCGCCATCGCGGACCCGATGGCGAAGGTTTCTTTGTACGCGAAAACGTCGCCTTGGCGATGCGCCGTTTGGCAATTATTGATGTCGCGGGCGGATGGCAGCCGATTTATAACGAAGACCATTCCATCGTCATTGTGTATAACGGCGAAATTTATAATTATCAGGGCTTGATGGTGGAGTTGGAAACGCGCGGGCATCGTTTTGCGACGCGCTGCGATACGGAAGTTGTCGTTCATGCGTACGAAGAATGGGGTGATGATGCGCTGCTAAAATTCAATGGCATGTTTGCGTTCGCATTATGGGATGAAAATAAAAGGCGTTTGCTGCTCGCGCGCGACCGCATGGGCAAGAAACCATTGTATTGGCAGCACTCAGCGCGCGGACTCGTATTCGGTTCCGAAGCCAAAGCAATTCTCGTCGCGCCATGGATGGAACGTCGCATCAACACACAAGTACTGCATCATTACCTCACATTGCAATACACACCCGACCCACTCACTATTTTTGAAAATATTTTTCAACTGCCTGCCGCGCACAAATTGATTTTGGAAAATAATGCGCCGCCTCACGTCGAGCGCTGGTGGCAATTGGAATTTGAACCAAAATGGAACATTAGCGAAAACGACGCGGCGGAGCGAGCGCGCGAAGTATTGAACGCAGCGGTCAAGCGGCGGTTGATTTCCGAAGTGCCACTGGGCGCGTTTTTGAGTGGTGGGATGGATTCGTCCATCATTGTCGCGTTGATGGCAGAACATTCTAGCGCGCCTGTCAAAACGTTTTCCATTGGGTTTCGGGAAACGCACTATTCGGAAACGCACTATGCCCGTTTGATTGCCGAACGCTATCGCACCGAGCATCATGAGTTTTTATTTCGCCCGAACGATTTGACGCGTGTGATTGAAGGTGTCGCGTCCGCGGCGGATGAACCATTTGCCGACCCTGCTGCTCTGCCGTTGTACGAACTTGCGCGCGAAACGCGCCAGCATGTCACTGTCGCGTTGTGTGGCGACGGCGGGGATGAGACACTCGCAGGGTATCGGCGCTATGTGTTGGATGGCTGGCTGCGTCCGTACGCGGCGCTGCCCGCGTGGGTGACACAGCAACTTGTGCCGGCTGCCGCGTCGCGTTTGCCCGAACCATGGTGGTTGCCTGAAGACAGCAATCCAATTACGGGCTTGAAACGTCTCTCGCAATTTTCTGCCGTTACGCACAAAGCATCTCTGGTGCGTTGGGGTTCGTACTTTTCGCACGCCGAAAAAATGGAATTGTATTCGCCGCGTTTGCGAGACGAATTGGCGTACACAAGTACGGTGGATGTGATCGCGCGCGCGTATGATGAGGCGCAGGCGACGAGTTTGTTGGACCGAACGTTGTATGCAGACCATGTCACGTACCTCGCGGGGGATTTATTGCCCAAGACCGACCGCATGACGATGGCACATTCGTTGGAAGGACGCGCCCCATTGCTTGATGCAGAATGGGTGGAATGGACCGCGCGCTTGCCGGAAAAATTCAAAGTGCGCGGCAAGCAATCCAAATGGCTCTTGCAGCGTGCGTTTGCCGATAAATTGCCCGATGAGATTTTGACGCGCGGCAAACAAGGGTTTGGTGTGCCAATCGGTCTGTGGCTGCGCGACGATTTGCAGTCATGGGCGCGCGAACGGTTGGTGGAAAATCGCGCGTTGGATGAATGGTTCGAGCCGAACGCGGTGCGTAATCTATTTGAACAAAACGCGAGCGGACGCGCGAATCACGGCAAAAAATTGTGGGCGTTGTTGATGTTTGCGGTTTGGGCGAAGCAGTTTGCATGAAGATTGTGTACTTTATTGACCATCTGCGCGCGGATGGTACGCAGCGCGTGTTGGAACAATTGGCAGAGGGGTTGCATGTGCGCGGACATTCCCAAGCCGTTGTGTGTTTGAATGAGAGCGTGGATGCGCAGTTGGTGAAGCGTTTGCAAGCGCACGAGGTTGTGGTACGTATCGTCGGCAAAAAAAAATGGGTGACAGGGATAGGATTTTTAGAGACGTATCAATGGCTGCGCGCGGAAAACTTTGATGTCGCAGTAACGCTGTTGTATGTGGCGGATTTGATTGGACGCCCTTTGACGCGCGCAGCGCATATTCCCCGTTTGATCTCCTCTTTACGTGCGCGCAACGTCAATTATTCGTCACTGAAACGCGCACTGACGCGGCTTTCGATGTCGCTGGCGGACGTTGTCATCCTAAATAGTGAGACTGTGCGCGGGTTTGCCATTTCCGGCGAGGGTGTTGACCCGCACAAAATCGTTGTGATTCCAAATGGAATTTCCGTTGAAAACTATTTAGCGCCCGTCGCACGTGAGGAGCTGCGCGCACAATGGAATTTGCCGCAGGAGGCGGTTGTATTGGGGAGTATTGGGCGCCTCGTCCCACAAAAAGGATTCGATGTGTTATTGCGCGCGTTGGCGAATTTGCCAAACGCAAACGTACAGCTTGTGTTGGTTGGGGAGGGCGAACAAGAGACTGCCTTGCGCGCGCTCGCAGCCGAATTGCGCATTGCCGAGCGCGTTCATTTCGTGGGCTATCGCTATGATGTGCCGCAATTGCTCGGTGCGTTCGATGTGTACGTCCATCCTGCGCGTTTTGAAGGCATGTCGAACGCGGTGTTGGAAGCGATGGCGGCAGGTTGCCCGATTGTGGCGAGCGCGGTGGACGGCAATCTGGAATTGATTCAAGATGGCATAACGGGCTGGCTCGTGCCGCCTGACAATGTGCCAGCACTTGCGCACGCGATGAAGGAGGCAATAACTCAACCGCAGGAGGCGCGAGAACGCGGGCGCGCGGCACAACAACGCGCGCTGCACTGCTTTAGCGTGGACGCGATGGTACAGCAATGGGAAAAGGTTCTGACAGATGAAAAGCGTTTTGAAAAAAGTTGATCTTTGGTCGTGCATCAAATTGATGCTGGCACTAGGATTGATTGCGTTGCTCTTGACGCGACTGAAGGCGCAGGACTTGCTGCGTATGTTCAATCAAATGAACATCACTTGCCTGCCCCTCAGTGTCTTTTTGTTTGTGGTCATTCTCTGGATGCTTGCACGGCGTTCTTGGTTTTTGCTCAGGTATGTAATTCCTTTTGGGACAATGGTCAAAATAGTGACCCTGCAAACAGGATTGACCAACCTTGTTTCGACTCTGGTCGGAACAGCCTCCTACCTCGCTGCTTTGAAACTGGACCATCATGTTCAATTGCGACAAAGTGTTGCCGCAATTTTGCTTGCGCGGCTCGGTGATTTGATTGTGTTGTTACCGGTAATTACGATAACGAGTGCGCTAGTATGGGAGCACATTGTTATTCTTCGTCCATTGGTCAGCTTCTTGAGTCTGTGTCTTGCACTGCTTTGTCTGTTTGCAATACTGTTGTTGCTAAAGACGCCCCGTGTTGCGCAGCTCCTGCAATCTTTCTTGCGTGCACTGGGTGTCGAACAGACCAAAATTGGGTTGAGCGTGATGAATGCGCTTGATGAACTGGCAAAGATGGAGCCAAGAGAGCTGCGTCACGATTTTTTATTGCTGTTGAAATATTCGGCATCTATTCTTGTGCTCTCATTGTTGATGGCATGGATAAATTTTCAACTCTTTGGATTGTCCGCAAGTATCGCGGCAATCTTTTTTGTCAATGTTTTGAGCATCTTGTTTTCGTACGTCCCAATTCAGATTTTAGGTGGACTCGGAGTGTATGAGGTGACAGCTGTTTTCCTTTTTGGATTGTTTGGGGTCAACGAAGCCGAAAGTGTACCAATTGTTTTGACGTTGAGACTCTATTTTTACTTGCTCAATGGATTGGTCTTGTTGTATCCAGTTGCCGATGCACTGCGACCCAAGCGCATCGGGACGGACCTACCTTCGTGAGTTCAACTTAGCGTTTTCGTCGCTTGGTTATGTGTTTTTTTCCTTTGGGTGTCCCCGCGTTCTGCCGGCTCGATTCCGCGCCCGCCGTAGATTGGGATGAAGGATAGACTTTTAGCGTCGCGTAGAATTGGAATGCTTGCCGCGCTTGCCATGACCTTTTGGCTCACGCGCAGCTTATTTGATTCCAAAATCGTGTGGGCAGCTTATTTCTTTCTAGTTTTGATGCTGCCGCGTATTCGGTTTGGTCCTCTCGCCAAGTATTCGCATCACCGCGTTCATCGCTGCATGGCTTGTAGGCACGCCGATTCCCTTGGGGGTGTGTTATTTTGCATGCAAACGTGTGCGGCACAAACGATTTTTGAGATTGCTTGAGCGCGATAATGATGTGCGAATCGCGTTTTGGGTCTTGGAGGTGACCGCGACGACGGAATCTTTGAATCAACAGGCCCCGCCGAACGCGCGCACCAAAACGTACGAAAGCCCATTATTTCTCGACCTGAAACGCCCTTATCCTTATCCGCCCGACGCTCTGCACTTGGATTTGAACAACCGTGCCGCGCAGCTGCCCGCGGCGGTTGCTTGTGATGCGTTGACAAGTGCCCCCGATTACCTTGTTGTCGGATCAACGGCGCGCACATGGAAATTGTATCAGGCGCTGATTGAGCAAGGCGCGTTTCGTCCACTCGAAAAGTTTGGTCAATACGAAATATATCAGCGTGTGCGTGAATGACGCGCCCACTGTGTTATAATTTTCGCCCGATGTCAACCAGCTCCCGTACATTGCTAGTCACTTTTTTTCTCTTGCTGTTCGTTGCGCTTACTCCGTTGGTATTCTTTGCCGCGATCACAATTCCCAATGCTCTCGACCTTAAAGAAATCGCGCGGCGGACGGCGAACGAATATGACCGCCTTTGGCAATTGCGGATGCAGCAGACGTTTACTTTCGCCGCATTCCCTTCGATTCGCGCGTTTGCGTCCTCTACGCCCGAGACGCGCGCGGAACGCGCTTCGGTTGCATTGAATGAATTGAAAGCATTGGTCGCGTCCGACAAAAATGTCCGCGAGGCGTTGATTGTGGATGCGAACGGGACGGTTATCATGTCCACGCTGGACGGGTGGGGCAGTTCGCTGGCACAGCGCCAATTCGTGCGCGCGGCGCTGAACGGTCACATTGCCTTGTCGCCGGTAGCGCGCGACCGCGCCGAGTATTCCAACTATTATGCCGCGCCGGTGCTCAACAATGCGAATGAAATCGCAGGCGCGTTCGTGCTGCGCGTGGCGGCGCAAGAGTTGTGGGACGTGCTGCCGCGCGGCGAAAACTTTTATGCCGTGTTGAGTGACGAGAACGGCGTGCGCCTGGACGATACGGGCGACCCCGCGCGGCGCATGGCGTCGTTTGGCGCGCTCGACGCCGCACGCGCGGCGCAGCTTGTATCCGAACAAAATTATGGCGCCGAAATGCCGCTCCTGCGCGCGACGAATCTGGAACGCGCGCAGCACTTGGTGACTCAAGGCGCGCTTGACCAACTCGACGCGGCGGATTTTGATGCCGGCGCGTGGGCGTATCAACGCACAGTGTCGAAACCGTGGACGGTGTTGGTGCTTGCCGCGCAAACGTCGTGGCTCGACACGCTGTCGCCGTTTGTCGTGCCGCTGCTTGCCGCGTTATTGCTTGCGCTCGGCGGCGCATTTCTTCTCGCGCGCCTATGAAGGTTCCATCCTTGGCAGGCGGGCGCCCGCGTAGGTTCGCCCCCGCAATGTATTTTTTGCTTGCCGCGCTTACGGTCGCGTTTTATCTCCTCGTCAGTTTCCTTCAAAACACCGATTCTGCCCAAAACGGCGCATTTGGTTTTCCGCTCGACGACGCGTGGATTCATCAGGTCTATGCGCGCAATCTCGGCACGCGGCTTGAATTTTCTTTTTTTGCGGGACAACCGAGCGCGGGGACCACCTCGCCGCTGTGGGCGATGCTGCTCGGCATCGGGTATGCGTTGGGGGTTGATTTTCGTGTGTGGACCATTTTGTTGGGCGTTGTATTTCTCGGCGCGTCCGCGTTCATGACGCAGCGCGTCACAACGCATTTGACCGCCAACGCGCGTGCGGCGGATTGGTTCGCGCCGCTTGTTTTGCTTTTCGAGTGGCACATGGTTTGGGCGTCAGTGAGTGGGATGGAAATTACACTGTTTGTGTTTTTGTCGCTCACATTGGTCGAAGCGTTTTTCGCGCGGCGCAACGCGTTTTATCTTGGATTGCTCGCGGGCTTGCTCACGCTGACGCGTCCCGAAGGAGTTGTGCTTGCGCTGTTGGTTGGAATCGGTTTGTTGATTCCGCGTTCCAACGTTCCGATGGCTCAACGTCTCAAGATGCTTGTCGGATTCGCGGTGGCTTTTTTCATTTTTCTCGCGCCGTATCTCGCGTTCAATGTGTGGACGAGCGGCACACTGCTGCCGAATACGTTTTATGCCAAAGCAGCGGAATATGAGGTGTTGACACAGGAGAATCTTGTAACGCGGTGGCTGCGAATGTATCGCCAGCCGTTGATTGGCGCGCAAATTTTGCTGATCCCGGGATTGTTGTACGGCGCGTGGCGATTGGCGCGTGAAAAAAAATACACGCTGCTACTGCCGCTGGCATGGCTTGTGTTACTGCCGCTGTTGTATGCGTGGCGGTTGCCGGTGGAATATCAGTTCGGGCGGTATCTCATGCCCATCATTCCCTTTGTCATTCTGTACGGCATCGCGGGAACGGCAGGGTTGTTTCAAAAAATCTCTGTCCGCGTGATTTGCCGCGCGTGGGCGATTACCATCGCGGTGTTGCTCGGCGTCTTTTATCTGCTCGGCGCGAATTTGTACGCGCAATCCGTCGCGGTGATTCAATGCGAAATGGTCGCGGTCGCCCATTGGACGCGCGAACATTTGCCGCCGAATGCTTTGATTGCGGCGCACGATATTGGCGCGCAAGCATATTTTGATGCGCGCCCGATGTTGGACATGGCGGGACTGGTTTCGCCCGAAGTGATTCCGTTTATGCGTGATGAAACGAAATTGATGGAAT
>CAZXYP010000128.1:0-13324 GCA_964644955.1 uncultured Anaerolineales bacterium | reverse complement strand
CACATCCACCAAGGAACGATACAACAATTCACTCTGCCGAATGGCTTCCTCCGCCCGCTTGCGTTCGGTAATGTCCAAATTCGTACCAAAAGTCTTGACCGTCCGTCCTTCCGCATCCTTGACCACACGGATCCGCACCGTCACATAACCCAATCCACCATCCGCATACAAAATACGATGGTCAATTTCGCGCTCATAATTCGGATCAGTCGTCGCAATCGCATTTCTGACCTCGATGCCGACGATTGGCAAATCATCCGGATGCACAAATTTTTGCGCGTACTGCGCAGAGGTCATGGTATAACCACCTTCACGCGCCGCCGTAGTGTGCAGCACTGCATAAAACTCATCTGTAAACGTAAAGGTATCGCTCGCAACCTCATATTCCCAACTTCCCAGATGCGTAAGCCGCATCGCTTCTGCCAACTGTGTTTTGCTTTGCGCCAACGCCGTTTCGGCTTCGCGGCGCTGCAGATATTGAGCGATTTGGTTGCCCACACCGGTCATGGTCGCAATCGTACGTTCATCCAACAGCTGCATACGCGTACTGAAAAAGACCGCGACACCATACACCTGCGCCTCGCCAAACAACGGGAAGCCAATCGCGCTGACCAGTCCGGCGTGGCGCGCGGAAGCAGTTTGACGGAAACGCGGGTCATTCAAAATGTCGCCCGACCAAAGCGGTTGATGTTCCGCCCAGACGGCGCCCGCAAACCCTTCGCCAAATGCAAACGTCAGCCCGACCGAATCCTGAACAAAAGATTGAATTTCCGCCGTTTCCACGCCCCAGCTGTGCGCCAGCGCCAAACGCTGCGCCGATTGGTCCGCGACCCAGTACTCCCCAATCTCCCATTGCAGCGCGCGACAGACAGTTTCCAAAAGCGGTTCCGCAACTTGATCAAAGCTGCTCGCCGCCGCCAAGAGCTGCGCGGTTTGATATTGCAAGTTGAGGCGGGCTTGCGTTTGTTGAACTTGGAACAAGGCGTCTTGCGTCTGAAGCAAGGATGCCTGAGTCTGTTCAAACAATGCACGATTGTCCAACACGGTTGCCGCTTGTGCCATGATAGCGCGATAGAGACGCTGGTCACGCGGTGTAAAATCATGCGGCTCTTGCCAATTCACACTCAACAACCCGACCCAGCGATTTGCCACTTTGAGCGGCAGCAACGCCGTCGAATGCACATGTGACTTTTGAGATCCGATGTGCGCTACGGTATTGATGGTGGACTCTGCCGCGACATCCGAGACGAGGAACGGCTCGAAGGGATTTTCAATCCAGCGGCTAGCCCTGATGGATTCATTCGCAAATCGCGTGCCGAGCGGAATCGGCAGCTCTGAACTGCGCGGCCAGAAACCAATCAACTCCAATTCCGTAGGCATCCCGTCTTGATCCGTCATAATTCGGAACAGCGATGCCGAGGCAGCGCCCGCCACAATCGCCGGACCGGCAGCGGCTTCGAGCGCCTCTTGCGTCGAACTCGCGGTATTCAAACGCGCACTGATTTCATACAAGGTCCGCGCTTCCGCCAACGCGTTTTCGGTCTCACCAAAAAGACGCGCATTGTCCAAGGCGCTGACCACATGACTTGCCACGCTCGTCAACAACGCGATTTGCGGCGCCCGATACGCGTCGAATTGATAGGTCTGGACAGACATGACCCCCCGAATTTCATCGCCGGAGCGCAGTGGCACATAGAGCAAGGAAGCGGACGGCGTTTCGGTCCCCAAAAGCGCCTCGATTTTGAGCTTTTCTTGCTCCCATTCCGCGCGCGAAAGATTGACGCTGACCGGTTCCCCGCGCTCCAAAACCCGCGCTACATTGCCTGAGGGAGAACGCGGTGATGGTTCATCCGCAAAAAACTGTCCCTTGTCGTACAAAACCGGACGCGTAATCGTGTTGGTCACCGGGTCATACAACCAGACGATAAAGGCATCCGTTGTCAGCAGACGCGGCAGATATTCATGCACGGTCGCGAATAATTTGCCGCTGTCCAGTTCGCCGGACAAGGCGCGCGCGAGTTCGTTCATGACCGCCACTTCGGTCGCGCGTTTCTCGGTCTCTTCAAACAACCGCGCGCGTTCCACCGCCACACCGATTTGGTCGGCAATCGTCTGTAAAAGTCTGGCTTCGGATTCACTGTAACGGTCCGGCGTATAGCTTTGAATCGCCATGGCCCCAATCATGGATTCGCCGCTCCGCAGGGGCACGCCGAGCCAGGTGCGTACATCGTCGGTGCTGCCAAACGTCACCCCTTCGTCCGGATTCTCGGAACGGAGCAAATCCGGAATTAGCAACGGTGCGCCTTGCGTGACCACACGCCCCGACAGCGAACCGCTCATCGGCGTCCGTTCGGGCGGATATTCGATGCCGCGATCCACGCGCAACCGAAAATCCATCATCTCTTCGGCAGGCGAATAGAGCGCCATCAAAAACGCATCGGGCTTGAGCAAAGCATCAATTTCGCGATAAATGGCATGTGCCAATTCGTCAAACCCTGTGGGTGTCGTGACTGCGCGTGCAATACGATTCAACGTGGCAAACCGATCCGCGGCGTCCTGGGTTTCCTGGAAGAGTTGCGCGTTTCTCAAGGCGACGGCGACATGACTCGCAATCCCTTCCATCAACTTGACATTGCGTTCCGTGTACGCATTCATCGAATAGCTTTGCGCCGAGATGCAGCCAATAACCTCAGCGCCACTACGCAGCGGCACATAGAGCAAAGATGCCGATACCTTGTTGACATTCCCAATCGCAGTTTCGGCATTGATGCGCGTTTGCATTTCTGCAATCTCTTCCGGCGTCCGATTCACCATCAACGAATTGCCGGTTTCAATAACGGTCCGCAAATTGCCGCGCAGCGATAGCGCTGTGTTGGGGGCGGAATGCGTTTTGCCATCATCAAAAATATACGGATAGGAAACCGAGTCGCCGGCGCGGTCATACAGCGTCACAAAGAACGCGTCGGCAGGCATGACGCTCGACACTTGCGCGCGCACATTTTCAAATAAACGTTCCGGCGTCAATTCTTGTGAAATAACTCTGGCCGTTTCATTCAGCGCCGCGAGTTCCTGCGCGCGTGCGCTGGTCTGCTCAAACAACCGCTGCTTTTCAATGGCATTCGCCAACTGGTTTGCGATGGTTTCCGCCAGACGCACGTCTTGCGGCGTGAAAAAGCGGCGTGGGTCATTCAGGTCAATCCCCACCGTGCCAATGATTTGACCGCCCGAGAGCAGCGGCACCAGCATCAACCCGAACGTGTTTCGTTCCACCATCAAATCATGAATCGGTGCAGTGAGCGGGTCCGTCTGCGCATTTTCAATGACCAGCGATTGACGCGTCTCGAGCACGCGCAGCGTGGACGGATTATTGGCAATCGGAATTCGAACGCCCAGAGTGCTTGGCTCGTCCGGAGACAACGATGCGCTCGCCACCACGAGCAATTCCGTTTGGTCGTTCGAATACAATGCAATGCCGCAGTTGCGCGCCTCAAACACTTGCACCATCTCGCGGGCGATTGCGTCGAGTGTCAGAGACAGCTCATTGCTTTCGGAGGCAAGCTGCGTAACCCGGTTCAACACAGCCAACTCGCGATTGCGTCGGACCAACGATGCTTGTTCCTGTCGCCGCGTAATTGCGTTTGAAATTTCCGGCGCAAGCGTCAACAGCAATTCCAATTCCGCCGCGTCATAGGTGTGCGCCGCCGCATAACTCTGTACTGCAAACATCCCAAACGTTTCTGCGCCGCGCTTGAGCGGAATCCCAAGCCACTCGAACGAGATATTTCCAAACAACTCAATTTCACCGCGTTCCGCCATTGCCCTGAGCGTGGGCGTGTCGCCCAACAACGGCTGCCCTTTCTTGATCACCCAGGTCGTGATGCGTTTCCCGGCAGGCACCAGACGGTCGGAATCCTGAGGCGGCGCATCCTGTTCATCCTTGAAATATGCAAATTCAAGCGCGTCCTCTGCCGGATGATACAGCGCGATATACATGTTGGGCGCATAGACCAACTCACCGACAAGGGAATGCAGCGTCGCATAAAAATCCGAATCCGAAATCGAGGTATTTACCGCGTCCGCAATGCGGAACAAGGTATTCTGGATTCGTTCCGCGCGCGTGCGTTGAATCACTTCGCGTTGGGTCTCTTCCAACAGGCGCTGCTTTTCGAGAGCGTTTGCCATTTGCGAAGCCATCGTTTCTGCCACGCGAATTTCATCTTCGGTAAAGACGCGCCCCTGTTCCGTGGTGTCCAAGCCGATAGTGCCAATCACCTGTTCACCGGACAACAAGGGAATGATTGCCAGACAGGTAGTTTGGCGGTCGCGCATTCGTTCATGAATCGTTTCGGTGATTGGATCATTTTGCGGGTCGCGAATGACCAACGATTTCTTGTTGTTGATGACATATTCCGAAGAGAGATTCCCTTTGACCGGAATAACAATCCCCACCGCATGCTGCTCGTGTTCTTCGGCAAGCGCATCTGCCACAACGAGCAGTTCCGTCTGTTCCGGATTCAACAATGCAATGCCGCAGTTGCGCGCGTGGAACGTGTCCACCAATTCACGTGCCATCTGCGTCAATGAAACTTCGACCGGCTCGTTGGACATCATGGCGCTGGCAACGCGATTCAGCGATTCCAATTCGAGGTTGCGTTGACGCGCTTGCGCTTCGGCGCGTGTGCGTTCTTCCAATTCCTGCTGCACGGCATTGTACAAACGCGCATTTTCCAATGCGGTCGAAATTGCCAACGCCGCGCGTTCGGTGACGGCAAGGTCATCAGCCGTAAACTCACGCGGCACATGCGAATCAATGCCAACCGTCCCAATAATTTCGTCACGCACAAACAGCGGCGCAATCAAAATGGATGCGGTATTGCGCGCTTGCATCAGGTCGTGAATAGACGCCAGGCGCGGGTCGTGCAGGGCATCAGAGAACGCTGCCGGACGGCGCGTTTCCAAAACAATTTCGGTGGATGGGTTACCGGCGACCGGAATTTGATAACCGACAACAGGCGGACTGCCTTCGGGATGACGTTCCGCAACGACGGTCAAAGTTGTTTTGTCATCACTGAACAGCGCAATCCCGGCTTGGTCGGCGTCAAAATACCCCGCGAGGTCGGCGCAAATTTCCTCGAGTGCGCGGTCCACATTGAAACTGACCGCGTGATTCATCACACGGTTAATCAATTCGGTTTGACGCAGCTGCACCGCCAACGCCTGCTCTGCGCGCGTGCGTTCCGCCAACTCGAGCTGCGCTGATTCGTACAAACGCGCATTGTCCAGCGCAATTGCCGCCAGCTGCGCAAACCGCTCCAGCGCCTCGATTTCCTGCGCGCCAAATTTTCGCTCCGCATCCAAATACGCCAAACCAATCACTCCAATCACTTCCGAACCCGAACGCAGCGGCACCCCAATCACCGCGCGCAAAATGTCCCGACTCGCATCCTGCAGCCGTCCCCCATAATTCCGATAATCGTCCACCACCACCGGCGCATTCTCACGCCACACTTCCCCCGCCAACCCTACTCCCATCCGGGTTCGCCGGCCGACAAATCCTTCGTAGGCTCCCACGCCGACCCGCAATTCCATCTCCTCTCCACCCGCATCCCGCAAAAACACATACCCGTTTTCCGTCCCCATCAACTGCCCCGCTCGCGCCACAATGTCTTGCAGCACCGCCTTGACATCCAACCGCTGCATCAACCCCACCGAGATTTCTTGCAGCGCACTCAAATACGCCGCCTGCCGCCGCAACTGCTCTTGACGTTCCTGCTCCTCCGTTATGTCCCAAAACATCACTTGAATCCCGTCTATCTCACCCGCCGCATTGCGAATCGGCGTTTTCAACACATGCACCATGATGTGCGTGCCGTCCCCGCGCTGATGCGGTTCTATCGTGTCAATCGTTTCACCGTCACGCAGCACGCGCAAGTCATCTTGCCAATACTTTTCCGCGAGTGCGCGCGGGTGAAAATCAAAATCGGTCTTGCCATACAAGTCTTCGGGCGTCAACTGCACATCCTCGAAATAACGCCGATTGCCAAACGTCACGCGCCCTTCCCGATCTTTGCGCGTCAACGCTTGCGGCAGCACATCCACCAAGGAACGATACAACAATTCACTCTGCCGAATGGCTTCCTCCGCCAACTTGGTTTCGGTAATGTCTGTGTTTACCCCCAAGACACGGTACTGGGTCTCGCTCAGTCTGTGAATGCGCGCCTCTTCCAGCATCCAGTGCACTTGCCCATTGGCGTCACGGACGCGAAACTCCTGCGTGTACCGCTCCGCGCCTTGACGCAAAGCTTCGGCGCTTTGACGATTCATGCGAACCCGGTCCTCCGGGTCCCATGTCGCATACCATGCTTCAGCAAAGCTCTGTCCCGGTTCCATCTTGAACGGGTACATGTGCCGAATCGAATCCACATTCGCGTATTCTGTTACCCAATGATATCCGTACGCCTCCGCCGTTTCATCATCAAGTTTCGTCACCCGCGCCGACCAAAACAGCGCGTGTGCTTCTTGCGCGACGCGCTGCACGAGCGATTCGGCGCGGCGAGCTTCCGTCACATCATGAAAGAACCAGACGCGCGCAAGATAGGAACCGTCGGCGGCTGTCACCGGCGCGCTGTAGCGCTCAAAGACACGTCCATCGCGAAATTCCACCTCGTCATGGCTCGAGCCCGTCGGGTTCATATAAATCTCCCCACTGCGCTTGAGCCAATCTTCCGGGTTAACAACGCTCTCACGCACCGCCTGTCGCAGGGCTTCGACCGAACCCGATGCCATCACCTCTTCCGGAATCCCCCACATCTCTGCAAAGCGATGATTTGAAGACAGGATGCGGTCATCCGCGCCAACGACCAAAATGCCGTCGGGCGAAACCTCAAGCTGCGCCGCAACCAGCGCGTTCTGGAATGCTTCACGTTCTTGCGCGCGTTTGCGTTCGGTAATGTCTTGCTTGATGGCGACGAAACGGAAAATCGTTCCATCCTCCGCGCGCACAGGCGTGATGGTCATTTCCTCGTAATACAATTCACCGTTTTTGCGGCGATTGATGATTTCACCGGTCCACACATCGCCGCGCAAAATCGTAGCCCACAAATTTTTGTAAAACGCGGCATCGTGCAAACCGGATTTCAACAAACGCGGCGTCTTGCCGATGGCTTCGTCCAATGTGTACCCGGACGCTTCCGTGAACGCGCGATTGGCCCATTCGATATTGCCGTTCACATCGGTAATGACAATGGTGTTGGCAGCCGAATCGAGCGCGGCGGCTTGGATTTGGATTTGCTGTTCCGCACGGCGGCGTTCCGTTACATCGCGGAAAATGCCGCGCGTCGAGACCACTTGCCCGTCCACGATGCGCGGCGAGGTATCGCCTTCAATCAACAACTTGCGCCCGTCTTTGGTGATGAACGCGGTCTGAATGTCCGTAACGGTTTCACCTCTCATCACGCGCCCAAACAATGTCAAACAATGCTGGCGCTCGTCGGGATGGATGACTTGCATGAAATTGAGGGTCGCAATTTCGTCATCCGCATAACCGAGCGTTTCTTTCCACATCCGATTCACATATTCGAAACGCCCGTCCGCGCGCACGCTTTGAATCAAGTCATTGGCGTTCTCGAACAGGTCGCGGTAGCGTTCTTCGCTTTCGCGCAGCGCCTCTTCTTTTTGTTTGCGTTCGGTAATATCTTCGGAAATTCCAAGCAAAAATGCCGGTTTCCCATCGCTGCCCATGACAGGCACTTTGCGGGTATGCAGCCAATGAATCTCGCCGGTAGCAGATTGAATCGGTTCTTCCGGAATATCCAATACTTGACCACTTGCCAACGTTTCCCGGTCTTTGGCGACGAAAAAATCCGCTTCTTCGTTTGGAAAAAAATCATAATCACTTTTGCCCAGAAAAACATTGCGCGTTCGCCCGGTAATTTGTTCGCCCACTTTGTTCCAACGCACAAAGCGCAAATCGGCTGCATCTTTGACAAACAACATCACCGGCAAATTATCGAGCAGCGATTCAAGGAATTGTTCGGCGGCTTGCCGCTGCGCCAATTCGCGCCGCGACATGCTCAACAGCTGCGCATTGTCCAACGCGAGCGCCGCCAACACCGCGAACCGATTCAACGCATCCACTTCCGTCGGACCAAACCGCTTGTCCGCTTCCAGATACGCCAGACCGATAATGCCAATCACCTGCTCGTTCAACTTGAGCGGTACGCCAATCACCGCGCGCAACACATTTCGACTGGGGTCCGCCAAACGCCCGTCCCACGTGCGGTAATCGTCCACCACAAGTGCTTCACCGGATTCCCACACCCGCCCCGCCAGTCCGACGCCTTGTTTTGCTTTCGTGCCGACAAATTCCTGATACGCGCCAACACCGACATGCATCACCATCTCGTGAGTCTCGCGTTCGAGCAAAAACACATACCCGTTTTTCGTGCCCATCAAATCACCGGCGCGCTCGACAATGTCCTGCAGTAACGCTTCTACGTCACGCCGCTTGAGCAGCGCCACACTGATCTCGTGCAGCAAAACATCATACGCATTGTCGTTACGCGCTTGGGTTTCTTTATCCATAATTGATTCTCTCACGATAGAATCGGCTGTCGTGGCAAGAGACAGAGAACGGAAGGACAAGGCGCCGGACGAGCGGCGCAAATCACGTCAGTCAAAAATGTCACCGGCGCGGAATTGCACGTTCTCTTCCGCCGGCGACAGTGCAAGTGCGCTGCAAGAGCTTGCGGGCTCAATCAGAAATGCGCTCAGGGCAAAACATTCGCAAGCAACACAAAAACTCCACCTATCCTTGCAAGGAACGAGTGGAGGACAAATGCCAAATTTCGCCCCCCAAAAGTTGTGCCACTCCGACCGGTCAAACTGCCGGGCAAATTGACCACTTTGCAAGAATTGTAAAGGTTTGTGTTACCAATAAGCAATAGGATTCATGTACTTGCAACGCCATATCGGATGTCAATTCGATTACAAGCCGGGCATTCTCTAACTGCCTTTGCGGACGCATTTTGTGCTTTCCGAATTGCTGACAGCCATGAACAAGACGAGGCGCTCACGAGCTTCAATAAGAAGTTTTCATATCATAGCAGAGAATCGCGCGTTTGTGTCATCCATTTCCAAATTGTCAGCAAATTGTTTGTTACAACCACTCGTTCCGGCGCGCACGACAATTCCGCCGTCAACTGACTTGTGCGCGAGCGCAACCGGATGCCAACCGTTCAGACGTGGGTAACACGCGCCGAATGTTTTTTGTGCGACATGGAATCGCCGCGCAGAGAGCGCCGCGAAACAAAAAATCGTCGCATCGTGAAATTCATTTCGACGGACGGCAATCCCGCCGCGCTTGCTCTCGTCCGGACACTCACCGCGCACGCGAGCTGCCACAAGGAAATTTTTATAAATTTTCTCCCCAAAACCCCTTGACAAGTCTAATTTCTGTGATATATTCATCATCGGTTAGCACTCTCGTCAATCGAGTGCTAACCTATTTCTGTGTGAGATTTCCCAAAAATCAAGCTACAAGGAGATGCATTATGGCAGACCAAACCCTGCGCCCGCTTGCTGACCGCGTCATCGTAGAACCGATAGACCGCGACGAAACTACCGCCAGTGGGCTATTGCTGCCCGAAACGGCAAAAGAAAAGCCACAAGAAGGCAAAATTCTGGCTGTCGGACCCGGCAGATGGGATGAAGATGGCAAGAAACGCCTTCCACTCGAAGTCGCCGTAGACGACAAAGTCATCTTTGCCAAATACAGCGGCACCGAAATCAAACTCGGTGACAAAAAATTGCTGATACTCTCGGAAAAAGACATTCTCGCTGTTGTTCAAAAATAAGTGGCGAGCGATGAGGATGCCGACCAACGGCGTCGGGTTGGACTGGGTGAGACATTTTGTCCCGCACTCATTCCTCAGCACTCATCCCTCAGCACTCTACTGGAGGAACCCATGGCTGCAAAGCAACTTTCATTCTCCGGCGACGCACGCAAACACCTCAAAATTGGTGTGGACACGCTCGCCGATGCGGTAAAAACAACGCTCGGTCCCAAGGGACGCAATGTCGCGCTTGATAAAAAATTCGGCGCGCCGACGGTCACGCACGATGGCGTTACCGTTGCCAAAGATATCGAACTCGAAAACCCGTACGAAAACATGGGCGCGCAACTTTTGAAAGAAGCGTCCACCAAAACCAACGACGTTGCCGGTGATGGCACCACCACCTCGGTTGTCCTCGCGCAAGCGATTGTGACCGAAGGTCTCAAGGTCGTCGCCGCCGGCGCCAACCCGATGCTCCTCAAGCGCGGTCTCGAAAAAGGCACCGAACTCGTCGTCGAAGAAATCAAAAAACTTGCCAAGCCCATCGCCGGCAAAGATGACGTGACCCACGTCGCCACCATTTCCGGCGGCGACCCCGAAATCGGCAAACTGCTTGCCGAAGTGATGGACAAGGTCGGCAAAGACGGCGTAATCACGGTCGAAGAATCCAAGACCGGTTTGGAATTTGAAGTGGATTACGTCGAAGGCATGCAATTCGATCGCGGCTACATCTCGCCCTATTTCGTCACCAACCCCGAAAAGATGGAAGCCGAAATCACCGACCCGTACATCCTCATCACCGACAAGAAAATTTCCGCGCACACCGACATTGTTCCCGTGTTGGAAAAACTCGTCCAGATGGGCAAACGCGATTTGGTCATTATCGCGGAAGATGTCGAAGGCGAAGCCCTCGCCACGTTGGTCTTGAACAAATTGCGCGGTTTATTGAACGTGCTTGCCGTCAAAGCCCCCGGCTTTGGTGACCGCCGCAAAGAAATGCTGCGCGACATTGCCATCCTCACCGGCGGCAACGTCATCACCGAAGAGATGGGGCGCAAACTCGAAACCACCAACGTCAGCGATTTGGGGCAAGCCCGTCGCGTCATTTCCAACAAAGACGACACGACCATCATCGAAGGTTCCGGTTCCGATAAAGACATCAAAGGTCGCATCAACGAAATCAAGGCGCAGATTGACAAGACCACCAGCGATTACGACCGCGAAAAATTGCAGGAACGTCTCGCCAAATTGTCGGGCGGCGTCGCGGTAATTCGCGTTGGCGCAGCCACCGAAACCGAACTCAAAGAAAAGAAACATCGCGTCGAAGATGCGCTCAGCGCAACGCGCGCGGCGGTCGAAGAAGGGATTGTGCCGGGCGGCGGTGTCGCGCTCGTGAACATTGCGCCCGCCCTCGATTCGCTCATCAAAGGAGACGGCGCATTGAGCGGCGATGTGAAAACCGGCGTCGTCATTTTGCGCCGCGCGCTCGAAGAACCGCTCCGCCAACTCGCGGAAAACGCGGGCGAAGACGGCGCGGTCGTCGTCGGCGAAGTGCGTCGCTTGCAAAAAGAACAAGGCAACACCAACCTCGGCTTTAACGTCATGAGCGAGCAATACGAAGACATGCTCGCCGCGGGCATTATTGACCCCGCCAAAGTCACGCGCAGCGCGCTGCAAAACGCCTCGTCCATCGCGGCAATGATTCTCACCACCGAAGCGTTGATTACCGATGCGCCGGAAAAGGAAAAAGCGCCTGCGGCGCCGCCGATGCCGGATTATTAAACCGACACGCGCAGGGGACACTCACACCTACGTTCAACGTAAAAAAAACACCGCGTCTCTTCAAGACGCGGTGTTTCCTTTTTTTACTTTGGCGGCGAGCGGTAGATTGTCACCTGTCCTTCCGACTGCGGAAAAACAAATTCATCGCGCGGAACATAGTCCAACCCTGGACGCTCCCATACCTTTGGTTCTATGGGCACCAAATACAGCCGCGCCCAATTTTCCCAGTCGGGGTCAAACGCCCCTCTCCACGATAAATACCACACCGTTTGTCCACGCGCGAATGCTTGCTGCATCTGTTCCAGACTCTCGTCCCGGACCCGGATTTTTTCCTCTTGCGTCCAGTAGTACGTCAATGCTCGCAAGCCCCACGACCCGCGTTCCGCCGTAATAAAATCGCCGCCGCGCGCATTGGCGCGCACATAGTCCGCGACCGCGCGCCAATCATTTATTTTCGCGCGCCGGTACAGCGCATCCAGCGGCGGCAAAATCATCCCCGCCAACAGCAACACACCCATTACCACAGCGGCGGACAACACAAACCGGCGCGCCGCCGGATTTTTCCCGAACCGACGCGCCGTATCTGCAGCAGCCAATCCGCCAATCCAAACCACGCCCTGTGCCATCAACAGCAAAAAAACCGGCTGCATGAAAATCAAATAACGCGGCACAACTTCGTGACGCGGACGCGCAATCGCCAGCGTTGCCAATGGAACGACCAGCCAGGCAAACGCAACCCAAGCCGCACGCGGATTGCGCACGCTCAATACGCCCAACCCTAAAATTGAGCCGGCGAGCGAAATCCACGCGCGCCAATCCGCGCCCGCGCTCAAACCAAAATAACCCAGCAGTTCCGATAAAAACGCAAACGTCAGCTGAAACGGCGGCAGATTGCGCCACTCGACGCTTGCATCACGCAATCCGCTCCGCAGAACAAAAGGCGCCGTACCGGGCGCCAACGGCAGCGCGAGCATCACAACCACAATCATACAAATCACAAAGGAACGGAACCAATGCGGATGCGCGCGTGTGACCGCAGGATTGCGCCGCGTGCGCCAATCCAAAACCAACAGCCCCAACGCAATGATCCCCAGCGTGAAGAGTACGAGAAATCCAAACAAATGATTGTACAGCAGCAAGGTACTGGCTGCGACAAGCCCTGCCATAGCTTTCAAATCCGGTTGGGATAACAGCCGTACAAAAAAATAAAGCGCAAGCACGGCGTAACAAGTCATTGCGCCGTACATGCGCGCATCCTGCGCGTACCAGATTTGATAGGGCGCGACTGCCATAAAAAGCATCGCAACCCACGCGACATATTCACCCGCCATCCGCCGCGCCAACGCATACGAACTCGCGACCGCCAGGACACTTGCAAACGCAGACGGCAGGCGCACCCAAAAATCACTTGTTCCGACCAGACGCGTCAAATGTATCAACACAAACTGCAAAAAAAAACGCGGCGGCTCGCGATATTCATCCAAGATGCGCGCCAGAGCAATGCTCGAGCGCCGCGCCTGGGCGATTTCATCGCCCCACAAGCCTTTTTCATCCAGCTGATAAATCCGCAGCGCGAACGCAAGGAACAGCAACAACACCGGCACAACCCATACCGATACAGCCGCGCGCTGCGCCAAGCTTTTCAAAGTCCTACTCTCCGTGCAAATTAATAACCGTCAGCGAGTGCGCCGGAAACGTCATGGCTTCCA
>CAZXYP010000127.1:0-13358 GCA_964644955.1 uncultured Anaerolineales bacterium | reverse complement strand
CCTTTCCGCGTTCGGATTCAACCCAAATGTCGCCGTGATGCGCCAACACGATGCGCTCTGCGATAGCCAAGCCCAGTCCCGCGCCGCCGGTCTCGCGCGAACGCGATTTGTCGCCGCGATAAAACTGTTCAAAGATGCGCGGCAAATCTTGTTCTGCGATTCCTTCACCGGAATCTATCACATCCACCTGAACCTTGTTTTCCCGTTCCAAACAACGCGCTTGAATAAACACGCTGCCGCCCGCCGGCGTATGACGCAGCGCGTTTTGCATCAGGTTGTTTAACACGCGTTGGATTTTGTGCGAATTCATCCGCACCGGGTCAACCGACGCGTCCACCTCACCGCTCAGGTGAATTTGCTGCGCCTGCGCCTGAACCTGCATCGCTTCCAGCGAATCGGAAATCAAATCGCGCAGTGAACCCGGTTCCATCGCAAACATTTGCGCACCCGCATCCAATTGCGCAAATTCAAACAAATCTTCGACCAACACCGAAAGATTTTCGGCTTGCTGCTGCGCATTTTTCAAGTACCGCTGCAGCGTCGCTTCATCGCCGACCACACCGTCGTTAATCGCTTCCAGCATGGCGCGCATGGACGCCAGCGGCGTGCGCAAATCGTGCGAGACTGCCGCGACCACATCGCGGCGCGCCTGTTCCAATTCATTTTGCTTACGCGCCGATTCTTCCAGCTGTTCCGCCATGTGATTGAACGCGGACGCGAGTTCTTCCACTTCATCGCCCGTTTTCACCGCCACGCGCGTTTGCAAATTCCCGCGCGCGATTTCTTGCGCGCCCGCAGTCAGTTCCTGCAAACCGCGCGCAATTGAACGCGAAATCAGATAGCCAAAGCCCAATGAAACAATTCCGGAAAAGACCAACAGCACCAACAAAAACTGCGCGTCGTGCGTCGAAATAAACATCGGCATCGAGACGAGAAAAATCACCAACGCCGTTATGCCGACCAGAACCGCATACCCCAACGCCACTTTGCCGCTGATGCCGCCCCACCCTACGCGCAAAACCAACCAATACGCCAACAAGCCAATCGCCAGCGCAATCCCTTCCGCAATCAAAAACAAGCGCGCCAATTCCAACAATTCACCTGTCGGCGCGTGCAGCCATCCCGCCGCCAAGAGCAATGCCGTAATCGGCGCAAGCACAAGCAAAACAATTCCTAAAATAAATTCGCGGCGCATGTTCGCGCATCCCAGAACGCATATCGCAAACAGAAATTCACGATACGCCTTTCGCAATTTGCCATTCGTCAGAGGTCTTTATCAAACTTGTAACCGACACCCCAGACCGTCACGAGATAACGCGGATTGGCGGGGTCCGTTTCTATTTTTTCACGCACGCGGCGCATGTGGACGGTGACAGTGCTGGAATCGCCATAGAACTCGTAACCCCATACATGGTCGAGTAATTGCGTACGCGTAAACACTTGCCCGGGGTGCGACGCGAGAAACCAGAGCAAATCGAATTCTTTGCTCGTCAATTCCACCGCACGCTCCGAAACCGTCACACTCCGCGCGCGCGGGTCAATGCGTAACGCGCCGCGCACCAATACGCGTTCACCCGTATCCAGCATTGTGCCGGTGGTCGCGCGCCGCAGCACCGCTTTGACGCGCGCCGACAATTCGCGCGGACTGAACGGTTTGGTGATGTAATCGTCCGCCCCCAATTCCAAACCGACAATCCGGTCTGTCTCTTCGCTTTTGGCAGTCAGCATGATAACGGGCACCGCGCTCACATTGCGCAGCCGTCTAAACACTTCCAGTCCGTCAATTTTTGGCAGCATCAAATCCAACACGACCAAATCGGGCTTGTGCGCGCTAAATGCGCTCAGCGCGGCTTCGCCGTCGCGCGCAATCGCCACTTGAAAGCCGTCGCGCGCAAGATACTTTTCCACCACGTCTAGAATTTGCGGCTCATCGTCCACAACCAATACTTTTTGCATCGGCGTCATGCCTCCAGTTTCACGGACAGTGCTTGCCTGCGGGTCACGAATATCTTACGCAATTCTAACCTGCGCGCGTTAGAAAGATGTAACACATGCTTGATACCCTCGCAATACAATTTCGAAAGAATAAAACCGGAGGTTGAAATGACCAATACAGGAATCATATTTTTGGCGTTTGGGGTCCTCCTCTGGCTGCTGGCGGCGTGCGGTCCCGCCGTCGCGCGTCGGCAAAATGACGCGGTCGTTCTGTCCGCTGCTGCCATAGAACAGGGCGCCTCAAAAGACACGCCGTCCACCGCGCAACCCACGCGCATAGACAAGAGCCAATTCAAACGCGCAGCAGAAATCGCAAGCGCGACGTGGCTCAATACCGAAACAACGGATTGGCACAGTTTGCGCGGGCATGTGGTCGTCGTGGATTTTTGGACCTTTGGCTGCTACAACTGCAAAAATACTTTGCCGTATTTCAAAAAATGGGATGAGAAATATCGCGCGCAAGGTCTCGTGGTTTTGGGAGTACACACACCCGAATTATCTTACGAACGCGATGTCGAAAACGTCCGCCGCGCCGTACGCGAGTACGACATCAAATATCCGGTAGCCATTGACGGCGATTTTGCGAATTGGAACCGGTACGGTGTGCGCGCGTGGCCCACCTGGTTTATTGTGGATAAGGAAGGGTACATTCGCTACAGCCACATCGGCGAAGGCGCGTACGAGACAAGCGAACAAGTGATTCGCGAACTGTTGGCGGAATAAAAAGAACATGGTAACCAGATGACAGGTTGATCATTCCGCACCCTGTCACATTGTCACCCGTTCACCGCTTTACCCTATTCCTTCCACATGCCTTGCCGCTTCTTCGGTGCGCAGCGGGCGCGCTTCGGGACGCCAGCGAAATTTCTTTAGCCACGGATTCGCTTTTTGTTCGACACAATCCGCAATGATGCCGCCCAACACCGGCGCGAATTTGAAACCGTGTCCGCTGTCGCCTGCCGCAATCACCAGCCCCGGGTGTTCGGGGTCATGGTCAATCCAAAAATGTCCGTCCCATGTATCGGAATACAAACACACGCGGCGGTACACAATCGGCGCATTGGCGAGAGTGGGAAACGTCCGGTTCAGAAACGCGCGAAAATGTTTTTCTTCCTCCGCCGTCACCACCCGTTCCGGCGATTCGGGATGCAGTGCGCGCCCGGTCGTGTGCCGCGCGATTTTTACGACGCCGTCGCGATGAATGGGAAAGCCATAATAACCTGTCGTCGAAATATCCGCGCCAAATACCGGAAACACCGGCGCGCGAAAATTTTCGGGATTGCGCGGCTTGAGATGAAACACCGGCATCCCGTTTGAACGCAAATGGGGTTGCAGCCACGGCACAAGGTGATGCGTCCACGCGCCCGCTGCGACGACGACGATATCCGCCGTAATCGTCTCGCTCCCGGTTGTATGCAAACCAGTCACGCGTCCTTTGCGCTCGACCAATTCTTGAAACGCCGTTCCCGCGCGCAGCGTCACGCCCAATGCTTTTGCCTTGTCAACCAAAAGCGTCACCACACGTCCGCTTTCCGCAAAACCGCCTTCCGGGTTAAAGACCCCCTCAACAAAGCGACGCGTATTCCACGCGGGAAAACGTTTCTTGATTTCGGCAGCCGTCAAACGCTGTGGTTGATGATGCCGCGCTTTGAGTAACGCGTAACTGTCCCCTTCAAAGGCGCCGCGCCTCATTTTCGCTTGCCGCAAAAACAGCACACCGGTTTGGTGAAAGAGGTCCACACCAAATTCGCGATTCCATTCGTGCCAACCCGATAGGGAACGTTCCGCGAGTTCCATGTACTCCGCGTCCGGTCCGTATTCCATGCGCACGACTTTGCTAATGTCCGTCGAGGCGGCAAGCGGATGCGGAATCGGGCCGGGGTCGAGCAGCGTGACACGATACCCGCGCCGCGCCAATTCAACCGCAGCCGTCGCGCCGTTAATCCCCGCGCCGACAATTGCAATGCTTGTTCTGTTCATGTTTTTCTGTTTTGCGTTGGAACGGCTCAATACCAATAAAACGTCCACACCTGACTCGGCACGCTCAGCAGCTGATACGGCGCGTCGCACGTCGTCGGTGAAACTTGATTCGCTCGCACCACATTCACGCGCCAGAGAAACGAACGCACATTCGGCGATGAATCATCAAAAAACTCGCGCGGAAATTCCAACTCGCTTGCTTTGGTAAACGCGCACCAGCTCACCGACTGTCCCGCGCGGTCCAAATAATCCACCTGGGCGCGATACCAGTCCGGCGCGCCAATCGGCTGTGCGGGCTGAAACGTCAACACAATCCGCTTGTTTCGCCCTTGAATACGCTCGCCATCCGTCGGTGAAACGAGTTTTGGCGGAGGCACCGGAATCGGCGTGGGAACAGTCGTAAAGGTCGCGGTTGCGCGCGGCGGTCCGCTGATTTGTGTGAGCGTGGGCGTCACGGTCGGCGTCACCGGCGGCGCATCGGTGGGGCGCGGCGTCGCGGACGAAACCATGGTTGACGTTGGCGGCACGGGGGACTTGGTCGCCGGACGCGGCGTCGCCGTAATAATCACCGTGATGGGCGGACGCGTCGCGTGGAGTGTCGGCGTTGCGACAATAGCAATGGCGCGGAACGGTTCAAAACCCTTCAGCGCCGAGCCGATAACATTTGCGCCGATGGTCGAGAAAAAAATAACCAGCGCAAGCAGCGCCACCACGACCAATACAACGACATGCCAACGCTTCCAATAAAACGCGCGCGGGTTGTGCTGGCAGTTGGGACACACCACCGACGATGCCGCAATGCGCCGAGAACAATAGTGACATCGAATACGAGGAGTTGTTGACACGTTACCGTAGCCGCAGGAGGGACAGTTTGCCTGGTCCGCGCTCATGCGTTTGCCGCAGTTGGGACAGCGAATGGCGAATTCGGACACGCCAACGATTGTAATTTATTCGGGCTTTCGAATCAAACCTTCCCTTCCTGCCGGTCCGACGGAATAAAGGTCAAACGGCACACTTGAAGTTGCGGCGGGATCGTCGGCGCAAGCGTCACAAAAACTTCGACCGTCCCGCGTTCGCACTCGATGGTCCATTTCCCGCGCAGCGCATTCAGCGCGCGCAATGCGCCAACATGCTGGAATGCGCCTGCCTCACCGCGAATTTTCTCCCGCTCCGCGCGCCGGTGTGCGGCATCCATGTCCAAATAAAAATTATCCGCCGCGTGCGCGGCAACGCGCGCATCGTCGCCCGTTTCGAGCCAATGTTGAACAAGGTGAAAGGTTTCCATCAAAATCGGCGCGGGCTGCGGAGCGCGCGGAAGTAATCCGCCCGTTTGCGCCAACGCGTCAAAAATTTTTGGAAAAATCATTCCCACGCGCGCGTACGTCTTGTTACTCAACGCCACAACGCCAATGCCGTTTTCCGGCAGCAAGTAAAAATAACTCCCATAGCCGGGCAAACCGCCGCCGTGCGAAACACCATATCCGAAGCGGTCATCGTGCCAAATCGCAAGTCCGTACCCGTAACCATTCGCCGCGCGCCAGAGATGCTCGGCATCCAATTCGCGCACAACCAATTCCTCAAAGCGCATCATTTGCTGCATCTCGCGCGCGGTTGCGCGCGAAACGGGACCGCGTTCGCGTTCATCACGCGGCGGAAACGCGTCGAGCAAAAAATTCATGTACCGCGCGAAATCGGGAATGGTGGTAAACAAACCCGCCATGCCCGCGAACGCGCCGTCCGACAGAATCGGTTCCCGCTTCCAAACCTCGTCCTCGTAACGATAGCCGTACGCGAAATGGTTCGGCGGCACGCGCGTTTTATCCCACACCGTCGCGTCCATTCGGAACGGCAGCAAAAGTTCGCGCGCGATATATTGCTGAAACGGAATGCCCGTCACGCGCGAAACAATGCGCGCGAGCAGCGCGTATGCATAATTGGAGTATTCGAATGCCAGACCGGGCGCATTGGAAAACGGAATTCCTGCGCGCAGCCATTCTGTAAACACGTTTTCCGAAATTGCCATTTGCCGGTCGCCCCACGCATTGTCTTCGGGAAAACCGGGCGACATCGTGAGCAAATCGCGCAGCGTAATGACGGCACAATCGCGCGTCGGATACGCGAGCATTTTCAATTCGGGCAGATATTTTTCCGCAGTATCATCCAGACGCAATTGTCCGCCATCGCGCAAACGCAAAATCGCCATCGCGACGAAACTTTTGGACATGGACGCGATGCGAAAGACCGTGTCGGTGGTCACCGGCGCGCCCGTTTCCGTTTCGCGAACGCCCAGCGCGTCGGCGTACACCAACTCGCCGTCCATTACAATCCCGAACCCAAGTCCCGGCACGTGCATCGTTTCGATAAATTCGGCAAACATTTGACGAATGGCGGGAAACGCGGTCACAATTTTGTCGCGGCGCTGCGGGTCCTCAAAGCGCGGCGGCGGGGCGACGAAGCTCAAATCCGTTTTATCCATTTTACCGTGCGCATGCAAAGCAGACATGCCCTTTGCTCCCAATTTGATTTCGACCTAAAAAAAACGACCCGCATACATTGTACCGAGTCGTTTATACCACACATTTTGCGCGCGCCCGTTCGGCGTTACGGCGCAAACGGGGACTTGCCCGAAAGCACACGCGTCACATCAAAATACGAAATGACAAAAATGAGCATGAGCAAAAACACAAACCCCGCGAGATGAATGTATCCTTCGCGACGCGCGTCGAGCTTGCGCCCGCGCATTACGATTTCGGCAATGACAAAAATCAACCGCCCGCCGTCCAAGCCCGGAATCGGCAGCAAATTGAAAATGGCGAGGTTGAGCGACAAGACACCAATGATGGTGAGAACAAACGGCAAACCGCCTGTCGGCGCGCCCTCGACCACCACCTGCGTAATGCCGACAGGTCCCATCACGCCGCTACTGTTACCGCGCGCGAGATTCGCAAACAAATCGCGAAACGCGCGCGGGACGGACATGAGCGCCGTGTACATTTGCTGGCTCGCTTCTTGAACCGCGGGCACCAGCGCAAAATGAAGACTCAAGCCCAAGTTGGCGTCTGCATACGGCATCCCCGCCGGTATCGTGATTTTTACCTGCTGCGGTTCACCGTCGCGAATAAAACGCACAAGCGCAATCGTGTTCACCTTGTAATGTTCCGCAATGTGCGCGGCGAGGTCATTTTCATCACGCAGCAAACCAACTACCGCATCGGTCGGCAAGACAGTGAAATCACCGACGCGCACCAACGCGTCGCCGGGACGCAATCCGGCTTTTTCCGCGAGCGAGCCGGGCGCCACCGACGCGATTTTTGCGCCGACATCTTGCGAAATCGAAACGCCGATAATACAGGGCGGGTCATCGGCGGGACGCGGCGTCACCTGCACCTCAAAATTCTCCACGCCGCCGCGCGGATTCGGACGTTCGATGCCCAGCGTCACCGGCTTGCCGCAATTACTGGAAAGCGCGGCGGACATTTTTTGACGACTGCCATTCACATTCGCGCCATTCACCGAGACAATAACGTCGCCCGCCGCCAAGCCCGCCGCCGCCGCCGGACTGTTGGGCTGTACGCGCACAATCGAAGTATTCGCCGCCAACACCATTTGCGGCACCATCATCGGCAAGGCGATAAAGACCAAAAACGCCAAAATAAAATTCATGGTCACGCCCGCGACCAGAATAATGCCGCGCTGCCACGCCGGCTTGTTGACAAACGCGTTGGGCGCGGACGACGAATCATCCTCATTCATGCGCACAAAACCGCCGAACGGAATCGCGTTCAATGTAAAATCGGTGCCGCGGTCGAGCAGCTGAATCTGACTCGCGTGCATCAGCCCTTTGCTCTCCTCGTCCACCGGCGTAATGCCCGTCAATACTTCTTTGCCGTTTTGCGTTTCCGTCTTGTAGGTCACCCACGCGCCATTGCGAACTCCATCGGGCAAAATAAATTTTTTGGGAATGACGATTTTTCGATTTTGAATTTCCAACAACCCATTCGTCTTCCAAAAGGTCAGGAGGCGCGGCGGAAACCCGATGCCAAATTCCGGCGCTTCGACGCCGAACCGCCGCGCGGCGAGATAATGTCCCAATTCATGGACAACGACCAAAATTCCGATAATGAGGATAAACAGCACAATGCCTTGCGCTGTTTGCAAGAACGATCCGATCTGCATTTCGCAATCCTTTCAACAAACTCACCAAATTATAACATGCCCGCACGCTGCACACATTAAAGCCACGTGAAAAAAACCTACGGGGTTGCGCCGCGAAGGCTTGTTCGGAATTTCAAAAGAGATGATTTTCGGTCAACCTCGCCCCGCCGCCCGGCGCACCGGAGAGAACCTGCTGCACGCCGTCCAACGCGCGTACCCGCTGCGCCAATTCCCCGGCGTTTTTTGCCTCGACGAGAAGATGCACATTCGGTCCGGCATCGAGCGTATAGTACGCTTCCAAACCTTCCGCGCGCCATTGGCGCACCGCGTCCATCACGCGCACCGTGCCGGGCGCCCAATAGAAAATCGGCGGGCGCGAGGTCATTGCCAGCATATGCAATTCAATGGCTTCGCTTTCGAGGTCGGGGCCCATGCCCTTGAGATTTTTTGCCAGCAACTCGCGGCGCACACGATGATAACGCATCGGCAGGCGCGCAAGACGTTCTGCCAAAAACGGACTCGTGTGCGCCGCAGCATGCCCTTCGGACGAACCGACCTTTTTCGCGTCCGGCGACACAATCGCAATCACATCGCGCAAATCCCACGCGTCCGGCGGCATCACTTGACGCGCGTACGACTGCTCACTGGCAGAGGGCATGTTCGTGGATGCCAACCATTCCACAAAGCCGCCCGGGATGGAACGCGCGGCACTGCCCGACCCCCGCCGCGCGAGAATGGAAAGCCCGCGCTCGTCCAATTCCAAGCCCGCCGCGCGCGCGCCCGCCAGCGTCAATGCCGCGAACGCGGACGCGCTCGACGCCAGTCCTGCCGCGCTCGGAAAATTGTTGCGCGAATGCACGCGCGCTTTGCTTTCGATTTTTGCTTCGTGCCGGATACGTTCCAAATGTTCGACCACACGCGCGTATGATTTTTCGTCGGCGGGTTCGCCGCCAATCACGATTTCATCTTGCGCCAACGCGCGGTCGAATTCAACTGTCGTCTCGGTCGTCAGCGCGTCCAGATTCATCGAGATAGAATCATTCAACGGCATACGCAACTTGGCGTCATGATTACCCCAGTACTTGATAAACGCGATATTCGGATGCGCGATGGCAGTGGCTTTATTTGACATGTTGGAATCACCCAAACGAAATACGGATCAAGAGAGTTTTCGATTTTGTCGCAGTCCAAAACAGTTTAGCACGCGCGGCACGCAGGTCAAGTTATGAACGCGCTCGAACGCAGAAACAGAACATGCCAAAGCGCCGGTTCAATCCGCGCGCATTTTTGTTTCTTCCACATTCACAACGCTTGGCGCGCCTCGTCGGAATTATATTTAGCGAAATCGGTAAATACTGTTGAAAGATTTTACATTTTTGCTAAAATATGGAATAAACATTGACAAGCGAGGCAAAATCATGGTTAATGGAATAGAAGCGTTGGACGAACTCGACCGCCGCATTTTACAAATTCTGCAAGCCGACGCGCGCATCACCAACGTCGAACTGGCGCACCAGATTCATCTCTCGCCGCCGGCTACCCATTTGCGGCTCAAACGCTTGGAGCAAAGCGGTTACATCAAAGGACATTACACCGTCCTCGACCGCGAAGCGTTGGGCTATGACCTGCTCGTGTTTGTGCATGTGACCATGACCCTGCACCAACACGAACGCATCGAAAAATTTCGCGAGACCATTCGCAAGATGCCCGAAGTGTTGGAATGCCATCACGTGACGGGCGAGTACGATTATTTGCTCAAAGTGGTCGCGCGCAATCGCAAAGACCTCGAACGTTTCGTCGTCGGCAAATTGACGCCCTTACCCGGCGTCGCGCGCATCCTGACGAGTATTGTCTTTAATGAAGTGAAATCCACCACCGCGCTGCCGTTAGAGTAAAACCACCGGTTTCTCTCTGACGACGCGCAGAGAGAAACACATGCAAACGTTTCGCCTCGCCCTGATTGGATTCGGCAATGTCGGTCAGGGCTTTGCCCAAATTCTTGCCACACGCGGCGACGCATTGGCACAGCAGTACGGCGCGCACATCCAAATCGTCGCCGTGTGCGACCTCCTCAAAGGCGCGGTGTACGACCCGCAAGGACTTGACCCGCGCGCGCTGCTCGACGCCGTACAATCCACCGGCACACTCGACACGGTTCATGCACCGTATCGCGATTGGAACGCGCGCAAAACAATCACAGACACAAACGCCAATGTCGTTGTGGAACTCGCCTATACCGATTTGAAAACCGGCGAGCCCGCGTTCACGCACCTCCAACTCGCAGTTGAAAATTCCAAACACGTCGTCACGACCAACAAAGGTCCGATTGCGCTGCATTACGCGGCGTTGAAAAAAATCGCGGACGCGCGCGGCGTCACCATCGGCGCCGAAGGCACGGTCATGAGCGGCACGCCGACCTTGCGGCTCGGCACAGAAATGCTCGCGCCCGCGCACATTACGCGCGTACAAGGCATTCTCAACGGCACGACCAATTACATTCTCACGCAAATGGAAAACGGCGCGACGTACGCGGACGCTTTGCGCGACGCGCAAGCGCGCGGGTATGCCGAAGCGGACCCGACCGGCGATGTTGAAGGTTTCGACGCGGCGGGCAAAGTCGTCATTCTTGCTAATCTTTTGATGAACACGCCGTTGAAAATGAACGACGTCGCGCGCACGGGCATTACACAGCTCACGCCGCAAGACATTGCCGACGCGCGCGCGAACGGCGAACGCTGGAAATTGATTGGCGCGTTGGAACGCGTCAACGGAAAATTGTGCGCGAGCGTACAGCCGACGCGTTTGCCCTTGACGCATCCGCTCGCGTCCGTCATGAATGCGACGAATGCGATTACGTTCACAACCGAACTGCTGGGCGATGTCACACTCATCGGCGCGGGCGCGGGACGAATGGAAACGGGATATGCGATTTTGGAAGATGTGTTGGCGATTCAACGCATAGTGCGATAGTGCAATTGTGCAATAGTTCGGCGGCGCGACAGTGAAATTGTAAAGTGATTTCCGTACAACACTATCGCACAAACCAACGATTGCACGAACGCACTCGATTACAATGAAAATGCTTCTGAACGGCGCATGGGTGGAACGCGAAAACAAAATGCCCGTGCGCGACCCGCAGGATGAATCTGTAATTGATACCGTGCCGCAAGCAAGCGCCGACGACATGTGCGCGGCAATTGACGCGGCGCAGCGCGCGACGGCGCACGCCAAAGCCATGCCCGTCCACGAACGGATGCGTCTGGTCAATGCGGCAGCCGATTACATCGCGGCGCGGCATGAGGAATACGCGCAAACCATCGCGCGCGAAGGAATCAAGACCATCCGCGAAGCGCGCAAAGAAGTGACGCGCTGTGTGGAAACGCTGCGCATCAGCGCCGAAGAGGCGCGGCGCCTCGGCGGCGAAACGATTCCCTTTGACCAGCGCGCGGGCAGTGAAAATCGCATCGGCTATTTTTTTCGCGAACCCATCGGTATCGTCGGCGCGTTGACGCCCTTCAATGACCCGTTGAATTTGGTCGCGCACAAGGTCGGTCCAGCCATCGCCGCAGGCAATGTCATTATCGTGAAACCGCATGAAGAGACCCCGTTATCGGCGCTGAAATTGGCGGAAGCGTTCACGCACGCCGGTCTTCCCGCCGGCATGTTGCAAGTGCTTACCGGTTATGGCGCCGAAGTTGGCGAGGTGTTGGTGCGCGATGCACGTGTGCGAATGCTGTCCTTCACGGGCGGCGGCGTGACGGGGCAAGCGATTTTGCGGCAGGCGGGTTTGAAAAAAATCGCGATGGAGCTGGGCAGCAATTCGCCGGTGATTGTGATGCCCGACGCGGATTTGGATTTGGCGGTGGAAGCGAACGTGAGCGGCGCGTTTTGGGCGGCGGGACAAAATTGTTTACACGTTCAACGCTTGCTGGTGCACGAAACCATTTATGCGGATTTTCGCGCGCGCTTTGTTGCCGCCGTTGAAAAATATCACGTCGGCGACAAACGCGATGAAGCAACCGATATGGGACCGCTCATCAATGCCGCCGCCGCGCGACGCGTGGAAGAATTGGTCGAGGAAGCGGTCGCGCACGGCGCGCGCGTTTTGACCGGCGGCGAACGCTCGGGCAATTTTTACGCGCCAACGGTTTTGGAACATGTGCCGGACGATTGCGCCATTGCGCGCGAGGAAATTTTTGGTCCGGTCACTTTGCTGTATCGGTTCACAACATTGGACGAAGCCATTCAACGCGCCAACGAACTCGAGTACGGTTTGCAAGCGGGAATTTTTACGCGCGATTTGCAAACGGCATTTATTGCCGCGAAACAATTACAGTGCGGCGGCGTGATGGTCAACGACAGCACGGATTATCGGATTGATGCCATGCCGTTCGGCGGCGTCAAAGGTTCGGGACTCGGACGCGAAGGCATTCGCTTTGCGCTGCACGAAATGACCGAGCCAAAAGTGGTGTGTTTTAATTTATAGCGAGTGGAGACTAGAGACTTGCAATGTCATTTCGAACGGAGTGAGAAATCTCACCCTCCCGTCTCTAGTCTCTAATCTCCGGTTCGCAATCATGCAAACAACAACTTTTTCTCCCGGTGTGGAAACCTACATTGCGCGCGGCGAACAAGCTACCGCGCAAGCAACCAAACAACGCGCCGCGATGCGCGCGAAAAAATTCGACACGATTGCGGTGCATGGGCTGTACGACATGCAAGCGGCATTGGCGAATCAGGGCAGCATCCTCGAACCCGCGTACCTTTCGCCCGCGCAGCATTTTGAAAACAGCGACCATTTGGAAGCGGCGCTCGCGTATTTGATGCCCGCGTGGGGCTATTCGCGGATTGCCAATCCGACGCTGAGTTATTTGCAGGAAACGCTCGCGCTGCTGGAAGGATACGGCTGTGCGGGCGAAACGAGCGCAATGCTTGCATCGTCGGGCATGTCCGCCATTTTCATGGCGACGAATCCGTTTCTGGAAAATCCGCGTTTCGAAAAAATCAATATCGTCGCGAGCGCGAAATGTTACGGCGGCACGTTCATGTTGTTTTCACAACGCTATGCGGCGGAACGCGGCGTCGAGGTGCGGTGGGTTAAAAATCCGCTTGACCTGAACGAATGGGCAACCGCCATTGACGCCAACACGCGTTTTGTGTACGGCGAGATGCCGAGCAATCCCGGACTCGCGGTCTTTGATTTGGAAGGCGTCGCCGCGCTCGCGCCC
>CAZXYP010000126.1:0-13374 GCA_964644955.1 uncultured Anaerolineales bacterium | reverse complement strand
GTGGATTAGAGCAAGGTCAGATTGCGCAATCACGTGAGATTGATGGAGCATCGGTGCGACCGCGCCTGCGCCTGATGGCTGAAGTTCATCCTGACGGAAACATCCATCGGCACCCCGAAATCGCGCCTCGAACTTTGAATCTGGTCATCAAAAAACAAGGGGACATTACTTGGCTCGTACGCGAGTTCAAGCGCGAAAACATGTCGGTGAGTTTGGAATCTGTTGGCGCGGAGACCATTGTGAGACTGAATGAAGATATCCGATGGCGGCTGCTGACGATCAATCATAAACGAAATGGAGAACATCTCGTTCTGCAATTGAAACTGGATGGCTAACCTCTTTCACTCATCATTCGTTCATCTTTTTCCCCATTTCCCTTTGACAATCCTCATTCTCCCCATTAAACTGCTACTGGTTCCGCATTTTTGAATTCGCATGACACAATCTGTTCAAGAAATCCGCCCCGATGCGCGCGCGCGACGCGGGCTGCCGTTAAATTTGCACGAGGGCTGGGTGGCGGGCATTTTGCTCGCCATCATGTTGGTTACCATGACGGCGTCGGTGGCGAGCGCGAATTGGACCGACGGACTGTGGCAAGCGACGTGGGCGGCGTTGGGCGGGCTGTTGTTTGGCGCGTTGGTCGCGCGCGTGCGCGTGAACGGGTTCGTCGGTTTTGTCCTCGCGGGCATTGTGGGCGCGGCGTTTGTCATGTGGCTGGTGCGCGGTTTTGTGAATGCGCCGCCGGACGCGAGTTGGAACGAACATGTCATTCTCATCGAGGACCGCATTGACCAATGGCTGCTGCGTGTGTTGGCGGGTGGACTTGGCACGGACGCGTTTGTGTTTTTGTGCATCATGTGCGCCATTGCGTGGTTCATCGGTTATTTCGGCGCGTGGTTTGTATTCCGCCATCATCAGCCGTGGGGCGCGATTTTGCCTGCGGGCGCGGCGCTGCTCATCAATACGTTTTACGCGCCGCCGCAGTCGGGCGTGTTCTTGATGGTGTTTTTGTTGGCGGCGCTATTGTTGTTGGTACGCACGACGCTGCTAAAACGCCAAGCCACGTGGGCAACCTCCGCGATTCGTTTTGCGAATGACATCGGTTTGGATTTTTTGGTGTACGGCGTCATTTTTTCGGCGCTGATTATTTTGCTCGCGTGGCTGATTCCGCCGACCATGCCGGGACCAGCGTGGTTTAGTTTTATTACCGACCGCGCGCGCGCGCCGTGGCAAGATTTTCAAGACACCATGACGCGTTCGTTTTCGACCTTGCGCGGGAGCAACAATGCCGCGCCGACGACGTATTTTGGCAACAGCGCGGCGATGGGCGGACCGATTCGACTCGGCAATCGCGAAGTGTTTCAGGTGGATGCGGCGGCGGGACAGTATTGGCGTGCGGTGGTGTTTGATAAATACACGGGCAGCGGTTGGACGAGTACTGCCGACCAGTCGGCGGAATTGGAAGCCGCCGACCCGCGTTGGAAAAATATGCCGATGGAAAAACGCCGCGTCGTGACGCAAACGGTCGAGGTGCGTTTGCCGACCGACAATTTGGTGATTGCGGCGTCGCAGCCGCTGCAAGTGAATCAGCCCGTCAATGCAAAATTTTCCGTCGGGCGTACCGACAGCGGGCAAACGTTTTTGGACATGCAGTCGGTGCGCTTGCAAAATGCCCTCGAACTCGGCGACCAATACATTGTGCGTTCGTCCGTGTCGGCGGCGGACGAAGCGAGTTTGCGCCGCGCGTCGAACGCGTATCCGTTTTACATTCGACGAACCTATATGGATGTGCCGGTGACTGTGCCGCCGCGCGTGCGCGCATTGACTCTGCAAATCACGGCGAACGCGAAAAACAATTACGACAAGGCGCGCGCGATTGAAACGTACTTGCGCGAACAGATCGCGTATAATCAGGATGTGGACCCGATTCCGCAAGGCGCGGACGGGGTGGACTATGTGTTGTTTGAGCGTCCCGAAGGATACTGCAATTACTATGCGTCGGCAATGGCGGTGATGGCGCGCATCGCCGGAATTCCCGCGCGCGTCGCGTCGGGCTATGCCGTGGGCGATGTCGGTGATGACGGTTTGTATCACATCAACGAAAGCAACGCGCATACGTGGCCCGAATTGTATTTTGCGGAATTGGGCTGGGTGGAATTTGAACCGACCGCCGCGCGCAGCGAAATCGTTCGCCCGCAGTCGAAACCGGATACCGACGCGAACGCGAACGTATTGGAACGCAATCAAGACGAAAACAACGGCGAGCGCGGTCTGGGCGAAAAACGTCTCGAAGAATTGGAAAATCAGCAGGCGCAAAACAGCGCCGCCGGCGGTTCACTGCTGCGTTTGTTGGGTCCGAATTTTGGATGGTCGGTGGCGTTTGTGGGAATTTTGCTGACGATTGCGCTTGCGCTGCTGCTCGCGCAGCTGCGTTGGCAAAAACATTTGCAGCCGCTCGCGCCGGGCGCGCAAGCGGTGCAGGAAATGTATCGCTTTGTGCGCTTGATTGGTTTAGTGGAACGCGCGGACGCGACGCCCGACGAACGCGCGCAGGCGCTTGCGACGCGAATGCCCGAAGCGCGCGATGCGATTTCGCACGTGAACGCAATGTATGTGCGCGAGCGTTATGGTGCATACCTGTTGACCGAAACCGAAAGCGTCGACGCGCGCACACGAGGCATTCACGTGCAAAAGCAAGTGTGGCACACCGCGTACGCGCAGCACATCGGGCGACGCGTGAATACGGCGCGTGCTTGGCTGAAAATGCTGCCGCATCAAGTACGCGCGCAAGTCGAACGCTTTAGCGCACGCCGCGCAAATCGCGGATAGCGTATCGCAAATCGCGTATCGCGTATCGCAAGTCGCAAATCGCAAATCAACAGACCGCAATTTCCAATCTCCAGTCTCTAGTCTCTAGTCTAGTCTCTACCCGGAGTCTCACATGGCAGAAATCGCTCTCATTGATACAATTGGTCAGCACGAAGGCAAGATGGTGACGGTGCAAGGTTGGGTCGCCGACAAGACGGACAAGGGCAAGCTGCAATTTTTGCGCGTGCGCGATGGCACGGGCATTATCCAGGCGACGCTGTTTCAAAAAGCGGTTTCGCCCGAAGCGTTTGATTTGGCAAAACGCATTCCGCAAGAATCGTCCGTGATTGTCACAGGCGAGGTGCGCAAGGAACCGCGCGCGCCGGGCGGTTATGAATTGTCCGTGAGCGATTTGCACGCGGTGCAGTTGGCGCGCGGAGAATTTCCGATTACGCCCAAAGAACACGGCATTGAATTCTTGATGGCGAACCGGCATTTGTGGCTGCGTTCGTCGCGCCAGCACGCGATTTTGCGGATTCGCGCGACGATTATCAAGGCAATTCGCGATTGGCTGGACGACAATGGTTTTTTGCTGGTGGATACGCCGATTCTTACGCCTGCCGCCGTCGAAGGCACGACGACCTTGTTTGAAACGGATTTTTACGGCGAGCCCGCGTTCCTCACGCAAAGCGGACAATTGTACAACGAAGCCAATGCAATGGCGTTCGGCAAAGTATATTGTTTCGGTCCGACGTTCCGCGCGGAAAAATCCAAAACGCGGCGGCATCTTTCCGAGTTTTGGATGGTCGAGCCGGAATGGGCGTTCGGCACATTGGACGATTACATGAACGTCGCCGAGCAGATGGTGTCGTACGTCGTGCAAACCGTGTTAAAGGAACGCGCCGCCGAGTTGAACGTGTTGGAACGCGATACGAGCGTGTTGGAAAAAATTGTGCCGCCGTTTCCGCGCATTTCGTACGATGAAGCGGTAGAAATTATTCGCGCGAAAGGCGATGCGAATTTCAAATGGGGCGATGATTTCGGCGCGCCGGATGAAACGCTCATTAGCCAGCAGTTCGACCGTCCGGTGTTTGTGCATCGCTATCCGACGGAAATGAAAGCGTTCTACATGGCGCCCGACCCGCAGCGTCCTGAAGTGTGCCTGAGCGCGGATTTGCTTGCGCCTGAAGGGTACGGCGAAGTGATTGGCGGCGGACAGCGCAGTGACGATTTGGAATATCTCGAAGCGCAATTGGAAAAACACAAATTGCCGCGCGCGCCGTATGAATGGTATTTGGATTTACGCAAGTACGGCAGTGTGCCGCACTGCGGATTTGGACTGGGCGTCGAGCGCACGGTCGCATGGATTTGCAAACTCGACCACGTGCGCGAGACGATTCCTTTTCCGCGCATGTTGGAAAAGATGTATCCCTAAAATGAATACGATTCCGTTTATTGGGCGGCGCATCGAGCGCCATGCCGTGGTCGAATCCACCAATGATATTGTGCGCGCGGCGGCACAGCGCGGCGAACCGGAAGGGTTTGTTGTTACGGCAGAGGAACAATTGGCAGGGCGCGGGCGTTTCGGGCGTAAATGGATTGTGCCGCGCGGGACTTCGCTGCAAATTTCGGTTTTGCTGCGTCCGCCGCTTGCGCCCTCCGCAACCGCGCGCGTGGTGCGGATGGCGGCGTTGGCGTTGTGCGAAACATTGGTGAATCATTTGCAGCTCGCGCCGACGTTGAAATGGCCCAATGATGTGTATTTGAACGGGCGCAAAGTCGCAGGCATTTTGCTCGAAAGCAGTATTCGCGGCGACGCCGTCGAATATGTGATTTTGGGTATCGGTTTGAATGTCAATTACACGATGCGCGTGTATCCCGAATTGGCGCCCTATGCGACGACGCTGCAAGATGTGCTGGGACATGAGATTGACCGCAGTCCTCTGGAGGACGCGTTGTTGAACGCCCTCAATACGCAGTATCGCGCTTTGTTGTTTGGCGATGATCTGTTGGACGAATATCGCGCGCGGCTCGACATGTTGGGCAAGCCGATTCAAGTTGCGACTCCCGGCGGTACAGTACGCGGCATTGCGCAAGCCGTGACCGATGATGGCGCGCTCGTTATTTCCACAGACAAGGCGAACATTTCGGTCTATGCCGGCGATGTAACGGTGCTCAAAGAATCGTCGGCGGAAGCAGCGCATTCGTGACGGGCAATTCAAATTGAAGGAGGCGCAATGACCTATCGGCACTGGTTTGTCATTTCCGTCCTGGTGTTTATGAATGTGCTGATTTTTGGCTGCATGTTTTTGATTGCCTCGGGACGGCTTCGCGCGGGCTTTTGAGAAAAGGATGAAGGATGAAGGATGAAGGATGTGACACAATGCGGATTCATCCTTCCCGATTCATCCTTCATCCTTTGTTTTACGGGTTGAGGGTCAATGCGCTCGCTTTGGCTTGCTCCACGGCGTCACGCGTGAACGGCAGAGTTTCGTATTTCACGTTGCGCCATTTTTCGGTGAGGTCGCTGTAATGCGGGTGAAGCGCTTGCCCCGATTGTCCGGTGGTGTAAATCCAGCGCACGGCGTCCCAGTTGCCGGGCTCGCTGATTTGGCGCATGGAGGAAACGACGCGCTGGGCATAGCCGTTGTCCTGTATGCGATATCCCGCGTTGGTGATGGTAAACGCATGACCGTCCGTCGCCAGCGGGCCCACGTTCAATAACAGATCCAACGGTTTGCGCGCGCCGAACGGATGCGCAAAGGTTGCCGTGTGCAAGCGGCCCCATTTCCACTCGGGCGGCGCGTCGCCGTACAATTTCCCCAAAAAATTCACGCCGTTTTCAAATGCCGCGCGCAAGCGGTCCTCACGCGTTTCGCGCGCGGGCGTCGTCGGGTCGTCCCACCATTCGCTGTCCGGTTGGTCCAACAACAAATCAATCGCTTGTCGCGTGGCATTGCCGTTTGCTTCATACATTTTGTATGTTTCCGCCGAGAGCCGTTTGGCAAACAGTTCCTTGACCAACGCGTTGTAGGTGGCTTCCAAAATCGCCGCGCCCTGTGAATCGCGCGTCATGCTGCCGTCCCACGCATTCACATAGTCCATCGCGCGGCGCGGCAAAAAATTTTCAAACGTCAACGGCTTGATGAGTTGTTGTAACTTGACGAGCGGAAGCGAATACACATCACCCTGGATGGTTTCAAAGTCGTCGGGCGATAATTTTTCTTTGGCGCGGATGAGTTGTTCGATGCGCTGCGCGCGATACGGCGCGGACCAATCCATCGTAATCAAATACGGATACGAGTTTGGGACGACCTGATGATTGGCAGTGACAATGGAATGGTCGGACGGATTCAACACCATCGGCAGTTTATCAAACGGAATATAGCCCGTCCATTCGTATTCGCCCGTCCATCCGGGAACAGGACGCGTGCCGTCGCCTTGCGCGCGAATCGGCACATTGCCCGGCATTTGATAACCGATGTTGCCGTCCACATCCGCGTACACAAAATTCTGCGCCGGCACATCCCATTTTTGCAGCGCCGCGCGAAATTCGTCCCAATTGCGCGCCGCGTTGATGCCAATGACGGCGTCCACCAACTGACTGATTTCGCGTGTCGCCGTCCACTGCAGCGCGAGCGGTTCCGTGACGCCGTCGAATACATCCGTCATGATAGGTCCGTGACGCGTGCTCTTGACTTGGAGATTCACATCGGGCGCGCCTTTGACTTTGATGACCTCGTCGCGAATTTCCATGTCCTCCCATTTGCCCATGTATTCGTATTGATTGGGATTCGCGGGATTGATTTTTTCGATATACAAATCTTGCACGTCGGGATTCGCATTCGTCACGCCCCACGCGATGTGGTCATTGTGTCCGATAACAACGCCCGGCACGCCGGGAAAGGTATAGCCCGCAATGCTGAACGGACACGCGTCGGAAATCGTGTTGCAGTGCAGCGCGTTCATGTACCACACGGCGGGCATTTGAATTCCCAGATGTGGGTCATTTGCCAACAGCGGTTTGCCCGTCGTCGTTCTGGTTCCGTCCACGACCCAGTTGTTCGAGCCGATGCCTTCGTCGAGTACGCCAAACATTTGATTCAGCGCGATGAGCTTGGAAAACTGCGGCGCGCCAATGTCGGGAATGTGCAGCGCGTTGTTGCGCGTGGGCGCGGCGGATTGTGTGAAATGCTTGACGCTTTCGGGAATAATGAATGGTCCGCTTGCGGGATAGGGAGGCATCAATGTTGCGAGCGCGTCATTGCCCACTTCTTTTTGCAATGCCGCGCGCAAGAGCTCTTCGTCATAGTTGCCGCCCAAATCGTATGCCATCACTTTTGCCCACACCAACGTATCGAGCGGCTGCCAATCGGCGGGTTGATGGTCAAGCAGCACAAATTCGAGCGGCAGATTGTCGGGATGCGAATGAATGTAGGCGTTGACGCCTTGCGCGAATGCTTCCAAATACGTGCGCGTTTGCGGATTCAGATTTTCCAAATCGCGCTGCGCCGCGCGCGGTGTGCCGAGGGTTCGCAAAAAAGTGTCTTCGTCCACCAAATCCGCGCCAAACAATTCCGCGAGCTGCGCGTGTCCGACATGGCGATTGAATTCCATTTGCCACAGACGGTCTTGGGCGTGCGCGTATCCCTGCGCCATGAACAAATCGTGTGGGGTATCGGCGTAAATATGCGGCACGCCGTTCGTATCGCGCAGAATCGTGACGGGATGTTCGAGTCCGGGCAATTGCAGCGCGCCGGAGGTTTGCGGATGCGATTTGGTGATAAACCAATAGCCCGCGCTCGCGGTGAGGACCAACACAAACAGCACCATCACAGGGAGGATTATCAGGATGCGTTTAACTCGAAGGGACATCGTCTTCTCCTTTGAAGATTTTGAAAATTTCTGTTTTCTATTATAATTCCCATGTCTGTTTTGCGACAAGACAAACCTTACGCCACCTTAGCTCAGTCGGTAGAGCAATGCTTTCGTAAAGCATGGGTCCAGAGTTCAAGTCTCTGAGGTGGCTCTCTCAATCGCTGCGTGTCATGTTGCGCGGCGTTTTTTTTTGCTGCCGCGCTGTCCACTGCGATTTGGTCATTTGGCGCGGCATCGTTTATAGTTATTCCGGTTGCGCGCTTCCGTCCTACACCCCGCGCGCCGATTCAGACCGCAGGAGTTGGAGTGAAACAAGTTTTTGCAATTGCCGCCGCGTTTTTCATCCTCGTCATTTTATTTGTCTCGTTCGGCGCCGTTCAAGCCGATTCGCAGCCGCACTATCTGCCAAACGAATCCGCGACCGCTACGCCGACCGAAACATCAACGGCAACCGCGACCGCGACGACAACCGCGACCGCGACGACGGACCCTTGCACAGTGCCGCCGCCCAAGCCGCAGATGACGGCGCCGAAGAAGGGGACCGTTACCGAGTCCACCACGATTTCGTTCAAATGGAAAAAAGTCGAGTGTAACAAACGCTATCGCGTAGTCGTCAAGCGCGGGAGCAGCAATGGCATCACTGCCTGGACTGCTGGCAGCAAGAAAAACACACTCACCGCCACGGGGTTAGCAAAAGGATACACCTACTATTGGCGCGTCCGCGCGTGCACCACCCTCGACATTTGCACGTGGTCCAACTATTGGTCGTTCCACATCAAAGACTCGAGTCCGCCGCCCGCGACCAAGACGCCGACGCCTGCGCCCGGAACGCCGACTGCCACGCCGGTTCCGCCCGGCAATCCGCCGCCGCAAATCGCCAATTATTCGGGCGACGCCGCGTACTTGCATGACAACCCGGACCAATTGTGGCGTTTTGACTGCGCCAAAGACAAAGACAAGTGGATTGGTTACCTCACCGGCAAGACGATTTACAATATCGCCTTGTGGTACACGCCGAATGAGCAAATCAAGTACGAGCGTATGGACTTTAATCTCGCGCAAATTGTCGAGACCAAAACGTTGAATGCAAATTCGTCCGGTTACATTTCGTTGGCGGTCAACACCGGCGCGTGGACGGTGGACCATCACTATCATTTGATTTTCACCGGCAAGAGCAGCGGCGCGGTGCATTGCGGACACTTTGACGTTCGCAGCGCCAATGCGGCAGAAGGGCATGCCCACGAACTGGACCATTCGCCCGAAGCGGTGGAGCGCGTGTATCAGCAAGCCGGAGTGGCGCCGCCCAAATAAAACTCTCGAGCCGCCGCCCACACGCGGCGGCTCTTTTTTGCGCATGTCCGAAACCGTTTCCGTTATCATTCCCGCGTACAATGCCGCGCGCACGCTGCCGCAAACGCTTGCCGCGCTGAATGCCGCGCAGCCCCCCCCCCTTGAGGTGGTTGTAGTAGATGATGGCTCCACCGATGAAACTGCGCGCGCGGCGGAACATGCGAACGCGTGCGTCATTCGGCAGGAAAAAAACATTGGCGCGGCGGCGGCAAAAAATCGCGGCGCACAAGTCGCGCGCGGCGACATTTTGTTTTTCACCGACGCCGATATTGTGCCGCCGCGCGACGCGATGGCGCGGCTGCAAAACGCGCTGCAGGACGCGCAATGCGACGGCATTGTCGGCTTGCTGGACGAAAGCATTCCGCATGATAATTGGGCGAGCCAATTCAAAAATTTGTGGATGAATTTTACCTACGCGCGTTTTGTCGGCGCGGAACGGATTGGTTTGTTTTACACCAGCGCGGCGGCGATGCGGCGCGGCGTGTTTTTACGACTCGGCGGTTTTGACGAAAACTACCGCGGCGCGAGCATTGCCGAAGACACGGAATTCGGTCAGCGCGCATGGGGTAGCGGAGCGCGCATTCGCCTCGAACCCAATTTGCGCGTGGTGCATCTCAAAGCGTACACGGCGTCAAGTGTGTTGCGCGAAGATTTCAAACGCGCGTATGCGTTGACGCTGATGCGTTTGCGAAAACGCGGCGCGCCGTTTTTTACGAGCGTGCCAATCTTTTATCAACTCGCGGTGCCGACGATTTATGTGACGGTGTTGTGCGCGTTCGCCGCGCTTGTCTTGCAAAACGGATGGCTTGGTATCGTCGCGCTGGCGGGACTGCTGTTTTTTTTCGCGTTGAATTTTTCACTGCTGCGATTTCTCGCGCACAAACGCGGCGCGTCGTTCGCGCTGCGTTCCGCATTATTTTTGCCGCTCGATGTTTTCATTGTCGGTCTCGGCATGTCGCGCGCGATGTTTGATTTTGCGCGAGGCATCCGTTACTGATTGCTGGAGATTGGAGACTGGAGATTGGAGACTGGAGATTGGAGACTGATTGCTGATCTATGAGCAAACAGGACGAAATTGATTACGTCAAAAAGACCGGCGGTCTCGACCGCGTGTGGTTGAATGAAAAACCGTTTCGCGGCGCGAATCCTTTCGAATCGGCGCGGTTGTTGCGCGATTTTGCGGCAGTGGTGGAGTTTTTGGATTTGCCCGAGGGGGCGCGCGTGTTGGATGTGGGCTGCGGTCCCGGGTGGACGAGTGCCTTTCTCGCGCGCATGGGTTACCACGTCACCGGTTTCGATTTGGCGCCCGATATGGTGACGCTGGCGCAGAAACGCGCGGCGCGCGAAGGCGTGGCGGCGCATTGCGCGTTTGTCGTCGCGGACAGCGAGACGTTTGATTTCTCGCCGGAATTTGATGCGGTGGTCGTCTATGACACACTACATCATGTTCAACGCGAAGACCTCGTATTGCAAAATTGTTTTCGCGCGCTCAAGCCGGGCGGGAAAATTGTTTTGGGCGAGCCGGGTTTTTTGCATGGCAAACGCGCGGTGGGCGTAACGCAAGAATTGGGCGTCACCGAACGCGGATTCGACCCGCGCGCGTTGAAAAAAATTTTGGCGCAGCTTGGATTCCGCCAGATTCAACATTTTGTGCCGACGTATCGCGCGTTCATGTTCACGCCGTCCGGAGCATTGAAAACCGCGTTGTATGACCTCGCGTATTTTTTTGCGATTGCGAACACGCATTTGCAAGTGTGGCTCGTCGCGCATAAATGATTTTTTTATAATTGCCGCGCGTGGTGCCGCGTTCGTCATTCGACAAAGCAATTGAATTGGGTACAATTACACGCCTACCATGAGCAAAGTTGAGCATTATATTTTGTTTGATTCCGGCTGCGCGCAGTGCAGTGATGTCGCGGCGGACATTGAAAAAGCCAGCGACCGCAAACTGCGCGGCAAGAGTTTGTACGCGCCCGAAGCGAAACAATGGCTCGACCGCGCGCGCCCCGGTTGGAAGTTCGAGCCCACGCTGGTCGAGTTGGACGGCGAACACGTGCGCGCCTTCACGGGCATGGCGATGCGGACGCATCTGCTCACGTTTTTGAATCCACTGCAATTGCTCAAGGTTGCGCGCGTGGTGCAAAAAGCGGGCGTGCCGTTGGTTGGCAGTATCGAGGCGCGCGAACCCGACCCGTTATTGGCGGAACACGCAGCCACAAAAACAACCCCGGACGAACACGCGCCTGACGACGCGCTTGCCGGTTTTTCTTATACCAAAGACGGACCCGCGCTCGGCGCTGTGACACCTGTGACGGAATTGACCACGACGACGGGCAAAACGATTTCGCTGACGACGGGACGCGAACGCAATTTGATCTTGTTGTTTCTCTCGACCTCGTGCGGCTTTTGCCGCAAAGTCGCAGAGTATCTGAATGAATTTGCAAACAGCGCGCCCGAAGATTTGGTCCTGGTTTTCGGCGCGGTCGAACCGGAAAAATTGCGCGACTTTGTCAAGGAATTTCATTTGGCGGAACTGCCGATAGTGATTTCGCCCGAAACGCGCAGCGCGTACAGCGTGGTCGGCGTGCCGTATGGTTTTGCGTTGGATACGCGCGGCGTGATTCGCGGCAAAGGGGTGGTCAATAACGACGACCATTTGGATTCGCTCGCGAATACGTTTTATGTGAGCGTGGACGCGTTCAAGCAGGCGCTGGACTCGCGCAAAGAAGAACGAGTGGTTGTAAGTTAAAGGAAACAAAATGAGCAAACTGAATTATCTCCCATTCGCAAAACGCATCATCACCAAAAAAGGTGCGTCGCCGCTGTACTTTGTCCTCTTTATCACCAAAAACTGTAACGCACGCTGCGGGCACTGCCTGCTCGGTTCGCATGAACGGCACACCGGCGAATTGACGATAGATGAAATCGAAAAAGTCAGCGCGTCCATGGACCCGATGATTTTTTTCACGCCGACGGGCGGCGAACCGTTTTTGCGCAAGGACATTCCCGAAATCGTCAAGATGTTTCACAAGAACGCAAAAGCGTTGAACGTGGGCATTCCGACGAACGGTTCGCTTACGAGCCGCGTGGTGGACGGCGCGCGCGAAATTCTCGACGATTGTCCCGATGTGGATTTGCACATTGACATTTCCATTGACGGTGTGGAAGACGACCATGACAAATTTCGCGGGTTCAAAGGATTGTTCGATCGCGCGATTCGCACGTACCGCGAACTTCGCATTCTGGAAAAATACTATCCGAATTTTTCGACGTGCATCCAAATCGCCGTCAGCGCATACAATCACGAAAAGCTGGACGAGATTTACGATTATCTTCGCACCTACGTCGGTGTGAACACGGTGTTCACATTGCTGCTGCGCGGCGGTCCCAAAGATCCCGGCGCAAAATACACCCCGCCCATTGACCCGAAAGCGAATCAATTCGATGTGGACAATTATTACAATTTCCACGAACGTCTCGAAGCGGACAATCGCTCGCGCGAATTGACGGGCTACTACAAACTTCCGTTCGGCGACTTTATCAATGCCAAACGCATCATTCGTCCGAAACTCATTACGAAAATGACCAAAGAACGTCGCTATCAAATTCCATGCTACGCGGGCTCGCTCGGCGGCGCGATGTACGCGGACGGTTCGGTGCTGGCGTGCGAACTGCTCGACGAAAAAATTCTCGGCAACGTGCGCGACTACGATTACGATTTCAAAAAAATCTGGCAGTCGCAAAAAGCCGATGAAGTGCGCAAATGGATTAGCGAAACAAAATGTTACTGCACGTATGAATGTTTTCTGACCATCAACATTTTGTTCAATCCGCTGATGTATCCCGTCATCATGCGCGAATGGGCGGGCTTGAAATGGGCGCAGTTGAAACACAACCTCTCGCCCGACATTATGCAAAAAGCGCCGCGTCCGGTCGAGAGCTATCGCGTGGAATTGTAAGGCAGGATTTGCGCGGTAATATTTTTGTAACATTTTGCAATTAGAATTCGAGAGGGTCAGTGACCGCACTCTCGAATTTTTCGTGTTGAGGAGGATATGAAACGGTTCTTTGTACTAACTGCGGTGGTTAGCGCCGTTGGCTTTATCGTTGCTGCATGCAGTTCGACGCCCGCGCCGACGGTTGCGCCGACCCTCGAGTCGCCAACACCTGCAATTGTGACAGAAACCCCTAATGCATGCGCAACGGACAATCCCGCGCCGCCGGGCGCATTTCGCTCGGACCCCGTCCGCAAGCTTACCGCATCTGCCAAGCCAAAATTCATCGAATTCTATGGCAGTTGGTGAACGACGTGCAAAGGATTGCGACCCATCGTGCATG
>CAZXYP010000125.1:0-13405 GCA_964644955.1 uncultured Anaerolineales bacterium | reverse complement strand
GGTTTCGGCTTCGGGCATCGGCGCGCCGGCGATGGAATTTGCCTGTGTCGGCACGACCGTGCCGGATTTGAGGCGCAGCGGCGCGCTCTGCGATTTCTGCGCGGCGGCGGTAGATGTGACCAAGAACGCCGGCAGCGCGAGCAGCGCGCAGGCGGCAAACAAAAGAATGAACTTGCGCATACCAAAAACTCCTTGTGTAAAAAAGCAGAGCGTGAAGCGGTCCGGAGAGGAATGTATTTTACGCGTTTTCGCGCCGGTACAAATTTACAACGCGCGCGCGCGCTTCTTGAATAGTCATTCGCTCGTCGTCATTTTCCGCCGCGTCAAACAACTCGTCGGCGACGCGTTCGAGTTCGCGCTCCACATCGACGCGTTCTTCGGGGACAAGGTTGCCATAGGCGTCGGCATGGCGCGCGCGGATTTCGACCTGTGACTTGTCCAAATCAAAATAAAAGTTGAGTTCGTTGCCGAGACGCCAAATATCGAAAAATTTCAGTTTGTGATACGCGTCGCGGTCGAGGATGCCTTCAAGACGCAGCTGCAGCAATTGGTCCGGGTCGCTGACGCCGCGAATTTCGGCAAAGATATATTCGGTCGGGTCGTCGGGAGGCAGATTGCCGCAGCGAATTTCGTGGCGGCGCATCGCTTGCGGCGCGATGGTTTTGCGTAGTAATTTACGCGGGGTTTTGCCTTCGAGTTCCAGATAATAGAAACCCGGTTCATTTTTCAATTCGCCAAACGTGAGACGTTCCGTTGCGCCGGGAATCAAAACCGTCGCGTGTTCGACGATTAGTTTGTTCTCTGCGTGAATATCGCCGACGAGAAAATAGTCAATCTGCTTGCGCGCGGCGATGGCGGATTTTTTATACACGGCATCGTCGAAACCGGGCGGCACCGCATCTTCGACGCCTCCATGCAGTAACAAAATTTTCACCTCGGCGTCGGGCGGCTGAATTTCCACCCCGTCCAACAAATCGGTGTCAGACGTTGCGCGCGGGTCAGGCGCAAGCCCGCCGATGGCAATGCGCGTGCCGTCAATGTCAAACGTTTCAAATTCGACTTGGGTGCGTTTGTTGAACACGCGCAGCGCGTCCAATTCCTGATAAATGCGAATCGGCGTTGCGCTTTCGCCCATAAAACGCGGCATATCGTGATTGCCGCTAATGGCGAGAACGCGGACGCCGTGATCCTGGAGGCGTTTGAATTCGCGCGCGACAAATGCGAGTTCAATCGGACTCGGATCGGGATTGTCAAACAAATCGCCGCCGTGCAAATAAAAATGCGCGTTCTGCTTGATGGCAAAGTCAACTGTTTCGCGGAATGCCTGACGAATGCGCTTGCGCCGTTCGCGCAATTGGTCACGCGTCATTTTCGCGTAATAGCGATTGAGATGGTTGTCGGCGGTAAAAACGATGCGAATCATTGTGAGAGGAAAAATAAAACGCAAGTGGTTTGGCGCGCGCGCTAGTTTTGTTCCACGCGCACCAATGGGTCTTTGGAGGAACGCGTCAAAATCTCAACGCCGTCCGCGCGGAAGACAATCAAATCCTCAATCCGCACCCCCCCCCATCCGGGAAGATAAATCCCCGGCTCGACCGTCAGCAACATTCCGGGCGCAATCACATCCTTGTGCAATTTGCCCGCGCGCGGAAATTCGTGTACGACGCGCCCGACGCCATGTCCCAAGCCGTGACCGAAATTGTCGCCATAACCGGCTTTTTCGATAATGCGCCGCGCGATGCGGTCCACCTGTTTGCCCTTCATGCCGACGCGCGCGCGCTTTTCGACTGCCTTTTGCGCTTTCAACACAATGCCATAGATTTCGTTGAACTTGTCGGTGGTGTGTCCCAAAATAATCGTGCGCGTCATGTCAGCATTGTACCCGTCCACGCGCGCGCCAATGTCAATGGTCAACGGCTCGCCCAATTGGATTTCACGGTCCGTCGGTTCGGCGTGCGGGAGTGCCGCGTTCGGTCCGCTTGCCACAATCGGGTCAAACGCGTTGCCTTCGGCGCCGTGCTCGCGGAAATAGGATTCGATAATCCACGCGCCTTGCTTTTCGGTCATGCCGGGGCGCACCACGCGCACAAAATGCGCGAACGCGTCATCGGTCACCTGCACCGCGCGGCGAATTTGTTCGATTTCGGTTTCGTCCTTGATCGCGCGCAATTGTTTGATGAGGTCTTCGACGGGCTTGAGTTTCGCGCCGGCGTGACGCGCGCCTTTTTGCCAGTGCTTGAAACGATACACCGTCACGTGCTGCGGCTCAAACCCGATAACACGCGCATGATTCTCGCGCGCGAAATCGCGCAAGGCATCGCCAATCTCGAATTTGCCGCGTTCGATTTTCACGACGCGAAACGCGGGCGCTTGCATTTCCGCAATTTGCGTGTAACGAAAATCAGTCACAATCCGCGCGTCGTTTTTGGAAATCAACAGCACCGAATCATAATCGGCGTGACCGCTGAACCCCGCGAGATAGCGTTGATCCTCGTTGCGCGAAACAATCAACGCGTCGAGTCCGAGTTGGTCCAATTTTGCGCGTAAACTTTCAAGACGGGATGACATAGACAACTCCGGCAAGCAGAGATTGAAGACTAGAGACTAATTTGTGAACACGTCTCACTGACTGTTCACGGACGGCTGACTATCGGCGGATTGCGCGTCACGCGTGTAATCGCCGTTCACACATCGTATCACATTTTTGGAACTCTGCGCAAGCAAGCCGCCGCATTGCGGGCATGGCTCGGCGATGGGTTTATCCCACGAAACAAAATCACAATCGGGATAACGTGAACAACCGTAAAAGACGCGTCCTTTTTTCGATTTGCGCTCGCGGATGTCACCCTGCTTGCATTTGGGACACGCCACGCCCGTCGTCATTTTTTTCATGCCTTTGCACGTAGGAAAGCGCGAGCAGGACAAAAATTTTCCGTATTTGCCGCGTTTGATGACCATCGGCGCGCCGCACAAATCGCATTTGACGTCGGTCATTTCATCCGCGACATGCGTAACAGGCATTTGTTCCGCCGCGCGGTCGAGCGTGAGTTTGAACGGGTCATAGAACTCGCGCATCAATTGCACCCAGTCCTGCTTGCCTTCTTCCACCGCGTCGAGTTTTTCCTCCATCTGCGCGGTGAAACCGTAATCCATGATTTCGGCAAAATGTGCGACCAACAAATCATTCACGACGAATCCAAGTTCCGTCGGTTTCAAACGGCGTCCTTCAATTTGCTCGATATAATCGCGTTCCTGAATGTTTGCCATAATCGGCGCATACGTCGAAGGACGTCCGATGCCCCGCTGTTCCAACGCTTTGATGAGCGTCGCTTCGGTATAACGCGGCGGCGGTTCGGTGAAATGTTGTTCGGGATAAATGCCGAGCAAATCGAGCGGCTCATTTTTTTCCAACGGCGGTAGTTTTTTATCCGCGTCGTCCTCTTCATCTTCATCGCCGACACTGCGCCCATAGACCGCGAGATAGCCCGCGAATTTGAGTAATGAGCCATTCGCGCGGAAAAGAAAAATTTGAGATGGGGGATTGATTGGCACGCCGGAGGGCGACGACTGTTCACCGATTACGGGTGACTGATAACTGATTACCGAATTCTTTGCCTCAATATCCACCGCTGTCGTATCAAAGACCGCGCTCGCCATTTGCGACGCGACAAAACGTTTCCAAATCAAGTCATAGAGTTTGTATTGGTCGTTGTCGAGATATTGACGAATTGCGTTTGGTTCACGAAATGTTTTTGTGGGACGAATCGCTTCGTGCGCCTCTTGCGCGCCAGCAACTTTTTTGGCATACACACGCGGTTTGGGCGGCAAATACGGCGCGCCAAATTTTTCTTCAATGTATTGCAATGCTTCGTCTTGTGCCGCTTTCGCCACATTCGTCGAATCCGTCCGCATGTACGTAATCAAGCCCACTGTGCCTTCGTCACCGACATCAACCCCTTCATACAATTCTTGCGCAATCTTCATCGTGCGCTTTGGATTGAATCCCAAACGCCGCGACGCGTCCTGCTGCAACGACGATGTGATGTAGGGCGCGTTGGGATTGCGCGTCACATCTTTGCGGCGCACATCCAAAACGCGGTAATCACATTTTTCCAAAACCTCTTTGAGTTTGAGCGCCTCTTCGCCGGTGTGACATTCAAAGTCCTTGTCGCCGACTTTGAGCAAGCGCGCGCGGAATGCGGAGAGCGGAGACTGGAGATTGGAGATTTGGTTACTGTCTCCTGACCCCTGTCCCCCATCGCCCCTCTTTTTCAATTCCGCTTCAATACTCCAATACTCTTCCGGCACAAAGTTTTGAATTTCGCGTTCGCGCTCTACCACCAACCGCACCGCCACCGATTGCACGCGTCCCGCGCTGAGCGTCCACTTTTTCATCTTTTTGGCGAGCAAAGGGCTGATGGTGTAACCGACAATGCGGTCGAGCACGCGGCGCGCTTGCTGCGCGTTCACGCGTCCCATGTCGAGTTCGCGCGGGTGTGAGAACGCGCTGCGAATCGCGTCTTGCGTAATCTCGTGAAATTCGACGCGGCGCACGGGTTTGTTTGCGATTTGGGATTTCAACACGGACGCGAGGTGCCACGAAATTGCTTCGCCTTCGCGGTCGGGGTCGGTGGCAAGATAAATCTCGGGCGCGTTGGCAGCATATTCGCGCAGTTCGGAAACGACATCGCGTTTTTTCGCGCTGATTTCGTATTTCGGTTTGAAATCGTGTTCGAGGTCCACGCCCATTTCTTTGACCGGCAAATCGCGAATGTGTCCGACGGACGCGCGGACGCGGTAATTGCGTCCGAGAAATTTGGAAATGGTTTTGGCTTTGGCAGGCGATTCGACAATGACGAGCGCGGCGCCGGAAGGAGAGACCGGAGAGTGGAGATTGGAGACTGTGGTTTCGTCGCCGCCGAGCTCATTGTCATCGTGGCGCGCGCGGCGGGAGCGCGTGCCGCGTTTTGGAGTTGCGGCTTTTTTTGCGCGCGCGGTTTTTGCCGGTGATGCCGTTTTGCTTTGCGCGGGGGCGCTATCGGTTGAAGGCGCGGATTTTTTTCCCGACGCGGGCGCGGAAGAAAACAAGTCGCCTTGCTGTGGCGCGCTGCTTGTGGGCGGCGCGCCGAGCGCAATTAACGCATTACCGCACACCGCGCATTTGCCGCGCGTAATCGTTAGTCCGTCGGCGGCGCGCGTGATTTGTATTTCGGTCATTTCGCGCAGCGCGCTGCATTTCGAGCAGTATGCTTGCATGAACTAAATTGTATCACAAAATAGAACAATTGTTTTACAAACCGTCCTGCACCCATGCCCACGCGTTTTGCGAATCGCTCGCGTCAAAGTATTGAATTTGTGCGCGCGTGAACGGCTTGCAGATTTTTGCCATCCACGCTTGCCACTGTTGGTCGCCAATCATGGCAAGCCGTTCGATTTTGTCGCCGTACTGTTTATCGAGTTGAATATCATCCCACAGCGCGGGCATGTCCCAGCCGTGAAAATCGTGCATCTCGACGAGCAGATGCAACTTTCCTTTTTGCGCCGCAGATTGAATCAACGGGACAAATTGTTTGTAATCCTCATCATGCAATTTGCCGCTCAGCTTGAGCGCGACAAAATTTCCTTCGTTCCTTAAAATTTCGACCATGACGTCCCTCTCGACATGAACGAGGCGAGTTCAAAGTTTTTGTTCCTTTGAACTCGCCTCAGTTTTCAAACCCTCTCTGCGCGTGCCTTACATGCTTTTCAGCATTTCCATCACGAACGCGTAATTTTTCGCGACGGCGTCCCAATTCACCACATTCCACCACGCGTCCAAATAATCGGGACGGCGGTTTTGATATTTCAAGTAATACGCGTGTTCCCACACATCCACGCCGAGAATGGGACCTTTCATTTCCATCGCGGGACTGTCCTGATTCGGCGTACTCATAATTGCCAAACCGTTTTTATCTGCGACCAGCCACGCCCAACCCGAACCGAACCGCCCGACCCCCGCGGCTTTGACTTTGGCTTTGAATTCGTCAAAACTGCCAAACGCCGCGTTGATGGCTGCGCCCAAATCACCCGTCGGCGCGCCGCCGCCATTCGGTCCCATGATTTCCCAAAACAGGGTGTGATTCATGTGCCCGCCGCCGTTGTTTCGAACGGCAGTGCGAATGTCTTCGGGAACTTTATCGAGGTTCATCACCAATTCGCCGATGGTGGCATATTCGACTTCCGGGTGCTTTTCGAGCGCGGCATTCAAATTGTTCACATACGCCGCATGATGCTTGTCGTGATGAATCTGCATCGTCAAGGTGTCAATGTGCGGTTCAAGCGCGTCATACGCATACGGCAGCGGGGGTAATTCAAATTTCATGGTCGGTTTCTCCTTGGACGAAAATTTTTCTGATTTCACTTGCAGATACGAAACAAAAATCATTATAGCATTCGCATCTGCGAGCGTCAACGCCTTTAGCGAATTTTTAACGGTTGGTGCGATTCATGGACAACTCTCTTGCACATCAGGGGCTAAAAGTCTAGGGAAGTTGCATGGTTTCTAGAACACGATCCAAGACCTCGGGATAGATGGTGTTAGCGGGAATTACACGCCGGTGATAGACTCCCTTATTGTTCTCAATAAAGATTTCGGCAATCGAAACGCCAGACCCAACTGGGTCGGTGTATATGATTTCTGTTGTAGCATTGCCACCCACATCTTGTTGATGCCATAAACTGCCTTCACACACTCACATTCGATTGTAACACCTCCATCATTGAACGTCAACGCGAATTTGCCAAAACCATTCATCCATGCTATAAAGTTGTCATTCAACCTCGCACGTTTTTTTAGAACAGTCGGCGCACCCGACTGTTCTTTGTTGATGGAGAGAAAAAATAACGTATGGCGCAGGCAACCAAGAACGATTTTATTGTCGCAATCGCACAGATTTGCACCGAACGCGGGCTGTCCAAAGACACCGTGCTGCACGCGGTAGAACAGGCGCTCGTGTCGGCGTACAGACGCAATTACGGCGGTTCGACCAATATTTCTGCGAAAATTGACCCGAACAACGGCAAAGTGAAAATCTATGCGCAGATGACGGTCGTGGAGGAGGTCCATGACCACCGCGCCGAGATTACTTTGCAGGATGCGCGCGTGATTGACCCGATGGCGGAACTCGGCGGACAAGTGGCTATCGAATCCACGCCCGACAATTTCGGGCGCATCGCCGCGCAAACTACCAAACAAGTTGTCTTGCAGCGCATCCGCGAAGCCGAACGCGACGCGTTGTACACCTCCTTCCATGAACGCGAAGGCGAAATTGTTCAAGGCACGGTCAAGACGATTGAACAGGGCAATATTACTGTGGATTTGGGGCGCATCGAAGGGTTACTGTCCAAGAACGAACAAATTCCCACCGAACGTTATCGCCACAATCAAAAAATTCGCGCGCTCATTACCGAAGTCAACAAGGCATCGCGCGGTCCGCAGGTTTTGCTTTCGCGCACGCATCGAAATATGCTGCGCCGTTTGTTGGAAATCGAAGTGCCGGAAATTTTCAACGGGCTGGTCGAAATCAAATCCATCGCACGCGAGGCGGGACAGCGTTCCAAAGTCGCCGTCTCTGCCACACAGGACGGAATTGACCCGGTCGGCGCGTGTGTCGGACAACGCGGGGTACGCATTCAGGCGATTGTGAACGAATTGACCGGCGAAAAAATTGACGTCATTGAGTGGAATCCCAACCCGCAAATTTTTATTGCGAGCGCGCTTTCGCCGGCAAAAGTGACAGAGGTCACCTTGTCCGAAGATGAAAACGGCGACAAGGTCGCCACCGTCGTCGTCGCCGACAAACAATTGTCGCTCGCGATTGGCAAAGAAGGTCAAAACGCGCGGCTCGCCGCCAAGTTAACCGGTTGGCGCATTGACATCAAGAGCGAAGCGCAGGTCAATGAAGAACTGATGCGCAAACAAATGGAAGGGCAAGCGACGTTCGACGCGCAGCAGGTGGTATCCGAAGCCGAAGCGATATTGGAAGAAGGCGAAGCGACTACAGAATTCGAAACGCCGGCGACCCAACTGTTTGTCGCGCCGGTTGTACTGGAAGCGCCCGTTAGCATTCCACCGCCCGCCCAACCCGAACCCGAACCCGAAGAAGAACTCTCGTTTGCCGAAGCGCTGGAGAGATTTGAACAGCGCCAAGAAGAGGAGGCAGACACCGAGGTTCTGGAAGAAGACGACGAACGCACGCGCAAACTCAAAGAAGACCGCCGCAAGCGCCAAACCCTCGTCTTTGACCCGAAGGTGGGCAAAATAGTCGCGCAAAAGAAACACAAGGGCGGCAAACAGGATTGGCTGGAAGCCTTGACCGAAGACGAAGACGAGACGGTCGAAGAAGTGTCCGAACAAGAAGAGGCAGAAGAAGAATAAACGAATATGCCAAAGCATATTCCGCAGCGCACATGCATTGGCTGCCGTACGGTTCAATCCAAACGCGAATTGTTGCGCCTCGTGCGCACGCCGGAAGGGCGCGTCGTCGCCGACCCGACCGGCAAACGCAATGGGCGCGGCACGTATGTGCACAAGACGCGCGAATGTTTTGAAAATGTCGCAAGCGCGCCCGGCAAATTGCAACATGCGTTGAACATGCCAACACCGATTCCGCCCGACGATTTGGCGGCGCTGCAAGCATTGGCAAAAACTTTTCCGGCACAAGACTTGTCGGGAAACGCAATGAACGCTCAAATGTCCGAGCCGCGTCGGGCTCCTCAAAAAACGACGCAAACAAAAAAGCAAGCGGTCACAAACCGAACTTCGCCTGCGGGCTAAAGCAGCATGTCAAGCGAAATCCAGGTTTGCGAAAACTTGTGCGTGACGACCGGTTGCGTATTGCACACGGCAGAGTGCATCCCCGGCGACGCGAGGAATGAATGGCAATGAATTGAGTACTTGCCCTTCCCTTCCCCGTTTCCCGGCGCGCCACCCTCTTTGGCGCATTGTCCTCTGCGCTTTGAATTCCGGTCTCGCGCATTTCATTTAACTATAACACTGCGCCCGCGTTACGGTGCAGCACGCAAATGTACAGGATGCATGTTCACAAGAACATGCGTTGATTGTGTCGCGAGACGGTTCAATCAACGCAAAATGATTTTGTGGGTATAGCCCTCCGGAAGTGAGGATGGAATGGCAGACGAATTGAATCAAACACCAAAAGAAAATCCCGCCGCGGAAACTGAACAAAAAAAACCCACTGCCTCGAGCAGCGACGCGGTCGTCAAAGCCAAACCGACAACGGTCACTTCCCCCAAACCGGTATCGTCGAACGCGCCGCGCCCACAATCCGGTTCCGGCAGCAGCAGTCCCTCGCGTCCACAGAGCAGTTCCGGCAGCAAAAGTACATCACGCCCGCCAAGCAGTTCCGGAAGCGGCAGCTCATCGCGCTCGCCAAGCGGTTCGGGTGGCAGCAACGCAACCCGCACAAGTTCACCGCGCCCACCCGTTCAAGGAAGTACCGGACAGCGTCCCCATCCATCCGGCTCGAGCAATCGCCCGGGCGCGCCACGCCCCACATCCGGAGGAGGGAGCAACCAACGCCCACCCCAAAAGCGCGGCAACGGACAACGCCCGCCCTATTCACAAAACCGTCAAGGCGGTGGTCGTCCTCACGGCGGTCAACGCCCGCATCAAGACACCAATTCGGGGAAACTGGGCGCTTCGGGACAACGCCCGCCCGCAACCAAAACGACAGCACCGACCCTCCCCGCAAAACCGCTCGTGGCGCCGATTGTAATTTTGCCCGCGTCTCTGACCGTGCGCGATTTGGCAACGCAGCTCAAGCTGACCCCCATTGACATTATCAAAAAGTTGATGGCGAACGGCGTCATGGCAAACATCACGCAATCCATTGACTTTGATACTGCCGCTCTGATTGCCGAAGAACTCGGGTTTCAAGTCCAAGAAGAAAAACCCGAGGTCGTCGAAGAAGTGGTAACGACCCTCTCTTCCATCCCAAAGAAAATTGAATATACGGCGGAAGAGTTGGCAAAAATGCAAAGCCGTCCGCCGGTCGTCACGGTCATGGGACACGTAGATCACGGCAAAACGTCGCTGCTTGATGCGATTCGCAATACCAATGTCGTGGGCGGCGAATTCGGCGGCATTACCCAACACATTGGCGCATATCAAATCGTGTATAACGACAAAAAGATTACGTTTCTGGATACGCCGGGACACGAAGCGTTCACGGCAATGCGCGCGCGCGGCACCAAAGCCACCGATATTGCCATTATCGTCGTGGCTGCCGATGACGGCGTAATGCCCACGACGCGCGAAGCCATTGAACACGCGCGCGCGGCGCAAGTGCCCATTATTGTCGCCTTGAACAAAATTGACCGCCCGAACGCGAATCCCGAACGCGTCAAACAGCAGTTGAGCGAAATCGGTTTGGAAGTGTACGGGGGCAAAGACGAAGTGACAGTCGTGCCGATTTCGGCGAAACAAAAAATCGGGCTTGAAGACTTGCTCGAAAACATTTTGCTCGTCGCGGAACTCGCCGACCTCAAAGCAAATCCGGATACATTGTCACACGGTGTCGTCATTGAATCGCGGCTCGACAAGCAACAAGGTCCGACCGCGACGCTATTGGTGCAAGAAGGCACGCTCAATGTCGGCGACATTATTGTCATGGGCGAAACCTATGGCAAAGTGCGCGCGATGATGAACGAACGCGGGGAAAGTGTTCAAGACGCCCCGCCCGCAACTCCGGTCGTCATTACCGGACTGAGCGATGTGCCTTCTGCCGGCGAAATTTTTGAAGAAGTCGGGAGCGAACAACAAGCGCGTTACCGCGCTCAAGAACGCATCCAAGCGCGCCGTGCCAAAGACACCAAAGCGCCCGCCATTTCCCTCAACGACCTGTACGCAAAATTCAAAGATGGCACAGTCAAAGAACTCAACCTGCTCGTCAAAGCCGACGTCGCCGGTTCGCTCGAACCGATTGTATCGTCGCTGGAAAAATTGGGGGACGGCAATCTGCATGCGAAAATTGTGCGGCAAGGCATCGGCACGGTTACGCAAGCGGACGTCATGCTCGCCGCCGCGTCGCAAGGCATCATCATTGCATTCAATGTCGGACTCGAAAGCGCGGCAGAAGCGCTGGCGGCACAAGAGCAAGTGGACATTCGCAAGTACAACATCATTTACAAACTCATCGAAGACATTGACAAGGCGCTCAAGGGCATGCTCGAACCAGAATACAAGGATGTGTTGACGGGCCGCGCCCAAGTGTTGAAAATCTTTAATGTGAAAAAGAATGTCATTGCGGGCAGTCGCGTCATCAAAGGCACGATTGCGCGCGGCGCCACCGCCAAAGTCATACGCGCCAACAAAGAAATTTTCACGGGGCAGCTTTCCTCACTGAAACGTTTCACCGATGATGTCAAAGAAGTCGCGGAAGGTTACGAATGCGGCATCAGTCTGGATGGCTTCAACGATTTGCAGGAAGGCGACCTCATCGAGTTTTACAAAAAGGAACGCGTAAGCTGAGACAACCGACCCGAGACGGCAGACCGCCGATGAGGATTCATCCGCCGTCTGCCGTCTGTCATCGGCGTTCCATGGAATGATTGACCGGCACGTTTTACACGACGTCGCAGTTGTTTTGAAACACGCACGGCATGTGTTTGTCGCCGCGCACATTATGCCCGACGGCGATTGCATTGGTTCCCAATTGGCATTAGCGCACGCGCTGCGCGGAATGGGCAAAGGCGTTACCCTTGCGGTGGACGATAAAATCCCGGAAGGGCTGAATTTCCTCGCCGGTGTTCGCGAAATCTCGCCCCACCAACCGCGCCACGAAGATGTCTTTGTCTATGTGGACGGTAGTGATTCCACACGCTATGGCGAAACGCTTGACCGGGAAAAAATTGGCGCACGCCCTGTTATTCTGATTGACCACCACATTACCAACGAGCCGTTCGGTGATTACAATTTGGTGGACACCGATGCTGCCTCCACTGCCGAAATTGTTTATACGTTGATTCAAGCTCTCGACGTTCCGCTTACGCCCGTACTGGCACAAGCATTACTCACGGGCGTAGTGACCGATACACTCGGTTTTCGCACCACCTCCACCACTGCCGAAACCCTCGCGACGGCAACGCAGCTCGTTCAGCGGGGCGGCTCAATTCCCGAAATCATTGACCACGTCTATAACCGACGCTCTTTTAATGCGCTCCATGTCTTGGGTTATGCCCTGGAACACGCGACGCTCGATGGCAAAATCATTTACAGCGCCATTGACTATAAAACGCTGCGAGAGTTTGGTGTGAATGGAAACGGCACGAGCGGCATCGTCAATCATCTGCTCACGGTCGCCGAAGCAAAAATCGCGTTCTTTTTGGTCGAACGAAAGGACGGGCGCGGCGACCTCGGATTGCGTTCGCGCGCAGGTGTGGATATTTCCGGTGTCGCCACACGTCTCGGCGGCGGCGGACACAAACAAGCGTCAGGCGCCTTGCTCCCCCCCCCCTTTGACACTGCCGCGCAGCGCGTCCTCGAAGCCATTCGCGCAGAATTCAAGTGAACGACGAACAAGCAACCATCCGAACAAGATTGTTGCTTGTCCATTGTTTATTCTTTATTCCTTTTGAATTCCCTCCTCATTCTCGACAAGCCGCAAGGACTTTCGTCGCACAGCGCGGTGCATCGCGTGCGCAAAATTACGGGCATTGAGCGCGTCGGACATGCGGGGACCCTCGACCCGATGGCGACGGGCGTGCTGCTCGTTTTGCTCGGCAGCGCGGTGCGGCTTGCGGAATACATTGTGGACCACGACAAGAAATATCGCGCGACGGTGAAACTCGGCGTCGAGACCGATTCGTATGACGCGACGGGGAACGTTGTCGCAACGCGCGAGGTGATTGTTTCGGAACAAACAATTCGCGCGGCGCTTGAAGTTTTTGTCGGCAAACAAAATCAAGTTCCGCCCGCGCACTCGGCGATTCAAATTCAAGGCAAACGCGCATACAAAATGGCGCGACAAGGGATCGCGCTGGACATGCAGCCGCGCGCGGTCGAGATTTTTTCCATCGCAAACGTTACAATCGAAACCGACCTCGTCACATTTGATGTCCATTGCAGTAAAGGCACCTACATTCGCTCGCTCGCCCACGACCTTGGCGCAAAACTCGGCGTCGGCGCGCATCTTGCCGCGCTGCGCCGCACCGCGAGCGGAAATTTTTCCATCGCTTCCAGCTTGACGCTCGAACAAGTGAGTGATGCCGTCGCGCAAAACAATCTGGAAAAATTTCTCTTGCCGATGGATTTTGCTATTCCGCAATTCGACGCGGTGTATTTGAATGAAGCACAAACGCGCGCGATTCGCAGCGGACAATTCATTGCCGTCACGCGCGATTTGAC
>CAZXYP010000124.1:0-13702 GCA_964644955.1 uncultured Anaerolineales bacterium | reverse complement strand
TGGGTTTCTGGAAGGAGGCAAGATGCATGCCGCAAAATCAAAAATTCTGGTGATTGACGATGATGCGCGGATGGTGCAGGTACTGCGCCTGCTCTTGGAAGAAGAAGGGTACTGTGTGGTATCGGCGTTTACCGGAAAAGAGGGGCTGCGTGTTGCCTACGAAGAACACCCCGACTTGGTGCTGCTGGACATTATGATGCCGGGGATGGACGGCTTTCAAGTTTTGGATGCGCTGCGGATGGTCGCCGATATTCCGGTTGTATTCCTGACCGGCGCGGCGCAAGACTCGAACCATGTCCGCGGACTGGATAAAGGCGCCGCCGATTTTCTTGCCAAGACAACTCCGCCCGATGTCATGTTGGCGCGTATTCGCTTGCGCCTGCGCCCGACGACCAAAAGAAAAGTACAGCGCGTATATACCTATGGCGAGACCTTGACGGTGGATTTTTCCAAACGGCTGCTGTGGGTACAAGAGCATCCAGTCCATCTCACGCCGATGGAGTGGCGACTCTTGCAATGCTTGATTGAGCACGAAGGGCACGTGGTAACCTATGACGACCTCTTGAGCGCGGGCTGGGACAATCCCGAGTTCCGCGATATCCGCGCTGTCAAGGTGCAGATTTCAGCCCTGCGCGATAAATTGCATGACCGAGCGTATCGCTCCCACCTGATTCATACGATTCGTGAAGAAGGTTACTTGTTCGAAGTGCGTTGAACGGCGGCGCGGCAGGCGTGTGCTATAATGGCGCGCGTACGCCACCGCAATGATTTATTTTGTGTATCCGCGCCTGCGTAAACTCTCCGGCGCCGAACGTCTCATTCTCCGCCTTGCCAGTTATGTCGCCCAAGCCGGCGCGCCCGTAACCCTCGTGACGCACTATTTTGAAGCGAGCTGCGCGCCCGCGCTCGCGCCGCAAGTCCAGCTCCTCCAAACGGGCGACCGCCTCAATTATTTCAAAAATCATTATCTCAATGCGCCGTTCGAGTATTTCCATTCATTGCGCTTGCTGCGATACATCGGCGCGGACGCGCGCGCGGTCACATTTTTTGGTCCGCCGAGTTTGCCCGCCCTTGCGCGGTTTTCCGCGCGGAATCAACGCGTGCAGAAATTGTATTTTTGTTACGAGCCGCCGCGCTTTATTTACGATGATGCCGCAGAGGTGGCGCGGCGCATGGGCGCAGGCGGAATCGTCGCGCGTCCGTTCTTTGGGCTATATAAAATGCTCGACCGCGCGATGGTGCGCCGCGCCGAGACGCTTTTGGCAAACAGTCATTTTGGCGCGGAACGCTTGCGCGCGGCGTACGGACGCGACGCAACCGTGATTACGCACGGCGCGGATTTTGCGTCCGCGTCGGCGGAACAAATCCGCGCGGTGCGCGCGCAATACGCGCTGGATGAAAAATTCGTTTGGCTGACGGTCAATTTTTTGCACCCGCGCAAACGCCTTGATTTGTTTCTGCGCGCGTTCGCGGAATTGAAAATGCGCGTGCCGAACGCCGTCGCGCTCGTCGTCGGCGCGGGACCGGAGAATGACGCGTTACAGGCATTGGCGCGCGAATTGAATCTCACGGACGGCGCGCGTTTTACGGGCTTTGTGCCGGATGAACAATTGCCCGCGTATTACGCGGCGAGTGATGTGTACGTGCATACGTGCAAAAATGAATCGTTCGGCTTGAGCGTGTTGGAAGCGAGCGCGGCGGGTTTGCCGGTGATTGCGGTGAACGAAGGCGGACCGCGCGAAATTGTGGCGAACGCTGTGACGGGCTTTTTGGTGGAGGCGACGCCACAAGCCATTGCGGACGCGGCGTTCGCGTTGGCGCAAGACGCGGCGCGGCGCAAGCAAATGGCTGACGCGGCAAGACGCCGCGCGGGGCAGCTGTATTCGTGGGAACGCGGCGCGCAGGATTTTTTGAGCGTACTGCGAAACTGAAATTGTATGCGAGCGACCGGACAACCCCTCACTTGGCGCGTGCGCGCACAAACCACATTCGACGCGGTGGTGGAACGTCCCATGGCGTTGTTTGTCGCGTTGTTTGTGATTTTTTTGTTGGTGTACGGCGCATCCATTTTTTTGATACCGAAACGCTACGGGCGTTTGATTGTGGGCGACGGCATTTATTATTTTGTCTATTTGCGTTCGGCGGTTTTGGACGGCGATTTGCATTTCCAAAACGATTACGAGATTTATCAGAGTTTCAATACCGAAGACTTGCGAAAAAAACAGGAAATGTTGGAACGCAAAACACCAATCGGTATGCCTGCGAATTTATTTTCGGTAGGACCGGCGGTGTTGTGGGCGCCGATATTTTTGCTGACGCATTTTGTTGCCGCGCTTTTGGGACGCGCGGGGGATGGCTTTGCATTTTGGTACCAAGCGCCCGTCATGTGGTTGAGTATTGCGTATGGTTTTGTCGGCATTCTGTTGATGTATCGTGTTGCCGCACGCATGTTCTCCAAATTCGCGGCATTCGTTTCGATTTTGGGAATTTGGTTGGCGACGAATGTGGTGTATTACATGGGCATTTCGCCGTCGGCGTCGCACGTGCTTTCGATGTTTGCGAGCGCGTTGTTTGTGTATCTGTGGTGGCGTTGGTGGGGACCTCACCCCGGCCCTCTCCTGCGAGGTAAGGGAGGAAAACCTCACCCCGACCCTCGCCTACAAGGAGAGGGAGTAGGTGGACGAATGTATTGGAAGTGGTTTGTGTGGGGTTTGAGCGCGGGGCTGATGGCGTTGGTGCGCTGGCAAGATGTTTTGATTGCGCTGTTGGCGCTTTTGGAATGGATGACGGTGTTTCGGGACGAGCGGCAAAGGACGAAACGAATTCCGTTGGTGTTGTTCGTGAACGGCGCGCTGTTTGTGGCGGGAATGGCGCTCGCGTTCTTGCCGCAAATGTTGGCGTGGAATATTTTGTACGGTTCGCCGCTGACCGCGCCGCAGGGGGGGGGGTTCTTTCAATGGCTGCGCCCCGAAATGTTGAATGTATGGTTCTCGACGAAACGCGGATTGTTTTCGTGGTCGCCGCTTTTGCTGCTTGCCGTCATTGGTTTTGCGCCGCTGTATTTGAAAAATCGCGTGTTGGGCGCGGCGGCAATCTTGATTTTTGTGGCGGAATCGTACATCAACAGTATTGTGAATGATTGGTGGGGCGGCGAAGCGTTCGGCGCGCGGCGCTTTATTTCATTGATGCCGTTTTTTGCGCTGGGGCTGGCGGCGTTGATTGACGCGTTGATGCAGTCGGTGAAAACGCGCGCGTATCTTTCGCAAAAGGCGGTCGTGATAATTTTGGCTGCGTTGATAGTGTGGAACAATTTGTTTGTGCTGCAATACAATTTGTGGCTGAAGGGTATCGGTCACATTAGCGCGATGCCGACGCTCCAAGAAATGACGTTGGACAAGTTCACTGCGCCGTTTTTACTGCTGGACAAATTGCGCGGTCGCTAATCGCGTAATGCAAATCGCAAATCGCAAATCGCAAATCGCAAATCGCAAATTGCAATTCAAAATTCAAAATTCAAAATTCAAAATTTCAGTCCCCAGTCTCCAGTCTCTAATCTCCAATCACCCAATCACCCAATCACCCAATCACCCAATCACTCGCCCACTCCCTCTCCCATGTCTCGCGCAAAATCATTTTTTCCCATCTTGCGTTCTGCCTTTTTCGTCGCGCTGTTGACCGTGTTGGCATTGGCGCTGGCGTATCAGGTGCGGGCGCGCGCGGTGTTGGATGTCGGGAGTTCGTACGATGCGCCGTTCGTGGCGCGTTTTTTTGACGCCGAAAATGACGGGACGCAAACCTATCGCTGGACGCGCGAGACGTCACGCGTGTATTTGGACGCGCAAAACGTGACCGCGCCGTGGACGCTGACGATGCGTTTGAACGGCTATCGCCCGCGCGGCGCGGCAACCCTTGCCGTCGAAATGAACGGCGCGCCGGTGGAGGCGTTCGCCGCGGCGGACGGATGGAATGTTTATACGGTGCAAGGGAATACGGCTGCCGAGTTTTGGACGGGGAACAATACATTGGTGCTGCGCACGGATACGTTTGTGCCGAAACGCGTGATCGAAGGCAGCGCGGACACGCGCAAACTCGGTGTAACGACCGATTGGCTCGAATTGAAACCCGTGCGCAGTGACCGCGCAATCGGAACCGACGACGCGTGGATAGATTTTGGCGCGCTGCCCGTCATGCCGCCGTGGGCGACGCTGGCGAGTTGGGCGTTGGCGTGCGCGTTGTTGTACGTATCCGCGCGCGTGATTGGCGTCGCGAAAAAAGTCGCGAATCTTTTCATTGCCCTCACGATCGCGTTGGTTGCATTGAGTTTTGCATTTGCGCGCGTGGGGGTGGGGTATTACACCGCGCCGTTTTTGGCGTTGGCTCTCACGCTGGCGGCGATGGCGGCGCTGCTCGTTTGGCTGCTCCCGCGTTTCGCGCAGCGGTTCGCCCTGCCGCTCGATGCGCGTTCGCTCACGGTTTTATCGGCAATTGTTCTCGTGAGTGTTGGTTTGAAATGGGGCGGCGCGTGGTATCCGCAGTTTCGTTCGTCCGATTTGTTATTTCACGCGCACCGCTTGGAATTTGTGACGCAAGGAAATTTGTTTTTCACATCGGAATTGCCCGATGCCGCGCGCCGCGTGGTGCCGTATCCGCCTGCGTTGTATGTGGCGCTGTCGCCGCTGACTGTATTTTCGCAAGACTTGTCTGCGCTCTTGATTTTGTTCAATGTGCTTGCGGATGCGGTCGCCATTGTCGCCGTCTATATTGCCGCGCGGAAATTGCAAACCAATCAAAAATTAGAAATCAAAAATCAGAAATCGTCAGTCGCGCTTTTTGCCGCGTTTCTGTTCGCGTTCAATCCCGTTTCGTTTTGGATTTATTCGTGGGGCAATCACACCAACATTTTCGCGCAGGACGCCGCGACGATATTGTTCGCACTGCTGCTGACGCTGCCCATGAGACGCCCGCGCAATTTTTTGTGCGCGTTGTTTTTTTTGCTGCTCGCGTCGGTGGGGCATCTCGGCGCCTTTTTGTCGCTGCTGCTGTTTTTTCCGCTCGCCGCGCTGCTGCGTTTGCTTGCGCGTGACGAAAACGCGCGGCGTGAGGCGTTGGCGTTGGGCGCGCTGTTTGGCATCGGATTTTTGGCGAGTTGGGGTTTGTATTACGCGGAATTCTCTGACGCGCTTGTAACGCAAACAGAAAATTTTATTGCGGACTTTGGCGCGGGACGCGCGGCGGCGCGCGGCGGAATTTCTCTGGCGCGTGCGGGTGACGCGGCGCGTTACACGTATGAGCAATTGGGGTGGGTCCTGCTGCTGCTCGGTTTGGGCGGCATTCCGTTGGCGTGGCAAAATCTCGACGCGCGCGCGCGGGCGGCGTGGGGCGCGTGGTTGTTGGTCGGGCTTGCGTTCGCGTTGGTCACACTCGGCTCGACCTTTTCAACGCGCTATACGCTGTGGGCTGCGCCCGCGTTGGCGCTGAGCGGCGCATTCGTTTTGCAGTGGCTGATGGAACGCGGACAACGATGGCAGTACGCCGCGTATGTATTGTGCGGGCTGGCGTTCGCGCAAACGTTGTGGTTGTGGCTGGACCGCGTGTGGAACGGGTATCATTGAATCTATAAGGATTCAAAAAAATCGGCGCACGCAGCGCCGATTCTTTTTTTTACAATCCGTATTGTTCGTGCGTTTCTTGTAACGCGATTAAAACGTTTTGGATATGCTCGTCGAGCGGCACGCCGAGCTCTTGCGCGCCGCGTTCAATGTCGTCGCGTTTGGCGCCGCGCGCGAATGCCTTGTCTTTCCATTTTTTCTTGATGGCTTGCAAATCCACATCCGCCAATTGTCTCGACGGGCGCACATAACCGACGGCGATAATGAGTCCGGTCAATTCATCGCACGCGTACAACGCCTTGTCCACCAAACGCGTGCGCGGCGCGGGTTCGCGATATTTTTCTTCTAACGCTTCGGGGTCGCCGTAATCGGCGTGCGCGCGAATGGCGTACAAAAATTCTTCGGGGAATCCTTTTTCCGCAAGCACTTCCAGTCCGTGAAACGGATGGCGTTCGGGAAATTTCTCGTAATCGAAATCGTGGACGAGTCCGAGATTGCCCCAGAAATTTTCGTCCTCGCCGTATTTGCGCGCGTAAAATTTCATCGCGGCTTCGACGGCAAGCATGTGCTTGCGTAGTTGTTCCGACTCGGTGTATTCGCACACCAAATTCCAAATATCGTCGCGGGAATTGGGGTTCATGGTCTCATTATATCATCACGCGGGCGCGGCAAAGAGCTGTTTGTACGTGAACGCGAATTCGCTTTCGCCGTGTGCTTGCAAGTGCTGTAAGCGTTCTTTGGCTTGCTCCACCGTTGGAATGTGCCCCGCCGGAATCCACCACATGACAAAGTACGCTTCGGTATGCGCTTCGAACCATTGACGCCGTTGGCGCATCACATCCGCGTGCGCGCTGTGGTACGTAAATGCCTTGAGCGCGTCGGGCGATTCCCACACCGACATGTTCACAATGAGCCACGCGTCGTCGAAGGCTTGAATGTCGGTGGCGTTGCCGCTTTCGCTTTGCAGACGCCAGACAAAGCCGGGCGCGCGGTCGCCGAGCGCGTTGATTTCGTCCAGCCGCGCGAAAAAATCCGCCATGATTGCGGAATCGCGCGCGCCGCGCATGCGCGCAATGTTGAGTTGGGCAAGCTGCATGTCCGTTATACCTTTTTATTCGCTGACCGCGTTTTCCAGCAAATACTTGCGCGCCGCTTCTGCCATCAACGCCGCGCCGGTGGGTAAAACGCTTTCGTCAATGTCGAAATCGGGCGCGTGATGTTGACGGTCGAGTTCGTCTTTTTTCGCGCCGAGATAAAAGAACGCGCCGGGCGCCGCTTGCGCCATGAACGAAAAATCTTCCGCACCGGTTTCGACGCGCGCTTCATGCACATTCTCCGCGCCGATTAAATCGCTTGCCATGCGTTGGACAAAGCGCGCCATTTCGGGGTCGTTCACCGTAACGGGATAGCCGTACTGAATTTTCAAAACGTAATCGCCGCCGAACGCGTGCGTGAGCCGAAAACAATTTTCCAATTCGCGCACGAGCAGCATCCGCGTCTCTTGGGAAAATGAACGAATTGTGCCGGTCATGGCGACTTGGACGGGAATGACATTGCCCGCTTTGCCCGCGTGAATCGCGCCGACGGTAATGAGTCCGGGTTCGACGGGATGTTTGCGCCGTGAGACGACGCCGTGAATGGCGTTTATCACCTGCGCGGACAACCAAATCGGGTCGAGCGCTTCCTGCGGATATGCGCCGTGTCCGCCGCGTCCAATCACGGTTGCGTCAAAACTGTCCACCGCCGCCATGAACGCGCCTTCGCGCACATAGACTTGATTTGTAGGCAGTGTGCTAATGACATGCATGCCAATCACGGCGTCCACACCTTCGAGCGCGCCTTCTTCGACCATGCGCTGTCCGCCCGATTTGCCTTCGTCATCTTCACACTCCTCGGCGGGTTGAAACAAAAAACGCACCGTGCCTTTCAAACGTCCTGCCGCGAAATCTTGCGCGAGCATTGTTGCCGCGCCGAGCAAGCACGTCACATGCGCGTCGTGTCCGCACGCGTGCATGATGCCGTCATATTCCGATTTGTACGGCGCGTCGTTGAGTTCTTGAATCGGCAGCGCGTCCATGTCGGCGCGCAGGGCAATGACGGGCGCGCCTTCACCCAGATGCGCGACGACGCCGGTTTTGGCAACACCGGTTGTGTATTCGATGCCGAGCGTGTCCAGATGTTCGGTAATTTTTCGGGCGGTGCGAATTTCTTGAAAAAAAAGTTCGGGATGTTGGTGCAAGTCGCGGCGCGTGGCAATCAATTGTTCGCGCAGGGCGTGCGCGCGTTCCAAATAGTCCATGCGAATAACTCCTCGTCGAGTAGAAAATCTCTTGCTCATTCTAGCACAGCTTGTCGCGTCGAAAGCAAAGTGTAATCTCATCGCAACGCGATTGTAACGCGCGGCAGGGCGGTATCCCTGTTACAATCAATGGCGCGCTCTGCGGAATGCGCGCGGCGTTTCCATTATCCTATTGTTTCCGCGCGCGAACTGTGTCATAGTTTGGATATTCACCTATGCTGAAAAAATTCATTCCCTCCGTTTTGACGTTTGTCGCCGCCGCGTTGATGGTTTCCGGCCTGGCGCTGTGGCAAATACAACCCGCACGCGTGTCCGCCGCGTCGTGCGCCGAAGATGCCGCGAATCTATTACAGAACGGCACAATGGCGGGCGGCGCTCCCAATTCGTTTGGCGTTGTCGCGAAAAAATGGAAAGCATTTGTTGTCGGCGCGACGAAACCGCATTTTGAAAACGCGTTGAACGAGGGATACGACCCGAATGGTTCGCAGTACATTTGGCGCGATTTGGACAAGTGGGACGCAGGCATCTATCAACAAGTCACCACACTAACGCCCGGACAGAATTATCATGTTTGGTTCGTGTGGGGTCAGGCGCTGCATGATATTGCGGGAAACAATGCGCGCGCCACGCAAATGAATCGCCAAATCGGCGTGGATGTCACCGGCGGCACCGACCCGACCTCGCCCAATGTCGTATGGAGTGTGCCGTATTATGGCGAGGGCGGTTTCAATCGTCCCGAATGGCACTTGAATTTTATCGCGAGCGGAACCACCGCGACATTTTTTTTGCGCGCGCAAAACGGACACACCGACGGACGCAACAAAGTATTTTTCGACACGGCATGTTTGCGCGCGGTGAACGGAACGCCGACCTCAACGCCGTGGTCGCCGACGCCACCCGCGACGCAAACATTCACCCCTTCACCAACCCCGTCGCGTACGCCGACGCAAACGCCCATTCCCGGCACAAAAATTGACGATACGAACGCGGGCATTGCGTACAATGGCGCGTGGACGCAAGGCGCGGACGCGCGCGCATTGAATGGAACGTATCACTGGGCGCGCGGCGCAAAAGGCGCGGCAGTTACGGCGTCGTACACATTCACCGGCACACAAGTGACGGTCTGGTACATTGGCTACAAAAATCGCGGCAAAGCCAAAATTTTGATTGACGGCGTTAAAGCGGGTGTGATTGACCAATACACGCCGAATGTGACATTCAATTTGTCGCAGTCGTTTTTCAATCTATCCCCCGGCGCACATCAACTGAAAATCAAAAATGCGGGCGCGAAAAATCCAAACGCCACCGATTCAATTATTGTGTTGGACGCGATAGAGGTTCCGAACAGTGAAGCGTCGAGCGCGCACAAGGCGGTTGGTTTGCGCGTGACCAACACGCCGCAAGCGACGCCGACACCGACGCATACGCGCGTGCCGCCGCGTTGGCTGCCGATTGAATTTGCCGCGCCCGCCGCGCCGACGCCGGACGACCCGTCGGTGATTTGGGACGCGCGTCTGGCGGACTTGAACGTGTATTTGGAAACCGCGCAGGTTGCGCCCGGCGCGTTGTATTGGAAATTGATTCGCGCGGATTATCACGACCCGTTTCAACACGGCGGCGATTTTGGCGGCGACCACAACATGTACTATGTGGTGACGGATGAAAACGGCGCGCGTGTGGCAAATCAAAAAGTGTGGCAGTCGTGGCCCGACGACAAAACGTTCGCATTGACCAACAGCAACGGCATTGGCGATATCGCAATGTGGGCAAACTATTGGCCCCAAAATGGTCCCGGTCCGTACAACGGTTATGTGGACGGATTGCCGAGCGATATCGTGCGCGGCATGGGCTTGCCCGGCAACAATCACGTCAGTTTTGTGATGTATTTTCAAAAAACGGTCAAGGGCGCGAACGGCGCGACCTCGACGCCGACACCGACATTGACCCCAACCACAACTCCAACAAATACGCCGACTCAAACGCGCACACACACGCCGACGCACACGCCGACGGTGACGCAGATTGCACCATCGGCGTCTCCTACGCCAACGACTACGAGTGTGCCTCCGACGCCGACTCTGCCGCCGTTGACCAACCTCATTGATGATACCGATGCGGCGATTGCGTACAGCGCGGGCTGGAATACGGGAACTGACGCGCGCGCGTTCAATGCGACATATCATTACGCGCGCGGTATCAAGGGCGCGCCCGTAAAAGCGGGCTATAATTTTTCGGGGACGCAAATTACCATCCGTTACATCGGGTACAAGAATCGCGGCAAAGCCGTTATCAAAATTGACGGCATCAAGGTGGGTGTGATTGACCAATACACACCGGGGGTGATATTCAATTTGTCGCGGACGTTTGAGGGCTTGTCGCCCGGTCCGCACAATCTGAAAATCATCAACAAGGGGAACAAGTCGGGGAGCGCGACGGATTCGCTTATTGTGCTGGACGCGCTGGAAGTTTTGCCGTAACAAAAATGCTGCGCTCAAGCGCAGCATTTTATTTTGCCGTTACAGAATTGGATTGAGAAACGCGCGGGCGCGCGAATTTCTTGCGCCAATAGTCTGTCAATTCGCGCGCGTGATAAATCAAGAGGAATGACTGCGCGACGAGGGTGTTGGTGAGTAAAAAGAAAATGACTTCTTCGATGGGAATGTTGCCGACGAAAATACCCGTGGATTTACCGGGCGCAATTGTCCACACCACGCCCAACGCGGTGGAATCGGCAAGCACGAGCCACACGGTCGGTATCAAAATGCCGAGCAGCCACACGCGGCGATGTTGGTTCAACCACCGCCAGCCCGCAACCCACTGCAGCACAATTGGCGGGATTGCCCAGACGAGCAATAAAGCGAAATAGGTGAGACGTTCGTCCATCTTTTGATTTCAGATTTTTGATTTTTGATTTTTGATTTCAGAATCTTGGCGCGCGCGTTTGGATTCCCACTTGAGCAAACCCGCCACAATCAGTCCGGTGAAAATGGTTTGCAGTACAAAAAACAGGTACTCTTCGAGCGGCACCCAGCCGAGAATGATATTCCACACGCGCGCGGGGTCGTAATACCACACTTGCGTGGCGACGAGATAATTGTCCCACGGCGTTGTATAGACCAACGCAATCACAATCGTAAATGCTGCCGCGCGCAGCCACCACGTTTTCAGCCACTCGCGGCGCAGCCACACACCGAGAATCAGAATCGGTATGACAAGATAAATCAACAGAAATAATGGATAGGTCATGGTGAATTTATCATCCTACGCGCAAGCGTTGGGAGACAAAACGCGTGCCGTGTATAAAACAACGCGCCTGCGCCGTTTTTACACGACTCAGGCGCGGGGCTCTATCCCTTTACGTTACAACCCAACGCGCTGCATTCCTCAAACCGTGCGCGGCGTTTCGGATTGCCGCATGGATTTCAGTACCGCTTGCACGCGCAAGAATTCGTGAATGCCGTCCGCGCTCAACAAGCCCACGAGTGTATCATTCATCGTAACGGGCAAGACGTCAAGCTGTCGTTCTTGCATTGTTTCCGACGCGTCCACGAGCGACGCATTGGCGTCCACCGTCGGCACGTTGGGCAGCATGACTTGACTTATGGGAGTGTATGCGCCAACCGTGCGCAGTCCGTGCATCAGCGCATCGCGCGTCAACAAGCCGACGACGCGTCCGTTTTGCGCAATCGGAAAATCTTGCTGTCCGGTTGCCATCATCGAATCCACTGCCGCGCTGAGCCATTCGTACGGCGCAAACGCGCGCAGATTGGTGCGCATTGCCTGTCCGACCGTGTAATTTTCAAATTGACTGCGCTGCTGCACCATTTGCGATTCTGCCTGCGCGCCCATAAAGATAAACAACGCGGTGACGGTGAGCAGCGGATTCACAAAGAATCCCGCGATGCCTAGCACGACCGCCAATGCCTGTCCGATGCGCGCGGCGGTTTTGGTCGCGCGCGGAAACGCCATGCGTGTTGCGAGCAGCGCGCGCAAGATGCGTCCGCCGTCCATCGGAAACGCCGGAATCAGGTTAAACAACACAAGTACAAGGTTGATGCTGAACAAGCGCTCGATGAAAGATTCGCTGCCCCAGCCCCAACCGAGCGATGGTACGGCAACTCCCGCAAACATCATTACGATAAACAATCCCGCGGCAATGGCGACATTGACTGCCGGACCTGCCGCCGCGACGACGAGCTCTTGCGACGGTTTTGAGGGCATGCGTTCCAAACGCGCGATGCCGCCGATGGGCAAGAGTGTAATATCCCGGGTCTTGATTCCGTAACGGCGCGCTGCAAGCGCGTGTCCGTATTCATGCAGTACGACACACAGAAACAATACCAACACAAACAACACGCTGGCAATCACATCCCACAGGTCGCCGCCTTCCAGTAACACGGGCAAGGCGACAAAGCCGAGCAGCAATGGAAATGTTGCGTGCATGTAAACGCCAATGCCCAAAAATTCTCCAATTTTCCATGACCATTTCATTTTGATTCTCTCCTGTCGGTTTGAAACGAAACCGACGCTGTCAATCCCTTTACTCTTGATACGCCGCGCACATTAAGCGCAGATGAAAAAAAACGGATTGACACTTGTGTGTGCCAATCCGAAATTGTTTCTTACGCTTTGACCGTAAAATGGGCAAGCACAAGGCGTTGCTCCTACTCCATCGCGCGCACGTTTCCCCACAGGCGGGGCAACCGCGCGAGTTTTTCGATCGTGCCGAGATGCGCGCGGCGGTGAAACACATCGTATTGATTCGCCACGATTTTGTCGAGAATGCCGCGATACAGATCGGCGGCAGCGGCGATGGCGAGGCGTCCGTCAGGCGAAAGCATTTTGATGCCGTCCCAGGCTTCGCCGTACAATTTTTTTGCGCGCGCGATTTCGAAATCAATCAATGCGCGAAAGCGCCCATCAATCGTCGCGCGCGCCAAATCGTCTTCCGTATAGTCAAAGCGTTCCAAATCTTCTTGCGGCAAATAGATACGTCCCTGTCGGAAATCCTCGCCAATGTCGCGCAGGATGTTGGTCAATTGCAGCGCCACCCCGAGTTTCACCGCATACGGAATCGCGGCGTGGTCACGGTAACCGATAATGTGCATCGCCATCAAGCCGACGGTCGAGGCAACCCCGTAACAATATCGCGCCAGGTCTTCAAACGTGGCGTAGCGTTTGGTCGTCAAATCGGACCCGATGCCGTCAATGAGTTGGCGCACATACGTCGAGGGGATGCGGTACTGCGCGCGCACGCCGTACCACGCATTGAGCAAAACATCGTCGGCTGTCGGTGTTGCCAATGCGCGCGCGCGCCATGCGGCGAGATTGGACGCGGGCAGGTTTGGGCTGTCGCCGGCGTCCTTGTCCACCAAATCATCCGTCACACGGCAAAAGGCATACAGCACGCGCACGGCGCGACGTTTCGCTCGCGGCAAAAGTCCCGACGCCAAATAAAACGATTTACTGTTTTCGCGCGTCACCTGTTCCGCCAAGAGATAACCCTGTTCTTGGACCGGCGAATGAGGATGCAGCGCGTCATTGTCGGTTTCCAGCGCGAGCGAGAGCAATTCCTGTTCCCAGCGCGCCATTTGCGAGTGTGCCCATTCCATAAGTCCCCCTGAAAAAATTTCTCAGACCGTACCGGTTTGAAATTGGATTTGCGGCGCCGCGTGCGGCAGGGGAAAATCGCGCGCAATCAAATTAGCGACCAGTTTTGCCGAAGACAAAACACCGGGGACGCCGCCGCCGGGATGCGTACCCGCGCCGACAAAATACAAATTCGCAATGTCTT
>CAZXYP010000123.1:0-13718 GCA_964644955.1 uncultured Anaerolineales bacterium | reverse complement strand
GCATGAAGCGCCGTCTGCTGCGCGGCGGACGGACTGTTGACCACATCGGTCACGCGCTCGTCCACATACAATTCCACGCGCGCAATGCCGTTGTTGGCGAGCGCGAGCGCTTCGACCAGCAGCACATCGCCGCTCGGAATTTCCGCGCGTTCCAATTTTGCATCCACAACCGGCGGTTGATTGTCAAACGCGCGCACGGTGTAACGCAGTGAATCGTCGCTGGCATTCTGATTGTCGTATGCGCGCAAGACGATATTGTGTGAGCCGGTCGTCAGGGGCGTCCACGGAATCGCAACCGCTAACGGGGTCGTCGGTTGGTCGGGTTTGACAAAGGTGATGAGTTGATTGTCCACAATCAATTCGACGCGCGTCACGGCAACATCATCCGTCGCCACACCTTGAATCAACAAGGGCGCGCCGATTTCGGCGTCTTTGAATCCCGAGGGCGCCGTAATCATCACGCCGGGCGCGCGATTGTTGGTAATGACATTCAGGACGATTTCGGCGGGCGCGCTCGCATTGCCGCTGGCGTCGAACGACACCGCGCGCAGGGTGTGTTTACCGGGCGTCGGACGCGACCAATGAAACTGATGAAACAAAACATTCGTCGGTTGACTCGCGGCAACTTGTTCGACCAAAACATTGTTATCATACAATTCGAGCCGCGCGATGACGTCATTGTCCGCGCCGAGGACGTTCAACGCGACGGGTTGATTTGCCGAAACCGGCAGCTCGGGGTCTTGCACCGTTAACTGAACGAGCGGAGGCATCGCGTCGGCGAAGGGTGAGACATTGGTCGGACGCGGTGTGCCGGTCGCGCGACGCACCGTCGTCACATTCGGCGCGGCGGTCGCGGGCGGGTTGGAATCGTTTGGCGCGGCGGTCGCGGTACCGTCAAAGAGCGGAAGCGTGGGGAATGGCGTTTGACGCGGCGGTGTTGCGGTCGGTGAGGGGACACAGCCCGCCAAGAGTACGAACACGCTGACGAGTAACAAGAAAATCCGGAGAACGCCAAAAAATTTCTTGTGCATTACGCAACACTCGACAAGTTTCGAATCGCTTGCGGCAAACGCGGCAGCAAATCGCCCGCGACGACTCCGGCAATACCGATTTCGCGCGCGGCGATTTCTCCGGCGAACGCGTGCACGTACGCGCCAAGCCGCGCGGCGTCAAAAGCAATTTCCGGCGCGTCTATTTTTTCTGCGCGCCGCGCGGCGGCGTGCAGCTGCGCGGCGAATCCTGCAATGGCGCCCGCAAGCACATCGCCCGTTCCGGCAGTCGCGAGCGCGGGATTTGCAAACGGCACAAGGGTCACGCGTCCGTCGGGGGCGGCAATGACCGTGAACGCGCCTTTCAACACGACGACGGCATTCCATTGGCGCGCCGCGTCACGCGCCGCGTCCACGCGATTGGTTTGCACGCTTGCCACATCGCGATCGAGCAGGCGCGCCATTTCGCCGGGATGCGGCGTTAGAATCGGCGGGACGGGGAGCGTGAACGCGTTCCACCATTCAGGAACGCTGGCGAGAATGTTCAAGGCATCCGCGTCCAGCACGAACGCGGGCGGCTGTTCGAGGGCGTGGAAATTTTCCAAAAGCCGCAAGAGAAAATCGCGCGCGCCGTCGCTTTGCCCCAAGCCGCAGCCGACAAGCAGGACGTCGTACGCGGTATCCCACAACGCCGCAAGCAGTTCATGCGCTGCGCGGGGGCGCCAATCGCCCAAGCGGTCGGGCAGGGGCAAATAGGTCGCTTCATCCATTTTCGTCGCAATCACCGGATGCAATGTTTCGGGCAGTGCGAGTGTCACCAAGCCCGCGCCCACGCGTCCCGCCGCGCGCGCCGCCAAAACCGGCGCACCCGTAAATTGCACCGAGCCGCACGCGAGCATTGCTTTGCCAAATGTGCCTTTGTTGGCATGGCGCGGGCGCGGCGGCAATGACGCGCGCATTTCATCCGCCGCTGCGACATCCAAACCCACATCGTCAGCCCACGCGGCAGGAATCCCGATGTCCGCGACAATCAATTCGCCCACTGCCTCTGCGCCGGGAAACGCGTACTGTCCGATTTTGGGAAACGCGAACGTGACGGTTAAATCGGCATTCAGCGCGGCGGGGTCGAGCGCGCCCGTGTCGGGATTCAGTCCGGTGGGGAGGTCAATGGCGACGATGAAGGGGTGAACGGGTGAAGAGGGGAGCGGGTGAACGGGTGAAGGGATGACAAGGCGCAAAGCTTGCGCGCGCAAATGTTTTGCTTCGAGTTCGGCATGCGCAACTTGCAACAAATTCTCCAGTGTGCCTTCAATCGGACGCGTGACGCCGGTGCCGAGCAGCGCATCAACGATGCAATTCGTTTGCGCGAGTTCGGATTTCAGTTTGGAAAAATCTGCATCGTCCTCGACGCGCGTATGGGGAATTTCGCGCTGCATGCACAATTCCCAATTCACATCGCTTTGCGCGGGCACGCGGCGCCACACATACAACGCGACGCGCGCGCCGGCATCATGCAGAACGCGCGCGCAGACCAAACCATCGCCGCCGTTGTTGCCGGATCCGACGAGTACGAGAACGCGTTGGTCGCGCAGCTGCCAGCGTTCCAACATGGCTTGCGCGGTCAAGGCGCCGGCGCGTTCCATCATCGCGGCGTACGAATTTCCCGAAGCGTCGGCGCGTTGTTCGAGCGCGCGCATTTGAGAGGCGGTTACGAGTTTCATGGTTCCGGATGCAGGACGCAGGACACAGGACGCAAGACGCAAGACGCAGGACGCAAGACGCAGGATGCAGGACGCAAGACGCAGGATGCAGGACGCAAGACGCAGGATGCAGGATGTTTGTTACTTGCTACTTGCAACATGCTGCTTGCAACTTGACTCTTGTTACTTGCGACTTGTGACTTGCAACTTGCTACTTGCAACCTGCTACTTGCAACTTGCGACCTGCAACTTGTTACTTGCGACTTGACTCTTGCATCTTGTTACGGGTCGTCTGCCACAAGGCGCGCAGGGCGCGCACTTGCGCGTCGCTGGCGGGCTGCTGCGCGTAATGTACTGCGACATAGGCGTTGGTGATTTGGTCGAGCGCGGGCGCGACTTCGGGAAAGCGCGCGACGAGACGCGGCAAAAATTCGAGCGGCGTTTCGGCTTCGCGGCGCGCCAGACCCGCGCTTGCGGCTTGGACGAGCAGCGCGGCATAGATGCGGCGTACATTTTCCGCGTGAATCGCATGGCGCGCAAATCCGACGCGGCGCGCGCGGGCTTGCGGCGCGGGCGCAAAACCATCGCGGTCGTCAATGTGTTCGCGCGCAAACAGTTCGCGTTCTTGCCAATCCATGCGTTTGTTGAGCGCGCGCGCAATCAGCCAGCCAAGCAAAACGACAACCAACACGACGCCGACCAAACGAAAATACGGCGCAAGGTCGGTCACGACGCGCGTGACCTCGTTCAAAAATTGCAAAACTTCCGGGTTCGAGCCGTTCAGCCCGGGATTGATGTTTTTCAAAACGTTGCGCACAAAATCAAAAAAAGGTGTCAACAATCCGGCGAGCAAATTCAACAAAAAGAATAACGGAATCGCGACGAGTGTGGCGAGGATTTGTATGATAAAGCCCAATGGCGAGAGCAATTCAAACAGCGCGTTGATGGTATCGAGTGTAAAAACCTGCACGACAACAAAACCGAGCAGCATGGTCGCGCCGATGGCAGTGAGCATGACGAACGTCCATTTGCCGCCGAGCGGGTGTTCCTGCCCCGCTTCTTCGATGCGCGCCAGCGCAATCGCGGGCAGTGACAGGGCGAAAAATATCAAGATCCATTCGCTAAAATTGACGGGAATACTGACGGCGGACACAAATGCCGCGCCAAAAAAAACGACAATGCCGAGCCGGAATTGAAAACCGACCGTCCACAAGGTGAGCGGACGCTGCGCGAAACTCAAGCCGCGCAAAAAGGCAAAAATCAACGCCAGCGTCGAAATCTGTTCGGCAGACCCGCGCTCCAGCAGCATGGACAAGCGTCCGAAATAATTCGGCAGCCAATTTACATCCGCGAGCGGCAGGTCGCCGTATAAACCGACGCGGATGGCGGCGATGATGGTGCCAACTGCAATCAAAAGGGTCAACGCCTGCAAGACGCGCCACGCTTGTCGTGTGCGCGGCAAGAATTGTCCGGTTTGCAATGCAATCCAATACGCGAGAAAAATGCCGAACGGCGAGACCTCGCGCGGCGCGCCCGCGAGCGTGCCAAGCACCAAAAGCGCCGCGTAAATCCAACACGCTTCGGCTGCCGCGAGCAGCGCCAAACGCAATTGCGCGCGGAGAGGATACGAACGGGGTCGGGCTTTTTGTTTCATTTCACCCCGCTCCCTCGTTCAGCGGTTCCAACGCGGGAGCGCTTTCGCCCGGTTCGCGCGCGCGATAGACAATGATTCCCGGCAAAGGTACCGGCGTCCAATTGTCGTCCAGTGAAATGAGCGCCAACTTGCGTCCGACCTGACGCAGGCGCAGCATTTCGCGCAAGAGATTTTCAGTGACCAATGCCGTGACTACAATCAACGTCGCGCCCCACGGCAAATTTGGCGACTCGCGGCGCAAGAGGGTTTCAATCGGCGACGCGACAAAGTACGAAACTGCCGCGAGCGCTTCCAACACATTCCGCAGCTGCAGTGGGTCGCGTCCGGGCATAATGCGCAGCCGTTGGTCGGAATCGGGATACGTGCCATTGGCGACGAGCCCAAACGCGTATTTTTGCTGCGCGGCAAAATTCGCCAACGACGCGACGAGCCGAATGGCGCGTTCGGCGCGTTCACTGTCCACGCCTTGCCATGCTTTGTCGTACGTGGCGACATTCAAAAACAAGACCCAATTGTAATTGATGGTCGGGTCGTATTGTTTGACCTTGAGCGCATTGTGCCGCGCGGTGGCGCGCCAGTGAATATGTTTCGGCGCGTCTTCGGGATGATAATCGCGCAAGCCGCGAATGCGCGTGGGGTCCTGAAACACTTGCAGGCGCGTGCGCGCGTCGCCGAACGGTTCTTTCGGGGGCAAGCCCCATTCTTCCAGCGCGTCAATGCGCGGGTACACAATCAAGCGGTCAAGGTGCGGATAGGGAATGCCGCGTTCAAACAAGCCAAACAGGTCACCGCTCGCAATCGTCGCGGGACCGATGGCATAGTAGCCGCGTTTTGTACAGTCAATGTGATAGTCCCAGCGCGCGCGTTCGTTCCACAAGAGCGAGGCACGCGATTCCAACATGCCGGTGAGCGGCAAATGCGAAGGCGACAGCGGTTTTTCGAGCGGTGAAATGGCGAGCGGCATTTGGTCGGTCACGCGCAGCCACGCGAGCGGCAGCCATTTGCGATTGCTGACGCGCAGTGTGAGCGTAACCTGTTCGCCTTCAAAGACGCGCGTCTCGTTCAACTGCCGATGATATGTGACGCCCACAAACGCGACGCGCTGCCACACCCACGCGAGCGGGAGGGTGATGACGAGCAGCGACGCGATGGTCAATAAGGTCTCTTGCCCAAAGATGGTGGCAAGCACGACCATCAGGATTGCAAATTCGAGCCAGGCGGAGGTAAACAAAAGTAGAGAGCATGGAGCATTGAGCAATGAGTGATTTGTTTTCCCTCAATGCTCATCGCTCGGCACTCATGGCTTTTCCACAGGCGCCGGTACGCTTTCGACGATTTCGTGAATCAGGTCCCGGGTCGTGCGCCCGCGCAAGCGCGTTTGCGCGCTGAGGATAAGCCGATGCGTCAAGACATATGGCGCGAGATACTTTACGTCGTCGGGCAGGACAAAATTGCGTCCCTGCGTTGCCGCGTACGCTTGCGCGGCGTGATATAGAAATAACGTGCCGCGCGGACTGACTCCCAATTCCATCGCGTTGTGCGTGCGCGTGGCGCGGGCGATGGACACAATGTACTCGCGGATGCTGTCTTCGACGCGAACGGTTTGCACCGCGCGCTGCATTTCCAAAAGCGCCGCGTTATCAATCACCGGCGCGAGCGTGTCCAGCGGGTCGTTGGTCGTATGTTGTTCAAAGCGTTTGAGAATGGCGCTCTCTTGTTCGGCGGTGGGATAACCGATTTCGAGCCGCATGAAAAAACGGTCCACCTGCGCCTCGGGCAAAGGAAACGTGCCTTCGAGCTCGACGGGGTTTTGCGTTGCCATGACAAAGAACGGACGCGGCAGACGCATGGTGCTGCCGTCCACGGTGATTTGGCGCTCCTGCATCGCTTCGAGCAGCGCGGACTGCGTGCGCGGGGTGGCGCGATTGATTTCGTCTGCGAGCAGAATTTGTGTGAGCAGCGGACCGGGGCGAAATTCAAATTCCTGCGTTTTTTGATTGTAAATCGCCAGCCCGGTCAAATCGCTCGGCAGTAAATCGGGCGTGAATTGAATGCGGCGAAAGGTACAGTCCAATGATTTCGCTAGCGCTTTGGCAAGCGTGGTCTTGCCGGTCCCGGGCACATCTTCGAGCAGTAAATGTCCTTCGCACAACAGCGCGACGAACGCGAGATTGATGCTTTCGTCCTTGCCGACCATGACGCGTCCGACGTTGGCGCGCAATTGCTGCGCGGCGGTTGAAATTTCCATAGGGATTTTGAATTGTAGCACAAATTGCGGATGAACTGTTGTAAAATAGGTTGCCGTCCCTGACACGGCGCACGCACGAACTCGTGGCGGTGGCGGAGCAAATCTGCGAACGGAGAGATTTTGCGCGCGCCGGAATTGGATTGCAGTCCCGTTCCCGGAGAATGGGTCACAGGATATCGTCCGGAGTTGTGAATCAACATGGAAACTCGAAATCTTGCCACGTATCCGCTTACGATTTTCGCTGACGATTTTTGTTGGGAAGGTTTGCTCGACATTCCCGCGCATCGTCGGGTTTCGGATTTTGTCAATGACCGCGACACGCCGTTTCTCAAATTGCGTGAGGCGCGCTTTATGGTTTGGCAAGGCGACGCCTTTGACGCCCCGCAGCAAGCGCCCGTGGCGGTTCTCGTCAAGAAAAACATTGTGGCGCTGGTCCCTGCCCGCGACATGCCTCAACCGGCGAATGACCCGTTCGATGTGGTCGAAAAAGCGTCACGCCGCTTTTCCATTCACATTCCGCCGCTCCTCTTGCGCGGGGAGTTTCATTCGTCGCCGCTGATTGAGTGGGTCGTGGCGTTAAATATCGCGCGTACCGATTTCATTCCCTTTACCGATGTCTCGATTTGGCAGTATCACACGCGCACGCTGCTGCATGAACGACTGCCGCTGGTGCTGACGCAAATGCAGCGTATCGTCGCGCTCGAACCGGAAGAAACTACCGGGCAAGGGGCTTGACCTTGCGGGCGCGGTGTAAGACCGCCGCCGCCAACCAGCCCAACGTGTTTGACATGATGTCAAACAGCGTATCCTGTGCGCTCCACACCAGATTGATTTTGCTGACGTCGCCGCCGGTCTCGCGCAGTTCCTCGTTGTGAATGGCGTACTCGCCCGCTTCGTATGCCGCGCTCGCGCCCATCAACAGCGCGCCCGCGACCATGACGGAATGCGCGTCCGCCGTTTCCGCCAGCGGATACCACGCCGCGTTCGACGGCGCGTGACGATGAAACGCGCGCAGCGCGTCCATCATCAAATTCGTAAACGCGAATGCGGTCATGGAATGGGGCAGCGCGTCAAGCCCGAAACCCAACACGCGCAACTCTGCCAATTCCCCTTTATAGATATTGAACTTGGGGTGTGACACCATATACGCCAACGCGACGGGCGCGACGTACAGGGCATAATTCGGATTGTTCACGACCGCGTCCTCGACCATACCGTGCGCGGTCGTGATGAAATCGCGTTTCGTTTGCGCGCGCGCATCAAGTTGCAAAACGTTCGCCGCGCCGCGATACAATTCGGGCAAAAAGAGAATCAACGAGTTGAGCGTGAGGTGAAACACCCATGTCGTCGGCAGTCCAAAGTATTTGCGATTTGCATACGCGGTGTTTGCAACGCCGAGCCACAAGGCGTACCGCAAGAGATCCGTGCTTTTGGGTTTCATGAATACGGATTATACACAGACTCGCGCCCGCGCTCCAACGGGTGTTTGTCTTGCGCGCGGAATCGCATAGAATGTGGTGCATGACGAACCACGACGTTCCGCCCGATGACGTGCGCGCGCGGTGGGACACCAACGCGGTGTTTTGGGATGAACGCATGGGCGAAGGCAACGCGTTTCATCTGCAGCTCGTCGAACCCGCCGTGCTGGACCTCCTTCAAGTGCAGGCGCGCGAAACCGTTTTGGAACTCGCGTGCGGCAACGGACAATTTGCGCGCAAACTTGCTTCGCTCGGCGCGCACGTGACCGCCACCGATTTCAGCCCGGCGATGGTCGAACGCGCGCAAGCGCACACCGAACCCTTTAACGACCAAATTGCTTATCGCGCTGCCGATGCGACGGATGAACGCGCGCTGCGCGCGTTGGGCGAAAATGTATTCGATGCCATCGTCTGCAATATGGCAATCATGGACATGTCCGACGTTGCGCCCATGTTTCGCGCCGCGCCCGCGTTATTGAAACCGCGCGGGCGTTTTGTGTTTGCGACAATGCACCCGTGCTTCAATTACAACAATCCGACGTTCACGGCAGAATCACGCGAAGAAAACGGCAGTGTCCGCGAAATCTACGCGTTGAAATTGGAGCAGTATCTTGCGCCGCGCGCGTATCAAGGACTCGCCATGTCCGGGCAGCCGGTCGCGCATTTTTATTTTCATCGTCCCCTGCATGAATTATTGGGCGAAGCATTTCGCGCGGGTCTGGTTTTGGATGGTTTGTTGGAACCGCGCATTCCCGATTCGCTTGCCGGCGCGCGTTGGTCATCGTGGTTCAGTTTTCGTGAATTCCCGCCCGTACTGGTCGCGCGCGTGCGCGCCGCAATCTAAATTCACATCGGAGTCAGCATGAAAAATCGCAAACTGTGGCTCATTGCCATTCCGCTCGTCGTTGTGTTCGCGTGTTTGTTATATCTCTTTGTTCCCGTGCCGGACGGTCCGACGGGTTCCGCGCAAGCGCGCGAGGAACGCACGCCTTCGTGCGCGGTGGAAAAGCAAGCGGTCGTCGGCGACCCGCAAACGCTTACGGTCAAGCCCGGCGAAAAAATTCAAACGGCGATTGATAACGCGCGTCCCGGCGATACAGTGTTGATTTCCTCCGGCACGTACAATGAAGGCGTCGTCGTCAAACGCAACAACATTACGCTGCGCGGTCAAGGGCAGGGCGATACGCGTCCCGTGCTGGACGGACAAAAACAAATTGGCAACGGCATTATCGCGTGCGGCGACCAATTCGTGGTCGAAAATCTCATTGTGAAAAATTATCAGGCGAACGGCATTCTCGTCAACGGCTCGGACGGTGTGACACTGCGCGATATTTTTGCCGATTCGACGGGCGAATACGGTTTGTTTCCCGTTCACACCAAAAATGTGTTAATGGAACACAATGTCGTCACGGGCGCGAGCGACGCCGCGTTGTATATCGGTCAATCCGAAAATGTCATCGTGCGCGACAATGAAGCCTACGGCAATGTGACGGGCTTGGAATTTGAAAATACGTCGAACGGCGTCGCCGAAAACAATTACCTGCATGACAATACGAGCGGGCTGCTCGTTTTCGTTTTGCCCGACCTCGCGCGCAAAGAGACGACCAACAACCAAATACGTAATAACCGCATCGTCAATAACAATTTGGAAAATTTCGGCAAGCCCGGCAGTATCGTTTCGCAGGTGCCGCCCGGCGTCGGCATGGTCTTGCTCGGTCCCGACGGTTCGGACATTACCAACAATGAAATCCGCGACAATCGCAGCGCTGCCATCGCGCTCGTTTCGCTCCACACCTTTTTCAGCGACCGCAATAATTTCGATGTCGGCACGGAACCGGAAAACAATCACATTTACAACAACACGTTGGAACACAATGCCTATGACGCGCATCCCGTCGCGAAAAAATTCGGTTTCCCCGCCGTGCCGCTCATTTGGGACGGGTCGGGCGTCAACAATCGTTGGGACCAACCGGGCGTCGAATCGTTCCCGCCGTCGTTGCCGGATTCGTCGTGGTCGCCGCTGCTCAATCTCGCGTATGTGCGCGTGCTGGCGATTGCGCGGAGATTCTTATAGACGCAAGACACAAGACGCAAGACGCAAGACGCAAGTAGCAAGACACAAGACGCCTGCAACCTGCCGCCTGCATCCTGCAACCTGCCGCCTGCATCCTGCAACCTGCCGCCTGCATCCTGCAACCTGCAACCTGTATCCTGCAACCTGCAACCTGAAACATGACTCTGCCACATTGGGACCTCACCGCCATTTTTCCTTCGCTCGAATCTTTTGAATTTGAGCAAGGATTTGCCAACGTCATCGCGCGCGTGAACGCGCTTGCTGCGTTGTTTGACGCGCAGCGCGTGGAACGCACCGAGAACGCGGGGACTGATGCGGAAACCGCGCGCGCCTTTGACGCGGTGATGACCGAATACAACGCAACGGTGGATGAGGTCTATACGCTGTTGGCGTACATTCAATCGTTCGTCACGACCGATTCACGCAACGCATTGGCGCAGGCGAAATTGAGCGCGCTGCAAATCCATCTCGCCACACTCTCGAAACTCGGCACGCGTTTGACCGCGTGGCTCGGTTCCCTCGATACGGACGCGCTGGTCGCGCAATCCGAAACCGCGCGCGCACACGAATACGCGCTGCGCCGCGCGAAAACAGAAGCGGCGCATCAAATGTCGCCCGTCGAAGAAGAACTCGCGGCGGAATTGAATCTTTCGGGCGGCATGGCGTGGGCGCGTTTGCACGGCAATGTCTCGTCGCAAATCATGGTCAAGATGGAACTTGACGCCGAATCACGCGAACTACGCGTGACAAAACAGCTACCGATGAGCGCGGTGCGTAATCTCGCCTACGATGCGCGGCGTGATGTGCGCGCAGGCGCGCATCGCGCGGAACTCGAAGCGTGGGCAGAACACGCGGTGCCGCTTGCCGCCGCGCTCAACAGCATCAAGGGGCAAATGAATACGCTCTCGGCGCGACGGCATTGGGAGTCCGCGCTGGATCAAGCCATTTTCGACGCGGCGATTGACCGCGCGACGCTCGACGCGATGTTGATCGCCGCGCGCGAATCCTTTCCCGTTTTTCGCCGCTATCTCCGCGCCAAAGCGCGCGCATTGGGACTGGAACGGCTCGCCTTTTTCGACATCTTTGCTCCACTCGGCGCGGACACGCGCGTATGGTCGTATGACGACGCGCGCGATTTTATTCTCACGCACTTTGGTTCCTATTCGGAAAAAATGCAGTTGCTGGCGCGGCGCGCCTTTGACGAAAACTGGATTGATGCGGAACCGCGCGCGGGGAAACGCGACGGCGCGTTTTGTATGCGCGTGCGCGCGGACGAGTCGCGCGTGCTGACGAATTTCAAACCCGCGTTCGGCGGCATGAGTACGCTCGCGCACGAATTGGGACATGCCTATCACAATCTGGTGCTTGCGCCGCGCACCGCCGTGCAACGCAGTACGCCCATGACGTTGGCGGAAACGGCGAGTATTTTTTGCGAAACGATTGTGAAACAGGCGGCATTACGCGAGGCGAACGCGCAAGAACAATTGACGATTCTTGAAAATTCACTGCAAGGTTCGTGTCAAGTCGTCGTGGACATCACGAGCCGCTTCTTGTTCGAGCAGCGCGTGTTTGAGGGACGCCGCGCGCGCGAATGGTCGGTGCAAGAATTGTGCGACTTGATGACGGACGCGCAAAAGGAAACTTACGGCGACGGCTTGGACGAAACGCAATTGCATCCGTACATGTGGGCGGCGAAACCGCATTACTATCGCGACAGCATGGCGTTTTACAATTTTCCGTACATGTTCGGACTGTTGTTTGGGCTCGGTTTGTACGCGCAGTATCAATCAAATGCGGAAGAATTCAAACAGCATTACGACGCGCTGTTGTCGTCCACCGGCATGGCGGACGCGGCGACGCTCGCGGCGCGTTTCGGTTTCGATTTACGCCAAGCGGACTTTTGGCGCGCGAGTTTGGGGACGATAGAGCAAGAGATAGAGCGGTTCGAGGGGTTGGTGGGATAATGGTTCGGGCGAGTCGCAAGACTCGCCCGTTTTACTTCCATGGATTCACTACTGCTATGTCAGCGTTTTCAAAATCCTGCTCGTTCCGAGTCACCAACGTAAAGTCGCCTTCCAGCGCAAGCGCGGCGATGAGTGAATCAATGGCACTCATTTGTTTTCCGGATTTTTCCAAGCGTCCTGCAAGCTCTCCCCACTTGAGCATCGTTTGAACGCCAATCTCGACAATGCGACCATGAAACCGCAACAGCAAATCGGATTCGAGCCACGCTTGAATCATCTGCTTGCGTTTAGACGGAGGTAATTTTGCAATCCCTTTGCGAATTTCGCCGACGGTTATGACGCTCAGATAGATTTCGTCGGGGTCTTGAAGGTCAAGCCATTCCACCACGCGCGGATTCGGTTGGCGCGCAACAAGTTCGGAAACGACGTTTGTATCGAGAAGGTATTTCATAGGTGAATGTCGCCGCGCCATTTGCGCTTGTCGCGTTTGAGGTCAAGTGCCATGCCTGCCAACGGCGACTCGCGAAAAAAGTCCGAAAGTTTGCCTTGCCGCAGTCGCAAGGTGTGGTATTCGCGTACGGACATGACGATGACCGCTTCCTCACCGCGCCGCGTGATGATTTGCGGACCCTGTCGCAGCGCGTGTTCGACCAATTCGCTGAGCTTGTTTTTCGCTTCTTGTAACTGCCACACGGATTGTTTCATCGTTTCTCCTGTCTAGTCTGGCTAGATTATATGTCTGTGCGCGAATTTTGCAAAAAAAGCGCACCCCTCTGCGCCCACGGCGTCCCGGTCTGTCATCCAAATGACAGACAACGCCGCGCGTTTGCCGTATCTTTGCTGTTACACTATGATAGTGCGCTTGTGCGTTACGCTTGCAGTGCCGCCGGCGGTGACTCGCGCACACATCAAATCATTTGCACGAACCGAAAAAGGGAGACAAGGGATGCGTCACATGAAAACGTGGGTTCCGATGTTGGCTTTGTTATTCTTGATGGCAGGTCTGTTTTCGTCCGCGCGCGTACATGCCGCGCCGCCGGAACAGGGTGGGACGGGACTGGACGCGGCGGATACAACCGCCATGTTGGACGCGCACAACATTTGGCGCCAACGTTACAGCGTGCCGCCGCTCGTGTGGGATGCCGGCACTGCCGCCGTCGCGCAGGATTGGGCTAATCAAATGGCGGCGACGGCAGATTTTCGCCACCGACCAAACAATGCGTTGGGCGAAAACATCTGGGCAGGTTCGAGCGGGTTCTTTGTCCCGTCGGACGCGGTCAACGCGTGGGGCAATGAAGTCGAGAATTATGATTTTGCCACCGACACTTGCGCCGTTGGCAAAGTGTGCGGTCACTTTACGCAGCTCGTGTGGGCGCGCACCACGCGCGTCGGCTGCGGCAAAGCGACGGGCTTTGGCAACGATTATTTCGTGTGCAATTATGACCCGCCGGGCAACGTGGGCGGCGAAACTCCCGGCGCCGCGCCTGCCGCCGCGCTGGTTGTGGCTCCGCCGACCGACGCGCCCACGCCGACACCACAGCCCGCCGCGAACCTGCCCGGCAATACAGACCCGTTCAGCGCGCTTCCGTTCAACGCGCCCAATCAAGTCCT
>CAZXYP010000122.1:0-13778 GCA_964644955.1 uncultured Anaerolineales bacterium | reverse complement strand
GAATTGTCGCGGCGTTTGACGCGTCAGATTCAAAGCCCCGTTCAACAAGAAGAGTTGAACATTGTCGCGGTGGTGGGACAGCAAGCGCCGGTGCTTGCCGAGCAAGTGGCAAAGATTACGGGCGAAGAAGTATTCTTGTTCGATTTGGGCGGTTTGGGCAATATGCCCGTTGATCAGGCAACTCTTTCGCAGGAGGGCGTGCAGCTCGCGCGCGGCGGACAAAATTTGACGGCGGACGAATTGCCTGCGCGGCTCAGTTCGTTGGTGCAGGATTATTTTTGGGTCATTCTCGCGATTCCACTGCGCCCGTCATTGTTGACCATCAAAGCCATTGACCTGGCGGACGTAACGATTCAGTTGGCAGATACACCGGAACGCTGGTTGACGCAGGCGGCGACGCGCAATTTCATGGTGGTCAAACCGGAGCCAAAGCGGATTGCGCGTTTGGCGCGCAAAATCGCGCGGCGTCAAGTCGGGCTGGCGCTGTCGTCCGGCGGCGCGCGCGGGCTGGCGCATATCGGCGTGCTGGAAGTGTTTGAACGCGAACGCATTCCGGTTGATATGTTGGCGACGGCTTCGATGGGTTCGATTGTCGGCGCGTTGTATGCTGCCGGCGCGTCGCTGGACGAAATGAAACAAGTGGCGCTCTTGATGCAGCGGCAAACGAATTTGCTCCGCGGGTTTTCGATGTGGGATATCGGCATCCCGCCGCGTTCGGGGTTGGTGCGCGGCGTCAAGACGCTCGATTATTTTCGCAAAATTCTGCAAAACAAAAATTTCGAGGACCTGGAAATTCCAATGACGGTCGTGACGTGCGATGTGATCACGGGCGAAGAGGTGCAGTTCGACCACGGACCTATCGCCGACGCGGTGCGCGCTTCGATTTCAATGATTGGCATTTTCGAGCCGCCCCGCATCGGCGACCATTTTTTGATTGATGGAGGGACCGTGAATCCCGTGCCGACTTCGGTGCTCAAAGACAAGCAGGCAGATATTATCGTCGCGTCGAACGTGATTCCCGGTTTGTCCGAACGCATGCATCGCCAAGAACAACTCAAGACGGGCAAAGCGCCGAATGTGCTTGCCATCATGATGGGCGCGCTCGAAATTATGGAGAGCGAAATCATCCGCTCGCGTGCGGAAGCGGTTGACCTGATGATTCAACCGGAAGTGGCGCAGTTTACGATTACGGATTTCGATCGCGTCCAAGAAATTATTCAAGTCGGACGGGAAGCCGCGCAGCGGGCAGTGCCGCAATTACGACAACTGCTTGCGCCGCGCCCCCGCACCAAAGCGTATGACGCTTGATTGAACCGCTCCGCGAGGGCGCAATTTCGCGGAGCATTTTTTTTTACAGACATGAACTCCGGACCCGAACCTACCGGGCTGCACGCACGCATTGCGGCATTGGAAACTTTGCTGCGCGTGACGCGCGAACTGACGGCGGAATTGGATCGCGAAGCGCTGCTCACGAAAATTTTGCGCGCGGCGATGCAGGTTTCGCGCAGCAGCGCGGGGTCGCTGTTGCTGTACGATGCCGCCGCGCAGGCGTTGGTGTTTCGCGTGGTCGTCGGGGGGGGGGGCGACGCGCTCAAAGATACGCATGTGCCGGTGACGCAGGGAATTGCCGGCGAAGCATTCTCGCAGCAGCGCGCGGTGGTCGTAGATGACGCCGAAAATGACCCGCGCTATTTTCGCGCGCCCGCGACGAGCGTAGGCATGCAGATTCATCAATTGCTGGCGGTGCCGCTCAGCGCGCGGGGGCGCGCCATCGGCGTTTTGGAAGTGATGAATCAAGAGGCGGGCGAAAAATATACTGCCGATGATGTGGAACTATTGATGGCGTTTGCGGCGCAAAGCGCGATTGCGCTCGAGAACGCGCGTTTGTACGGTGAAGTATTGCAAGAGCGCGACCGCATTCTTGCCGTCGAAGCGGCGGTGCGGCATGAATTGGCGCGTGATTTGCACGACGGTCCCGCGCAAATGCTTGCGGTGTTGGTGATGCAAGCGCGCATCGTGCGCGATTTGGCAAAGCAGGACCCGTCGCGCATTCCCGCCGAAGTGGTGTCGCTGGAAGCCACCGCGTCGAAAGCGTTGTATCAAACGCGCAACATCTTGTTTGATTTGCGCCCGTTGATTTTGGAACAACAGGGCTTGCGTCCCGCGTTGGAGCAATATGTTTTGCGCCTGCGAATGGTCGAACCGTTCCAAATTGTTCTCGATGCGGCGACACTGCAAACGCGCTTGGAACCGAAACAAGAAGCCGCGATTTTTTCGATTGTGCAAGAGGCGGTCAACAATGCGAAAAAACACGCCAAGCCCGATAATGTGTGGATTGACGCGCGCGAGACGAATACGGCATTGGAAATTGTGGTGCGGGATGACGGGCGCGGCTTTGATGTTGCCGAAATTCAAGCGACGTACGCCACGCGCGGCTCGCTCGGTTTGTTGAACATGCGCGAACGCGCGGAACTTGCCAATGGCGCGTTGGAAATCACTTCGCAACCCGAGCGCGGCACAACCGTCACGTTGGTTGTGCCGCTGTCAAAATAAAAAAAACGGGCGTCAGTCGCCCGTTTTTTGTTTGCCGTTCAAGATACGCGTACTGCGCGGCGGAATGGAAATTTCATTTTCGACCGCGCCGCGCGTCATTGCATCTCTCCATCCCGCGCCGTTCACCCAGCCGCGTTTTTCCGCATCCGTAAAATTCATCAGAAACAAAAATGTTTCGTCGTCGCGTACGCGTCGTCCCGCCAGCACGCCCGGCGGCAGCATGCCGATGGATTGCACTTGCGCTTCGGGCAGAAACATCGCGACGAGCGCGTCCGCTTGCGTATGCTCCGGCATCCAGCCGACATAAAACACGCGCCCGGCGCCGACTTGATGCGCGGTCATGGCGGCTTTGCCGTCGAGATGTGCACCGGTGTATTGGGCAATCACGCCGGCAGTGTCCGGTTCCAGCGTTTCGAGCCAACGCGTTGCGGCGACGGTTTGCCAGCCGCGCCACATGAACGCCACCGGATGGGAACCATTCGGCGCAAGCGATTGCCAACTCGTCACGCGCGCGCCGACCAATGCGCGCAGCGCGCCGGGCAGCGGTTCAAGTGTGACGCGATTGGTCATGGTTTTGAAACCACTGCGAACGCCCAATACCAGCGTCCCCCCCCCCTCGACGTAATTTTGCAAACGCGCGGCGAGCGCGTTGTCTGCCAAATGCAGAGTCGGCGCAATCACCAATTTGTAGCGGGACAAATCCGCGTCGCGCGAAACCAAATCGCACGGCACGCCCGCGCGCTGGAGCGCGGCATAGTAGGTGAACAAATGATTCCAGTACGAAAAATCCTTGTGATGGGGTTGAATTTGGATTGCCCACACATCGTCAAAAGCAACGAGCAGCGCGACGTCATTTTGCACGCGCGTATCTTTTAAGGTTTCCATGAAAGCGCGTTGTGCCTTGAACGACATCAAATCCAAATACCCCTGCGCGAGCGAACCGTCGTGATGCAGCAAGCCGCTGTGATATTGTTCCTGCGCCAAATCCACCGCGCGGTCGCGAAAAATGACCGTCGTGTCCGCGCCCGCCGCAAAATTTTGCCACAACCACAAATGCAAAATACCCGGACGCGGCGCGGGATTGTATTCGCCCCAATTGATATAGCCGGCTTGTTGTTCCATAATCCAAAACGGCGCGCCGTGCTTGAGCCCGCGTGTAAAATCGTGTGCCATGTTCGTCAAGAGTGGATTGCCGGTATCGGGCGCGTACGCGGCAGGGTCCGCGTCGGTGGTCATGGCGCGCCACCGGTCCGTTTGTCCGGTTGGATACGAGTCCCAGGTTACAAAGGTCAACGGCGCGGCGACGCTGTAATGTTCGAGGTCTGAAAACAGTCCCATGAAATTGTGGGTGATGAATTGCGCCGGCGAGACCAGCGGTTGGAGCGCGGCGATTTGGCGCTGTTGATAGTCGCGAATCGAATCGGAAGAGAAACGATAATAGTCGAGCAAATGCGAAGGATTTGGCTTACTGCCTGCGACGAGAATGGGCGCGCCGATGTGCGACCAGTCTTCGTACCTTTGCGACCAAAACACATTGCCCCATGCGTCATTCAACGCGTCGAGCGTTTGGTATTTCTTTTGCAGCCAGCTTTGGAACGCGGCGACGCAGTTTTCGCAATAACACCGCCCCGTGCCACCGCCGCCGAATTCATTGTCAATCTGCCAGCCGATGACGCGGGGATGACTGCCATAGTGTTCCGCCATGGCGCGCACAATGCGTTCGGTGTATTGACGATACACCGCGCTGTTGGGGCAATAGTGGCGTCGTCCGCCAAAATTGCGTTTGCGATTTTGCTCGTCAACCGGCAGCGTGTCGGGGTGTGCGCGCGCTAACCACGCGGGCGGCGCGGCAGTGGGTGTGCCAAGCACAAGTTTGAAATCGTGCTGTGCGAAAATGTCAAGCGCGCGGTCGAGCCAACCAAAATCAAATTCGCCGGGCCGCGGTTCCAGCTGCGCCCACGCAAATTCCGCCATACGCACAATCGTCAAGCCCGCGTCGCGATACAGTTTTGCATCGGTTTCCCAACGCGATTCGTCCCAATGTTCGGGGTAATAACAGATGCCAAGGTTCATAGTTGAAATCTGATTGATGATTTTTGAGTTATGAAAGTTGAGTCTCCATCACGCGTCAAAAATCGCAAATCAATAGGTCCGGCGCTTTCAGCCGCGCACGGCGCGCACGGCTTGCTCCCAATGCGCGAACGCGGTGTCGCGTTCGTCCTGCGAGCAGCGCGGCTCAAAAATTTGTGTTTCGGTTTGTAAGCGCGGCAGCGCTGCCGCATCGCGCCAAATTCCCGCGCCGAGACCGGCGAGCAATGCCGCTGCGCGCGCGGTGGTTTGCGCGAATTTCGGACGCACAATCGGAATTCCAATCAGGTCCGCTTGAATTTGACAGCCAATGTCGCTTGCCGAAATGCCGCCGCCCACATACAACTGTGCGGGGCGCACGCCGGATTCCCGTTCGATGGTATTCAAGATGCCGCGCACCTGAAAACCGATTGCCTGAAAAAACGCGTGCGCGATGTGAGCGCGGGTGGTACCAAGCGTCATGCCAAACAAGCTCGCGCGCGCGCGACTGTCGTTGTACGGCACATTCAAGCCGGTGAACGCGGGGACAAACACCGTGCCGCCCGCGTTTGGCACAGACGCGGCGAGCGCGTCCAATTCTGCATCATCGTGAAACAGGTGCATGGTTTCGCGCATCCAGCGAATCGCCGCGCCGGTCACGGTCGTATCCGCTTCCAGACAATACGCGGGCTCATCGTTCAGCATCCATGCAAAATAACAGTTCACCGTATCCGACGTGGGAGCTTGATTGCCGACAAACACATCCACAAACGACGCGGTCCCGTGTGTGCATTCCGCGTTGCCCGGCGCACGGCAGTCATAGCCAAACAACGCGCCCTGCTGGTCGCCCAACATGGCGCGCACCGGAATTTCCGCGCCGTTCCAATGCAGCGCGCCAAATTCATACACACTGGATACGGCGCGGGGTAGGGGCGCTTCCGGCATGTCGAGCCATTCCAGCCATTCGCGCCAGTACGCGCGCGCGCGAAAATCGTACATGCCCATCGCCTGCACAAGCGAAACGTCCATCACATGCGCGTTCATCTTGCCGAGCGCGGTGACCAACCATTCCGCCGATAAACCGACTTGAATGGTATTGTCGCGCGCGGCGCGCTGAAACGCGGTATCGTTGCGCATGCGCCACGCCAAATGCATTGCCGTGCTGTATGGTCCGGGCGCATACCCGAGATGATGCCGCGCGTGCGCCGCGTGTTCCCATTCCGCGAATTCGCGCATCAAGTTCATTGTGCGCAAATCTTGCCATGTGATGGCATTGACGAACGGCTGATGTGTTTGCGCATCCCACGTAAACTCAGTGTTGCGTTGACAGGCGATGCCGCACGCCGCGATTTCGGTGGCGTCAATGTGTGCATCAGCAAGCGCCAACTCGATGGCTTGCGCGACGGTTGTGATGATATGAGCAGGATCTTGTTCGACCCAATTCGGTTGAGGATATAGGCGGGCGAGAGGACGATAGCCATAGCCGCGCGCAGCGCCCTCGCTATCCAGAATCAGCGCGCGACTGCCGCTCGAACCCTGGTCAATCCCAAGTAAAAAGTCTTTTGTAGGCATAGGGCACGTTGTATGCGTTCGTGGTTTTTTTGCAACTATGGCTCGCGCGGAATCAAATCGGCAAGTGAGTCAAGCACATAGGTCGGCTGAATCGGCGAAAGCGCGAGTGTTTCGCGTGTGGTGGCACCGGTCAGGGTTAATGCGCTTGCCATGCCCGCGTTCAAACCCATTTGCACGTCGGTTTCCAAACGGTCCCCCGTCATGAGACACTGCGCGGGCGCGAATTGTACGAGATTCAAAATCGCGTCAGTCATGTATTGGGATGGTTTACCGACGACGGCTTCCACGCGTGTGTCAGTACATGCTTCAATCGCCGCAATGATAGCGGCGGCATCGGGCTCGCCGCCGCCGGGCACGGGACAATAACGGTCCGCGTTGGTTGCAAAAAAGCGCGCACCCGCGCGGATGGCGTCAAATGCGATTTGCAGTTTGCGATAGACAAACGTGCGGTCGAAACTTGCAATCACCGCGTCCGTCGCGCGCGCGTTTTCGGTAAACATAAAACCTGCCGCGCGCAATTCGCCGCGCAGCGCTTCTTCGCCAATGACAAACAATCGCGCCCCCGGCATTTCGCGCCGCAAAAAATCAACCATGACGACGGAGGAATTGAGAATGTCGTCCGGCGGCGTTGGCAAACCGAGCCGCGTCAGTTTTTCCGCGTAGGTGAAACGTGTGTGCGTCGGATTATTGGAAAGAAAGACCGTGCGCTTGCCGTTCGCGCGCAGGGTCGAAATGGTTTCTCCCGCGTGCGGCAAGAGCGCGTCGCCCAAGTACACGGTGCCGTCCAAATCAAAAATGTAGGCGTCATACAAACGCGCGGGAAAAAGTTCGTGCGGCACGTCTAGGGTTTCCTCCGCTCATTATTTTCGCGCAAAAACCCGGACCGAACGCGCGGGAATCGTAACCGTTTGGTTCGTCTCTGCACTTGTCAAGACGTCGCGCCACGCGCTGCCATTCAATTTGATGCCTGCATCCCGGTCGGTGAAATTCATTGCGACGATCAATTCTTGGTTTTCGTCGGCGCGCCGCGCAAGAATAACGCCCTCCGGCGCTGCGCCATTTGACCGTACTTGTGCGCGCTCGCAAAGCATCGCGACAATTTCATCCGCTTGCGCCGCGTCGGGAAACCAGCCGATATATGCGGCACGTCCCTTGCCCACTGCATTCCAAGTCATGGCAGCTTGCGCTTCAAAATATGGCACATTATAAAACGCGAGTGTTTCTGCCGTGTGCGGTGTCAGCGCTTCTGCCCAATGGCAAACGTCCACTGTTTCACCGTCACGCCACACCAGCCGAACCGGCAGTGAAATTCCGGGCGGCAGCGACTGCCATGTTTCCACAGTTGCGCCGACGAGTTCTCGCAACGCGCCGGGCAGGGGTTCGTCGGTTACGCGATTGGTGGGAGTCTTGAAACCGCTGCGCACGCCGAGCGCCAGCACGCCGCCTTGTTCCACATACGCGCGTAACCGCGCGGCAAGCGCTTGATCGGGCATCCACAGCGTTGGCGCAACAACCACTTTGTAGTTTGACAAATCGGATTCGGGTGACACGATATCGCACGGTACACCTGCGCGCAGCATGGCGCTGTAGTAGAGAAACAGATGCCGCCAATAGGTCAAATCCTGATTGTGCGGTTGGAGGTTGAATGCCCACAAATCTTGGTACGAGACCAGAATCGCCGCCTCGTTTTTCATCGGGGTGGTTCGCAGCTCGTCCATGAAAGGTTGGTCCGCTTCAAGCGCAAGTACATCGCGATAGCCCTGCGCGGGCGCGCCGTCGTGGCGGAGCAATCCGCTGTGCAATTGCTCTTGCGCGTACAGGCAAGCGCGCCAACGGAAATACACTACGGTATCCGCTCCCGCCGCGAGCGCGTGCCAGGTCCACAAGCGCACCGCCCCGGGGCGCGGCGCGGGATTGTACGTGCCCCAATTGACGTTGCCGCACTGTTGCTCCATCACCCAAAAGGGAACGCCCGGCTTGAGTCCTGCGATGAGAGCATGACCAAAGCCGGTGATGTACGGGTCGCCGACATCAAAAGCCAGCTGCGGGCGCGCAGCATCCGGCATATAGAACGCCGGCGCCACGCGTTCGGCGTACCCGGTCGGATAACTGTCCCAACTGATAAAATCAAGCGGCGCCGCCAATTTGGCATAATCAATTTGGGAAAAATCCGCCATGCAGTTTGTCGTAATGAATTGCGTCCCGGCTCGTTCCCGCAAAATCGAAACCTGCAGTTGCGAAAAGGAAGCAACCTGTTCTGACGCAAAACGGTCATAGTCAAGCACATGGCTCGGATTGGCTTCGGTCTGCGTTCGATTCGGCAAGTTGATTTGCGACCAATCGCCGTACGTCTGGCTCCAAAAAACATTGCCCCAGGCATCATTCAGCGCGTCGAGCGATTGGTATTTTTGTTCGAGCCACACGCGAAATGCCGCAGTGCATTCTCCACAATAACAGCGCGCGGAATCATGGCAGCCGAATTCATTATCAATTTGCCAACCGATTACCGCAGGATGATTACCATATTGCTCTGCCATCGCCGACACGATGCGGCGCGCAAAATCGCGATAGGTCGCGCTGGTGTGGCAATAGTGACAGCGCGAACCATGATCACGGCGATGTCCGTGAACATCCACTGGCAAGATCTCGGGATGCGCGCGCACCATCCACGCCGGGGGCGCGGCGGTTGGAGTGCCCAACACCACGCGCAGCTGTTCCGCCGCAAGAATTTCTATCGCGCGGTCGAGCCAGGTGAAATCATATGCGCCGGCGCGCGGTTCGAGTTTGGACCATGCAAATTCGGCGACGCGTACCACTTGCAATCCGCCTTCGCGCATCATACGCGCATCCTGCGCCCAACGCGATTCAGACCAGTGTTCGGGATAGTAATCTACGCCGAGGAGAGGTTTTTGATTGAGCATAAATGATTCGGTGGAAAGATGTTGATATCCGGATTTTTTTGCGATTTAGCCCTTGGTTGCGCCGAGCGTTAAACCGGTGATGAAATAACGCTGCAGCAGAATAAATACAATCACTGTCGGCAGTGTGCCCAATAGCGAACCAGCCACGATGATGCCCCACTCGCTAATGTATTGTCCCTGTAGAGATGCCAGACCAGTTGTGACGGGCTTGAGAATGTCACGCTGTAACAGAATCAACGCCCACAAAAAGTCATTGAATATCCATGTGAATTCCAACGTTGCCAGGGCAGCCATGGCAGGCAGTGTGAGCGGAAGCATGATATGAGAGTAGGCGCGAAATTCGCCACAGCCATCCATGCGGGCTGCTTCCAGAATTTCATTCGGAATGGTCCGCATATAGTTTCGGAGGACAAAGGTGCAAAAGCCGAGTTGGAACGCGGTGTGAAAAACAATGACGGCAAGATACGTGTCGTAAATGCGCAAAATGTTGGTCAACTGAAATACCGGCAGGAGCAGAATCTGAAACGGGAGCATCGTGCCTGCGACAAACACAAAGAACAGCGCGCGGTTGCCAAAGAATTTGAAACGTGAAAGGGCATACGCCGCGAGCGACGAGAAAAAGAGCGTCAAGACGAGAGCGGGCAGTGTGATGATAAACGAATTGGGCAAGTAACGCGACAGCCCGCCGCGATTCCACGCTTCGATGTAATTGTCGAGGGTAAATTGGTGCGGCAGCGCCCAGAAGCCGTACTTGAGTATCTCGTCATTGGTGCGAAAGGAAGTGAGGAGGGCGGCAACGACGGGAACCATCCACCCGAACAAGAATGCGAGCACCAGCAGAGAAATCGCAATGTTGGTAAAACGCGTGCGGGGCGATTGTTGTGTGCGAACCATAGACCCTCCCATCAATACTCGAGCTCGTTTCGCATCGTGCGATAGAGGTAGATGAAAATAAAAATCGAAGTGACCAAAAACAGCACCACCGCAATCGCCGCGCCGTAACCCATCTTGTAGTTGTTGAATGCCTCAATGTACATAAAGTTCGCGAGCGTTGTGGAGGCATTATGCGGTCCGCCGCGTGTCATGATAAAAACGAGGTCAAACGAACGCAGTGAATCAATCACGCTGACGACGAGGACGGTCACGGTGATGGGTTGAAGCAGCGGAAACATGACCTTCCAAAACGCTTGCCAGTCACTGGCTCCGTCAATCTTTGCCGCTTCGAGGAGCGTTGGGTCAACGCCCTGCAGTCCGGCGAGATAGAGAATCATGACGTATCCGACCTGCCGCCAGACCGCTGCCGCAATAATGCACCATGTCGCCAACTCGGGGTCGCTCAACCAGCCGCTGGTCAGCTGCGGCAGACCGATGGCGATAAAGAACATATTGATGAGCCCCTCTTTGGGGAGATACATCCAGCCCCAAATCAGACCGACCACAATCAGCGAGAGAATGTACGGAGAATAGATAGCGGCTTTGATGAATCGGACGCCGCGCATATTCCGATTGAGCAGCACTGCCAATCCCAATCCCATTGCCACGGGAACGGTGATGAACGAAAGCAACCATTTCACGTTATTGGCAAGCGCAGTATAAAAGATTGGGTCGTCAAAGAGGCGTTGGTAATTGCGCAGACCGATGAATTTTGGCGCCGAGACGCCGTCCCAGTTGGTAAAGCTGAGATAGAACGAGTACAACATGGGACCAATCACCCAAGTCAGAAACAAGAGCAGTGGAATAACCAAAAAGAGATAGGGTGTCCAGGATTTTGGACCGCGCCTGTGGCGGCGGGTGACGGCTGTGGTTTGGTGCGTCTCTGCCAACGATGCCATGCGACCTCCTCTCTCAACAACTCCGGTCCGTGAGCGAAACCGGCTGGCGTGCGAGTTCAATTAACAGGTTGGGTGTAGACCTTTTCAGATCTACACCCTTTATGGAGATGCGGTATTACTCTTGCGTGTCAAAAATCAAGGCGCGGTCTTTTTCGAGTTGGGCGAGAATTGCGTCAATTTTTTCGGGGTTCGTCATGAACTCGGCAAACGCCGCCATGCCCTTTTCCGCCATTTCGGGCGTGGTATCGCGATCATAGAACTGGGCGACGTAATCGGCGCTCGCGAGCATTGCCATACCCTTTTTGGCAGCAGCGTCAAAACCGCTGGTATCCACTTCGGAGTTGATAGGAAGGCGCTTGAGATTCTTGGCGTAGTATTCCTGCACCTCTTTCGAGCCGAGGAAGGCGAGGAATTTCTTGGCTGCGTCAGGGTTCGGCGCATTGGCGGCGGCGAAAAAGCCGTCGGTTGGCGCGTCTTCCCCAATCTTGACGTCCGGGTTAATGATGGGGAATTGGAAGAAATCAAAGTTCGCTTGATCTTCCTTCGGGATCGAGTCCATGATGAACTGACCCATCAAGTACATCCCGGCTTTGCCTGCGACGAGGTCAGGCACCACGTCTTGCCAATTGTACGACGCGGAATCTTTCTGGAAGCAGCCGGCATCGAGCATTTTCTTCCAATTGGCAAAGGTCTCTTTGACGCGCGGGTCATCGTATTTTTCCTTGCCCAACATCAGATTGATATGAAATTCGGGACCGTTGGTGCGCATGTTGAGATAATCGAACCAACCTGCGAGGGTCCACGGCGCTTTGCTGCCGACAGTGATGGGCGTGATACCGTTCGATTTCAAAGTCTTGCAGGCAGCCAACAGTTCGTCAAAGGTTTTTGGTTCCGCGATTTTGTATTGGTCAAAAACCTTTTTGTTGTAATACATTGCCCACCAGTAGTAACTTGTCGGAACGAAATACTGTTTGCCGTCCACAGAGCTCAGCGCCATAAAACCCTTGGGATAGGACTTGTCCCAACCCTGTTCCTTCCATACGTCGCTGATATCCATGATTTGACCTTTGTCAATAAAGAAGCGGGCGCGGTTTCCCGCAAACCACGTCATGACATCGGGCGGCGTCGAGGCGGTCAGATACGCGCGGATGGCTTGCTTGAAATCTTCATGCGCGACCGTGCTGTGCGTCACGTTGATGTTTGGATTTTTTTCCATAAACATCTTGACAATGTCTGCATCCGCCTTGCGCGGTTCGGGGTCGCTCTGATACGAGTTATAAACCACCTGCTGTTTTTCTGCCGCCGGTACGACGACGGTTTCTTTGACCGTGCTGACCACGGTCTGTTGTGCCACGACCGTCTGGACAACCGGGGCGCCGGTCTCTTTGACCGTGACGACAACGGTTTCTTTGACGACCTGAGGGGGCGGCGGGGTCGCCGGTGTGCCGCAAGCCATCAACGCCATGAGCGAACCCAGAGCGATAATGGCGAGCAAAATCGAAATGCGTTTCATAGGAATCTCTCCTCCTTGGGAATTTCAAAGGTGAATGGTTTTTATTCGGGTCACTCGGAAATTTTCTGAATGGATCACCCCCTCTCTTTTTGCCTGGTGTGGTGGAAGAATCCTCTGTTACTCGCTGTCTTTCCCAATCGCGCGTGTCGAAGCGCGCACAATGAGCGTGGCAGGGAGAGAGATGCGCTTGCCCGGGAGGCGGCGCTTTTCGATGGACTGCAGCATCAATTGCGCGGCAGTGCGCCCGATTTGAAACGTGTCCTGACGAAATGTCGTTAACGGCGGGTCAAAGTAGGACGCGAGCGGCATGTCATCCACGCCAAGCACCGAGACCTCATCGGGCACGCGCAAGCCATGTTCGCGCAAGGCGCGGATGGCGCCGATGGCAATGCGGTCGTTTTGGGCAAAAACTGCGGTGAAGGGAGTTTGTGCAGTCAGCAGGCGTTGCAGTAAAGTGTAACCGCTCGACGCAGACCAGTCGCCCTGCGCAACCAGTTTTTTTGAGAAAGGAATTCCGGCTTCGGCAAGCGCGCGTTTGTAGCCCTCCAGGCGATCCGAGACACAATCCTCGTTGGACGGACCGAGCAGGGTCGCGATCTGGTGATGCCCCAGCTGCAGCAGATATTTTGCAGCTTGATAGCCCACGTCCTCATCGTCAAGATGCACCGAGTGAATTTTGCCGCGGCGCGGACGCGCTCCGACATAGACCACCGGGATGCCTTGCGCAAACAATTTTTCGAAATGGCGATGGCGACTATCGGCATACGGATTAATGACCAGCACGCCGTCCACGCGCCCGCTGTGCACAATCTCTTCGCAGAACAGCGCCACATCGCTTTCTTGGGCGGCGCTCGCGCTCAAAAGCAAATACCCGTTTTGGCGCGCTTCGGCTTCCGCGCCTTCAATCAAACTGGCAAACGTGTAATCGGTGAGGTTGGGTGAAATGCAGGCGAGGGTAAATGCGCGTCCCGCGACCATGCTGCGCGCAATTGCCGAGGGGCGATAATTGAGGGCGCGCAGGGCTTTCGCCACGCGGCGACGTGTCGCCGGCAAAACGTCCGCTTTGCCATTAACGACGCGAGAGACGGTTTGATAGGAAACGCCGGCACGTTCGGCGACATCTTTGAGCGTTGCGCGTTTGGGTGCCACGATGAACCCTTGACGAAAAACTTGCGGAAATTTGGTTTCGTGAACGTTCACGTGAACGTTCACACGGACAATATAAGCGCGAACGCCGCGTTTGTCAAGGGGTGCGCGGTTTCTGGGCACGGCTGTTGCAAAGTCGTTATAGGCGATTGAAAACGAAGGCGGTGCCAGCGT
>CAZXYP010000121.1:0-13821 GCA_964644955.1 uncultured Anaerolineales bacterium | reverse complement strand
GTCGCGATAAAATTATTTTGCGCGGCGATTTGTTCTACACGGTCGTCCCACTTTTGCCATTCTGCGGGTTCCGCTTCGAGGACATGTGGAAACTGCGCGCGTATTTCCCATTCCGTTTTCGGCGGAAACGGTGCGCCAAAATACTCAATGGTCTGTCCGTCAACCACGCGCCCCGCACCGGTTTCATCCCCGTTCACATACACACTCGTTTTGATTTGGTCGGATGAAAACGCCGCGGGCAGATGCAGTGTGACGCGCGCGGATTCAATCGGATACGCGCGTTCCCTTTCAACAAACTTCCACCAGAACTGATCGCCCGCGTCATAAATCCGCATGGCGCCGCGCACGGTGTATTTCAATTCAAAGGTATGTACGTCAGAGAGAAATTTTTCGCGTTGATTCGTCGCGGGGAAACGCCACGTGATTTTGTAAGCGTCCGAAGTTTCATCCACACTGTATTTGTAAGTACCATATCCCGCTTGAAAGATTATTTCGCCTTCGCGTACGCCCCAGTCCGTAATCTCGCGCAATTTGTTTTTCGGAATTTCGCGGAACGCAGACGTAAACTCGCCGTTTTGAAAATCCACCACCCACGTTTCCACAAACAGCGCGTCGCCGTTCGCCAAAATGGTAATGTCGGCATTGCGTTCGCGCACCTCCACGCGCTTGTCCGATTGAGCAGCCGCGGGCGCGCCAAACACAACCAGCGTGACGAACGCCGCAAGGAATATAACGACGAACTTGATTCTCACGCGCGCCATTATAAACGCAAAGAGCGTTGACTCCATCTCGAGTCAACGCTCTTTGTTAATCACTATCCTCTTCCCCCACAATCTTGAACGTGCGCTCCTGCATTGGCGCGGACAGCGCGGGAACGGCTTGCGGCGTCGAATCATTTCCATACGGCAATAGATGTGATGGGAGTTGTTGCTGCGGCGGCGCAACGACAATGATTTGGGGCATTTGCGCCGCCTGCGTCGGCGACGCGTGCGGAAACTGCGGCTGCGGATTCGGCGCGCGATAAACATTGTACGGCGCAGGCGCGGGTTCGAGTTCCGATTCCACATCATCGTTCGACAAATACGCCGCGCGTTCGCGCGTCAACGCAATCAGCAAACCAATCGAAACCGGAATGCTCGCCAGAATTCCGCACGACACACCCGCAATCGTCATGATGGCTTCATCCGACAAGCGCGCGCCGATTTGATATGCCAACACGCCCGCGCCGACAATGCATGTCAAAAGGATTCCGGTACGCCACCGCATCGTTTACCTCCAAATTTTCTGACGCAGCGCGTCATCGTCCGCGCGCGGCAAATGCGCGATTTGCACGCGCGTTTTTTCGCCATTCGCAAGCAGCAAAAAATCGCCGCGCCCCGCCAATTTTTCCGCGCCGCTTTTTGCGATGCCCGACGCGACCAATGCCTCATGCGCCGACGTCACTTTGCCCACGAGCCGCGCGGGGAAATTTGCCGCGACCAAATTGCCCAGCACGCGCGCGGTCGGTTTTTGCGTACACGCAATCACCGCAATCCCCGCGCTGCGTCCGCGCTGCACCAATCGCGTGACCGGCGCTTCCAGCGCACTGCCGCCCTGCATCAGCAAATCTGCCAACTCGTCAATCATCACCACTATGCGCGGGCAATTCATCCGCGTTGCCTGTCGGCGCGCCATTTCGTCGGTCAACCATTCCAAACGCTCGCGCGCGGTTTTCACATCCTGCACGATGGGACACAACAAATGCGGCACATCGGCAAAACCGGCAAAATCGCTGCCTTTGGGATCAATCAACAGCATTTGGATTTCGCGTTCGCGCTGAAATAACGCAAGGGATGCCAGAATGGTGCGCGCGGCTTGACTCTTGCCCGAACCCGTCGTCCCCGCAATCAGCAAATGTGGAACCTCCGCGCTGCCAAGCCGTACCAGCAAAGGCAAACCCTCCGGCGTCATGCCCAACAAGGTTGTGCCGGGTACGCGCAATGCATTGCACAGGCGCGCATCGTCGCGCAACTGCGCGACCAATTCCATAAAAGAGAGCAAGCGCGCGTCGCGGCGCGGAATTTCAATGTGCAGCGCGCCCTGTTCGCGCACAATGCGCGCGGCAGACACGCCCAGCGCCAAGGCAATTTCTTCGGCGAGGTGTTCGACGTGACTGATTTTGGTTGTCGGCGCGGGGGTGAGATGAAATTGAATCGTGCGCGGCGTGACGCGTCCGCCGGTCACGCGGGCGGGCGCTTTGTGTGCGGCAAGGACGGACTCGATGCGGTCCGCTTGCAGGTGCAGGCGCTCTTGAAATCGGAACATTTGTTCTGATTATACAGAACGGGCGTTCTAATGTCAATACGCATAGTCATAAATTTTTCGGAGCGGCGACGCGGCAAGGAAGCGGTGGCGCGGGGCGGTTATCATCTGGCTCAGAGTTCCAGCACGGCGTGCGTCAAACCTTCCTCAATATCGTACTTTAATGTGAATCCCAATTTTTCGGTCACGCGTTTCATCCCGACATTTTCCGGCAAGATTTCACCGACGATGCGTTCCAATCCTTCGGCGCGTCCGATTTCAATGAGCTTGGTCACGAGCGTCGTGCCGAGACCCTGTTTTTGCATGTCATCGCGAATCAAGACCGCGAATTCGGCGTCGCCTGTATTTGGAATGCGGCTGAGGCGCGCGACCGCGAGCACTTGACGCAAGGGTTCCGCCCCTGCCTGTGAAGGCGTCACCTGTTCCACCACCAACGCGATTTCGCGGTCGTAATCGTTCGTCGCAATGCGCGCGAGCCGGTCATGGGCGATGCGCTGTGAAAAATTCAACGCGTGGAAATAACGCAGGTACACACTCTGCTCGGACAATTTTTCGTGAAAGTGAATCAACAGCGCTTCATCTTCGGGACGAATCGGACGAATGATTACGGGGGCGCCGTCTTTCAAGTTGAACGGTTCGACATATTGCGCGGGATACGGACGAATCACAGGGCGCGGCAATTGAGGGTCCGCCAACGCGGGGTCGTGCAGCACAATGCGCGCATCCAATGCCACCACGCGCGTCGCGCCTTGGTCGCCCGCGAACGGCGGCAGTACCATCAACGGATGGATTTCAATCGCCTTGATGCGCGGCTGTTCGACGACGAGTTGACTGAAACGCGCGAGGACCTGCTCCAACGCTTGCGTGTCCACATTCGCTTCGCGCAAAATTTTATACACGCGCGTATGTTCCATCATGCGGCGCGCCAACGTCGTATTGAGCGGCGGCAAGCCGAGCGCGTCGTCACGATAACGCGCGTCGAGTAAAAGTTTGGTGGTCGGTTCGGTTTGCAGCGGATGCCCGTGCGCGTCCGTTGGCGGCGGACGTTTCTCGGCGCCGAAACGCAAAACGGGACCGAACTGCGGGTCGAGCATACTGCCAATGTGCAGCGCGTAACCGCCGCGCACATTCAACATGGGCTGCAAAAGCACGCCGCGAAATTTTTCTTTTCCCAACAGATTCGTGACGGTATTTTTCACCGCGCGAAAGGTCGCGCGCACATGATTGGCGCTGGTGATGTTCAAAATTACGCCATCGTACTCGCGCTTGCGTAAAATTTGGTCGGTGTTGAGTTTCATGACGACGGGATATCCCAACGCGTCTGCCGCTTTCACCGCTTGCGCGGCGGTCGTCACCAAATGCGTTTCGACAAACGGAATCCCGTACGCGGCGAGAATTTCTTGCGATTCTTTTTCGGTCAACAAGGTGCGTTTGGCTTTGCCCACGCGCGCAATCATTTCTTGTACGCGTACGCGCGCGCTGTCGTCCACTTCGATCTCGAGCGGCGCGGGCGTTTCATACAAGGCGCGCAAGTTTTCAGAGTAACGCCACAAATAATCAAACATCCGCACCGCATGGTCGGGATAGGCAAACACCGGGACGCCCGCGTTCCGCAAAACATTTGCGCCCACTTCGACTTCGGCGCCACCCATCCACGCGGCGAGTAATGGTTTGCTCCGCATTTGCGCGAACGGTTTGATGGCTTCGGCGGACGCCGTCGGGTCCGTCATGGCTTGCGGTGTCAAGATCACCATCACGCCGTCGGTTTCCGTGTCGTGCGAGAGTACCTCTAATGCTTTGGCATACAACGCGGGTTCCGCATCGCCGAGCAAATCTACCGGGTTCGCGTGACTCCAATGCAAGGGCATGAAACCGTCGAGCTGCCCGATGGTTTCGCCGCTCAATTCCGCGAGCGCGCCGCCGTACTGAATGAGCGCGTCGGTCGCAAGCACGCCGGGTCCGCCCGCATTCGTCAAAATTGCGAGCCGCGGACCTTTGGGACGCGGCTGTTTTGCCAACACTTCGGCAATGTGAAACAAATCCGCAATCGTTTCCACGCGCAAAGCACCCGCCCGACGAAAGGCGGCGTCCAAGACCGCGTCATTTTCCAACTCCGCGCCGGTGTGGCGTTCCGCCGCGCGCGCGCCTTGTTCCGAACGTCCGGCTTTGAGGACGATGATGGGTTTGTCCAAAGCGACTTGCCGCGCGGCGGAGAGAAACGCGCGCGCGTCGCCCACCGTTTCCATATACAACACAATACTTTGCGTCGCCTCGTCCGCGCCGAGATAATCAATCAATTCGCCCCAGCCCACATCGAGCATCGAGCCGACAGACACGAACGTACTGAAACCGAAATTTTCGCGGATGCTCCAATCCAACACGGCAGTGCCCAATGCGCCGCTTTGACTCACAAAACCAATGCCGCCTTTGCGCGGCAGGGAACCCGCAAATGTGGCATTCAGTCCCTTCACCGGGCGCATCACACCCAAACAATTGGGACCGAGAATTCGCAAGGGCGGCATCCCCCCCCCCCTGCGCGCGTTTTCCAGGATTTGCGCTTCCAGCGCCGCGCCTTCCGCGCCGCTTTCACGAAAACCTGCCGAAATAATCACCGCGCCGCGCACGCCCGCATCGGCACATTCGCGAATCATTTCCGGCGCCGTCTGGGCAGGCGTCGCAATAATGGCAAGGTCAATCGGTTCGGACACCGCGCTGACATTCGCATACGCCTTGATACCCAACACTTGCGATTGCGACGGATGAATCGGATAGACGGTCCCGCCGAACGGCGTGTCCAAAAGATTGCGCAGGATGGTGCGTCCGACACTGCGCGGTTTTTCGGAGGCGCCGATGACGGCAACCGAACGCGGCGCAAAAAACATGTCCAGCGCAGTATGCCGAAAGTGCGCAATGTCAGAAGACGGGTCGCCGGGACGCGGCTTGGGTTTGTTCGCCATGATAGGATTGGTTTTACAAAAAAAACGCAGTGAGCGCAAGCGCGCCCACATTCAAACCCGGGGCGGCGCTCTGTCCCACTGCGTTACAACTCATACACGCGCAGCGTTAACCCGTGCGCTCCCAACGCGGTTCATACGCTTGCAAGACACGCATATAGTTGGCGCGCTCGAACGCCGCGGGCTGCGCGACATTTTTGTAACTCATGCTGCCGCGCATCTGTTCAATCGAATCGTATTCGTGGTCTTGCATCCACAGTTCCAAACTCTCGCGCAGCGCGCGCAAATAATTGATGCCGCGTTCCAACAGCACCGACGTCATCATTGCCACATTCGCGCCCGCCATCATGGATTTCAACACATCTTCGGCGGTATGCACGCCGCCGGTCACGGCGAGGTCCGCTTCGACGCGCCCGTACACCATCGCCAACCACTGCAAACGCAAACGCAATTCGTTCGAATGCGAGAGTGTAAGCGACGGCACGACTTCGAGCGATTCCAAATCGAAATCGGGTTGATAAAAGCGATTGAACAAGACCAAACCGTCCGCGCCCGCCCACGCGATACGCTGCGCCATATTGGCGAACGCGGTAAAGAAATGCGGCAGCTTGACCGCGACCGGAATGCTCACGCTTTTCACCACTTCGCGCACCAAATCCAAATACATTTGCTCGATTTCTTGGCTGGTTTGCGCGGGGTCGGCAGCGACATAATACACATTCAGTTCCAACGCGTCCGCGCCCGCTTGTTGAATTTCGCGCGCGTATTCAATCCAACCGCCGGAAGAAAATCCGTTCAACGAACCGATGACGGGAATGTGGACGGCTTGTTTTACTTTGGCAATGTGTTCAAGATACCCTTCCGCGCCGCGATTGTACCCGAGCATTTCGGGAAAGTACGACACGGCTTCGGCAAAACTTTCACTGCCGTAATTCAAATAGTGGTCGAGCGCGTGACTCTCGCGCGCGATTTGTTCTTCAAACAGGGAATGAAGCACAACCGCCGCGGCGCCCGCGTCTTCCATGCGTTTGATATTGTCCACTTTTTGCATCAATGGCGACGACGATGGCACGAGTGGATTTTTGAGCGCAAGTCCGAGATACGTTGTCTTGAGGTTGAGCATGGCTGTAAAGGTAGCAAGCAGCAGGTGTCAAGCAGCAAGGTTGTCCCTGCTACTTGCATCCTGCTACCTGTTACTTGCTTTCCTTTCCATTCGTGTGCGCGAGTTGTTCGTACAAGTTCCAGCGTCGGGACACATCTTGTTTTTCGAGCGCAAGTAATTTTTCTGCCGCCGCTTCGTTGCTCTGTTTCAACATGGTGTAGCGCGTTTCGTTATACACATATTTTTCCAGCGGGAGCGAAGGCGCTTTGGAATCCAATTGCAGAGGGTTCTTGTCCTGTTCGGCGAGACGCGGGTCGTAGCGGAACAGGGGCCAATAACCCGACGCGACTGCCGCTTTTTGTTGGTCGAGACCGTGCGCCAAATCATACCCGTGCGCGATGCAGTGCGAATACGCAATAATGAGCGACGGTCCGTCGTACGCTTCCGCTTCGAGCATCGCTTTGACCGTTTGCGCGTCGCTGGCGCCCATTGCCACGCGCGCGACATAAATCGAGCCGTAGGAAATTGCCAGCATTGCCAAATCTTTTTTCGCCGTCGGCTTGCCGCCCGCCGCAAATTTTGCGACCGCGCCGCGCGGGGTGGCCTTCGACATCTGTCCGCCGGTGTTGGAATAGACTTCGGTATCAAGCACAATCACATTCACGTTGCGCCCCGACGCCAGCACATGGTCGAGTCCGCCGTACCCGATATCGTACGCCCAGCCGTCGCCGCCGACAATCCACACGGATTTCTTGACAAAGATATCGGCGATGGAGAGGAGGTGCTTTGCGGTTTCGGTGATTGGGTGATTCGGAGATTGCGTGATGTGCGCTTCCAACTTTTCTTTTAATGCTTGCACACGCCCGCGCTGTCTGAGAATTTCGGCTTCGTTGGTTTGCGGCGCGTTCAAAAGACCATCCACCAATTCTTGTCCGACGACCGACGCGAATTGCGGCAAGAGCTCGCGCGCAAATTCCAAACGTTTGTCGAGCGTGAGACGGAAACCGAGACCAAATTCGGCGTTGTCTTCAAAGAGCGAATTCGACCACGCGGGCCCGCGTCCCGCCTCATTGTAGGACCACGGCGTCGTGGGCAAATTGCCGCCATAAATCGAAGAGCAGCCCGTTGCATTAGCCACGTACGCGCGTTCGCCAAACAACTGCGTGATGAGTTTGAGATACGGCGTTTCGCCGCAGCCCGCGCACGCGCCCGAGAATTCAAACAATGGCTGCAAGAGCTGCGCGTCTTTGACGAGATGCAGATTGACCTTTTCGCGGTCCATCTCGGGCAGTTGTTCAAAGAACCTCCAATTCGCGTTTTCCTGTTCCCGAATCGGCGGCTGCGGCGCCATGTTGATGGCTTTTAACCGCGTCTCGCTCTTGTTTTTCACGGGACACACTTCGACGCACAGCGTACAGCCCGTACAATCTTCGGGCGACACCTGAAGCGTGTACTGCATCCCTTCAAATTCTTTCCACCGCGCGGGCACATGCTTGAAGGTTTCCGGCGCGCCCTCCAGATATTTCGGGTCATAGACTTTGGCGCGAATCACCGCGTGCGGACAAACGAAAACGCACTTGCCGCATTGAATACAAATTTGTTCGTCCCATACCGGAATGTCGAGCGCGATGTTGCGTTTTTCCCATTTCGCCGTGCCGCTCGGGTACGTGCCGTCCACCGGCAGCGCGCTGACGGGCAATAAATCGCCGCGTCCCGCGATAATTTCAGCGGTCACGTTTTGTACAAACGCGGGCGCGCCTGCCGCCACCGGCGGACGCAAATCGAATGTGGCGGTCACTTGCTGCGGAATTTGCACCGGATACAAGTGCGCGAGCGTCGCATCCACCGCGGCAAAATTTTTCTCGACGACGACTTTGCCGCGCTTGCCGTATGTTTTTTCAATCGAATGTTTGATGGCTTCAATCGCTTCGTCACGCGGCAGCACGCCGCTGATGGCAAAGAAGCACGTTTGCATGACGGTATTGATGCGTCCGCCCATACCCGTTTCCCGCGCGACCTTGTATGCGTCAATCACATAAAATTTCAACTGCTTGTCCAAAATTTCTTGCTGCACGGTGCGCGGCAAATGCTCCCACACCTCGTCGGGACCGAACGGACTGTTGAGCAAAAAGACCGCACCCGTGTCCGCGACATGCAGCATCTCAAAACGTTCGAGGAAATTGAATTGATGGCACGCGACAAAATTCGCGGAACGAATCAAATACGACGAATGAATCGGTTTGGGACCGAAACGCAAATGCGATGTGGTCGTCGAGCCGGATTTTTTCGAGTCGTACACAAAATATCCTTGCGCGTACAAATCGGTCTCGTCGCCGATAATTTTGATGGAATTTTTGTTGGCGCCGACCGTGCCATCCGCGCCGAGTCCGTAAAAAATCGCGCGTGTGGTCGTGGGGTCTTCGGTCGAAAAGTCCGGATCGTATTCGAGCGACGTGTGCGACACATCATCGTTGATGCCAATGGTGAAATGATTCTTGGGACTTGGTTTTTTCAGTTCGTCGAAAACACCTTTGACCATCGCGGGCGTAAATTCTTTCGACGCCAAACCATAGCGTCCCCCAATCACACGCGGCATTGGGTGCGCGCCGTCCGCCGATTCCATCAACGCGGTAACGACATCCTGATACAACGGTTCGCCCGCGCTGCCCGGTTCTTTGGTGCGGTCCAGCACCGCGATTTTTTGCGCCGTTTTGGGCAGTACGTTCATGAAATGCTCGACGCTGAACGGGCGGTACAAATGCACTTTGAGGACGCCAACCTTTTCATCGCGCGCATTCATATATTCGACCGCTTCTTGCGCGACTTCGCCGCCCGAACCCATGATGACCATGACGCGTTCTGCATCGGGCGCGCCGACGTAATCAAACAAATGATATTGACGTCCGACGCGCGCCGCGAATTGGTCCATCGTGTCTTGAATGATTTGCGGCACGCGCGCGTAAAACGGGTTCACCGTTTCGCGTCCCTGAAAATACACGTCGGGATTTTGCGCCGCGCCGCGCATGAACGGATTGTCGGGCGATAACGCACGCGCGCGATGTTCGCGCACCAATTCATCGTCAATCATGTGGCGCATGTCGTCCGCATCCAATTGTTCAATCTTCATTACTTCGGACGAGGTGCGAAAGCCGTCAAAGAAATGCAAAATCGGCACGCGCGCTTTCAATGTCGCCGCATGGGCAATCAACGCCATATCCATCACTTCTTGTACGCTGTTGGAACAGAGAAGCGCCCAACCCGTCGTGCGCGCTGCCATCACGTCTTGATGGTCGCCAAAAATCGAAAGCGCCTGCGCCGCCAACGCGCGCGCCGCAATGTGAAAGACGGTGGAGGTGAGTTCGCCCGCGATTTTGTACATGTTGGGCAGCATCAACATCAGCCCTTGACTTGCGGTAAAGGTCGTGGTCAACGAACCCGTTTGCAATGCGCCGTGCACCGCGCCCGCCGCGCCGCCTTCGCTTTGCATTTCGACGACGAGCGGCGTTGTGCCCCAGATATTTTTCTTGTTCTCGGCAGACCATTGGTCCGCCCATTCCCCCATCGCCGACGATGGCGTTATCGGATAAATTGCAATGACTTCGGATACGTGATGGGCAATGTACGCGGCGGCTTCATTGGCGTCGAGTGTGACCATGCTTCGTGACATTTCGGATGCCTCCAACTATGAGTAAGGAATCGGGTCTAAATTTGGGATTTGTTCCACAGAACATTGTGCGCTGAAAAAGCGCGCGGGCATAGGGACAGATGCCCCACTTGCTTGCGGCAGAATGACACGCAAGGGCGCGCAATATCTTTATTTTCGTCCTGTCTGTATTGATTTGCGTTGCAATGAGGTCAAAAAAACGTTGCGCGTGCGCGCCGGAAAGCATTCTCGAGGAAACAAAAAACGGGAGGCGGAACCCGCCTCCCGTGCGGAGAAAAAATTACGCTAACGAATCCACAAACTGCTTGAGTTCCTGCACGTTCGCATTGCCGGTAGCAACCACATAGCCGTTCAAGAGGAACGTCGGAATGGCAATCACATTCTTGGGCACTCTTGCGCCGGGCGCATCAATGTCCACAACCTGAATCTGGACATTCGGCAAAAGGCGGCGCAATTCTTCCAAGCTCTTTAAATTCTCTTGACAAATCGGACAGCGCGCGCCGACGATAATGTCGAGCTGCAGTGCGCGCGGCTCGAATTTCGCGGTCGGAGCTTTAAAGTTGGGCGACTTGTCGTGCTGATGCGGCAAAGATGTAACGGGCGTGGAGCGTCCCAAAAGACGGTTAATTGTGTTCATGCTCGGATGCCTCTCCAAATGGAAAAAGATTACGTTACCGACTCTATGTAGTGTATTCTCGTTTGTATTTCTTACGCAACACTTACATTTCGCGCACGTTCCGGTTACGGCATGCAAAGCGGTATCGGGCAACCGCCGCGCTCAGTACACAAATTCGCGCACATCATAATACGAGATTTTGGGCGTATTTCGCGCATCGGCAAACTCAAACGCAGCGCGCATGTGCATTTCTTGGGCGCGCATTTCCTCCCGCGTCAGAGCGCGCACGCCCGCCGCCCGCGCGTGTTCCGCGTACGTCGAACCGGGATACTCCACCAATTCCGAAAAATAAATCACGTCGCGCGCGTCGAGCGGCATCGCGTTCACCAAGCGCGCGGTCTCGCGCACATGTCCTGCGCCATAGTCCGCGCCGCCTGCGCCGATTAAAATGATAATGCCGACCGCGATGCCGCTTTGCTTGAGATGCTCCACCAACGCGCGCACATCGTCGGGCTGATTCGGCTTGCCGAGAAATTTCAGCAATGCCGGGTCGCCACTTTCCAAACCAATATACACCCGCCGCAGTCCCCGTTCCGCCAATGCCGCAAATTCCTCCGCCGTTTTACGTTTCGTCGTGAACGCGTCCATGAACGAATACACGCCGTCAAAATGAATCGGATGCGCGCGTACCCACTCGCGTCGTTCCGCGTCCGTCAAGCCGCGCGGCACAATCGCAAATTCCGCGTGCAGCGCGTCAAACCATTCGAGCAAACGCGCGTGCGGCACCATCAATGCGTTCGCGTCGCCGAGAAAAATACTGCGCCGCAATGAAATGCCGTCGCTAAAAAACGCGCGCACGCCCGCAACATGTTCGCGAAATTCCGAAATCGTTTTTGTATGAAAACGCCGGTCGCGGTACAAACCGCAGAACGAACACTCGTTGTACGAACACCCTTCCGTCGCCTGCAGATACAACGCGAGATATTGGTCGGGCGGCAAAATGGAAACGGGACGATAAATTTTTTGAAACGCGGCGCGTTCCTTTTCCAAACGCGCGTACGAAAATGTTTCGATGTACGCGAGCGCGTCCGCGAATTCGCGCGGCAGCGGTTCGGACAAGCGCGCAGGCATTGCGCGCGCAAATTCGTACGCGCCCGTCTCCAGCGTTTCGATTTCATCCGGCGGCAGCATCCGCCGCACGCGTCCGCTCAGACCGCGTTCTCCGCCGCTCGCTTTTTCCAGCATTTGATTGTCGAGCGAACGACGATAGTTTTTGCCGTCACGAAAAATGCCGACCAAACGTCCTGCCGCGTCAAACGTGTATGACTCGTTTTCGTTTTGCATCAGGACGATGGACTCGCGCCGCACATTCAAAATGACGCGCTGTCCGTCGGTTGTCGTGGTTCGTAAAATGCTCATCGGTCAAGCTGTCCGATTCTCTCTTGATGGTACAATTCAAATGTTGAAAATGCGCGCCGCAAAAGGAAATCAATCATGAAACATTCACTGAAAGGAATACGCATTCTCGATTTGTCGCGGCTCTTGCCCGGACCGTACGCGACGCAGTTACTCGCCGCTTTGGGCGCGGAGGTGATCAAAGTGGAACGTCCGCCCGAAGGCGATTACGCGCGCATGATGCCGCCGTACATCACACTCGACGCGGAACGGATGGAAGGCGCGGTCTTTGGGCAGAACAATCGCAGCAAGCAAAGCATCGCGTTGGATTTTTACGACGCGCGCGGGCGCGAAATTCTTTTAAGGTTGTGCGAACACGCGGATGTGCTGCTTGAATCGTTTCGCCCCGGCGTCATGGCACAGCGCGGTTTGGATTACGATAGCATTCGCGCGCGCAATCCGCGTTTGATTTATTGTGCGCTCAGCGGTTACGGGCAAAGCGGACCGTACCGCGACCGCGCGGGACACGATTTGAATTATCTCGCGCTCGCGGGTATTTTGAAAATGAACGGCGCGCCGAATGCCGCGCCCGTTTTGCCTGCGGTGCAAATCGCCGACCTCGCGGGCGGCATGTCTGCGGCACTGCAAATCGTCGCCGCGCTGGTGGAACGCGAACGCACGGGCGTCGGCAAATATCTCGACATTGCATTGTTTGACGCGGCGGTGGATTGGATGCAAACGGTGTTGGGCGCGTGTTATCGCGCGGAACATGAAAATCCGGCGCGCGGCGCGACACCGCTCACGGGCGCGTATCCGTGTTATAACATTTATGAAACGGCGGACGGGGAATTCATGGCACTCGCCGCGCTGGAGCCGAAATTTTGGCGCGCGTTTTGCGCGGCGATTGAACGCGCGGATTGGTTTGACATACAATTCGATACGGACAGCATTGCCCGCGTCGCGGAAATTTTCAAACAGCGCACGCGCGCAGAATGGATTGAATTATCTCAACAAACGGATTGCTGTCTCGAACCGCTGCTCGATGTGAGTGAAACGTTGGCGCATCCGCAGGTGATTGCGCGCGGTTTGGCGCAAGGGGGGGGTGACGCGCCGCGTTTGGGGGAACATACGCGCGAAATTTTGCAGCGCACGGGATACCGCGCGCAGGAATTGGAGGAACTGCGCGCGGCGGAAGTTTTAAGCATGAGTGACGCTGTTTGAAATTGCATGGACGCCGTGCTATACTCGCCCGACTCGCGGTGCAACAAGACATTTTGACGAACAAGCGGTTAGAAACCGCAGCAACGCATAGCCAAGTCTGCCTGCGCAGACTGCAACCTGATTTCCAAATCGGCGCAGGCCGATTTCGCCATCGGTTGCGGCGAATTGATTCGCCCGATGGACAAGCCAAAGGATGGGATGGAGCAAACCGTTATTATTCTGGGCGCGGGACCGGCAGGTTTAACCGCCGCGTACGAACTCTCGAAACATCAGGTTCCGGTCATTGTACTCGAACGCGACCCTGTGGTCGGCGGCATTGCGCGCACCGAATTTTATAAAGGATACGGCTATGACATTGGCGGACATCGTTTTTATACCAAGATGTCCGAAGTACAGCGTCTGTGGCACGAGGTGCTTGGCGAACATTTTTTGCGCGTGCCGCGTCTTTCGCGCATTCATTATGGCGGAAAATTTTTTTATTATCCCCTGCGCTTGCTGAATGTGCTGGCGGCTTTGGGCATTGTGCAGAGCGCCTGGATTTTTTCGAGTTACGTTCGCATTCGTTTGT
>CAZXYP010000120.1:0-13867 GCA_964644955.1 uncultured Anaerolineales bacterium | reverse complement strand
CCATCCGACCACGCCGCGCGAAATAAAGTGTTCAAGTTATTTCCGGACGAAGACTTAGCGGTTGATGTATGCGTCGGTGTGAGGGTTGCGGTGGCAGTGGGCGTAAGCGTCGCGGTTGCTGTGGGTGTCAGTGTGAATGTTGCCGAAGCGGTCACGGTGGGTGTCCATGTGGGCGTGTTGGTGGGCAGCGGCGTATTGGTGCGTGTCGGCGTGAACGTGTTGGTGGGTAACGGTGTATAAGTAGATGTAGGCGTGAGGGTGTTCGTCGGCAGCGGCGTGTTGGTAAACGTTGGCGTGAATGTGTTGGTTGGTAACGGTGTATATGTAGATGTTGGTGTGAATGTATTCGTCGGTAGTGGCGTGTAGGTAGGAGTCGGTGTAAACGTATGGGTGGGCAGCGGCGTGTTGGTGCGCGTCGGTGTAAAAGTGTTCGTCGGCAGCGGCGTATTGGTTGCGGTAGGGGTCGGCGTCGGCGTATCGGTGGGGTTCGGCGCAAGGACGATAAAGGTATCCAGCACGACGACATAGCCGACGCTGTCAGGATGCTTGTTCGTTGTCACCTTCAACGCGAACGTATGTGTCCCCGCATCCGGCAGCGCATAGGTTTTGGTATAACCAAAGTCCAAAGCGGAATTGTAGCCGTCCAGTTCACCGATTTTATTTCCGTCCACCAGCACATTCGCAATCCCGCGATTGGGTCCGCGAATCGTGCGCACCCGGATTTTCCCCGCGCCGCTCACCGTCAATTGGGCTTGCGCGCCATTGATGGAAGAATACGTATACGTGCCTCCGCTCGCGCTGCTGTGATTCGCCGTCGTCCAGGCGCTGACATAGACCATGTGCGAATCATTGTCCTCGTAACTGCCCGGTCCGACGGCGGTGAGGTCTTCGGGCGCGGCTTGGTTCGATGCCGCGCGATTGGGGTTTACGCTCTGTGCTGCATAATACAATTTCGTTCCGCGCGCGCGCCACAGCACATGCAGCGCGCCGAGCGTGTCCATGACCAACCCGCCCCATGCATCGTTCTGCGCGCGGGTCTGCGTTGTGAGAGACAGCGGCGCGGACCAAGCCGCGCCGTCAAAATGCGCATATTCGATCGCGGCGTCTGGTGCCGCACCGTTCGCAGTGAGCGCTTTCCACACCGCATACACTTGGTCGGGCGTGTCGGCAGTCACCAGCGGAACGACACCTGCGGCGGTATCCGCCGGTAATTGGCGCAACACGTTCGGTTCAGACCAATGCCCCGCTGCGTCGCGGCGGCGCGCCAGAATCTGATTCCGCGTGGCATCGGTTGCGCCGCGCCAGACGAGATGGGCATTGCCGCCCGTGTCCAGCGCCAAACTCACCGCGTCTGGTCTTTCGCGCGTCGCGCGTTCCCCGCCGCTCCATGCTTCGAGTCGCGCACAGTCGCCTTCCGCGGCTTCAAGGTCACATTCCCGATAGGTCAGGCGCGCCGCTTCGGGGTATGCGACCGCCACCTTGCCATAGGTTGCGGCAAGGGCAGGATGCGCAAAGGAAGAAGGCGCAAGGTCGAACGTAAACGGCGCCGACCACGCGTGCGCGGGGCTGTCGGCATGGCGCGTGACAATGTTCCATGCGGTTGTTTCGGCATCACCCGCTTGCGCTTCCAGCCACACCGCATGCACGCGCGGTTGAGCGTTCCAGTCGCTCACGGCGAGCGCGGGATTCACCGCCGAGGTGGTCACGTCCGACAGCGTCACCGGTTCGTTCCACGTCAACGTCAAATTCACGGGGTCGAACGTTGCGGCAGCGTAGCGAATCTGTGTGCCGTCGCGGTCGGCGTGTTCCCAGACCAGATGCAGCTGCCGTTGATAATCGAGCGCGAGCGCGGGCTGCCCATCGGCGGCAGAGGTGAAATCCAGAAATTGCGGTTCCGTCCAGGTGTCTGATTCGCCGATGCGCACGCTATAATAAAAGCCCGGCTGGGGCAAATCCGCATACCAGACCGCCGCGCTGCCGCTGGCGGATTCGGCGGCGAGGATGGGTGTTTGGGACGCGTTCACTCCTGCGGCAACGTCCAACGGTGCGCTCCAACTGCCGGTATCCGCTTCGGGGAGGGGACCGTTTTTCGTCCCGCCGCCTGTAGCAATGGGGTGTGCGGTGCGCGCCGTCAAGGTCAAGCCCGTCAATTTGCCCGACTCGTCCGCGCGGATGAGCCCGTCGAGCCGCTGCCCTTTTTGTAACGCGTGCGCGGCGATGCGTTCTCCGTCGAGCCATAGATTGCTCTGCGGAGTGAGTGTGACATTGAACGTGCCGCGCGCCGTGCGCCATTGGAGCGCGTTCTTGGCGATGTTTCGAATCGTGCCGTTGAAATGATAGACGCCGGGAGGTAAGGCGGGAGTATCGAATAGAGTGTCAGAGGGGGTCTCCGTCGCGACGGGAGTTTCGGTGGAGAGACGTGTCGGTGACACGTCTGGTGTTTCCGTCGGAGTTTTCGTTTTCTTGGGCTGGCGGGTCGGAGTCTCGGTCGGTTTCTTGGCAGGCGCGGACGAAACGGAATCCGCGCGTAGGGGCGTTTCATCAAACGCCCCTACCCCCGCCGCCACGCCGCCAATGCTGGCGGTAACGAGCGCGCCCAATAAAATCAACCACAAAGTAATTTGCCAAAATCGAGCCGAAGCGGAGCGAAGCATGGCGACCTCCAAAAAAGACGTAAGGGCGAAGCATTTGCAGACGCGACCGCGAATCGAGTCGCATCTGCGGGTGCAAATGCTGCGCTCCTACCGCGAAATAAACGCGCAAAAAAATTCGAGCGGCTGCGCCATTTCACGGCGCAGCCGCTCGTTTCATCGTTCGAGCCGGATGTGAGGTTTTACAAGAATGCCCAACGCAGGAAGCAGTCCCCGCGCCCAAGCAAACCCATTCTACCAAACCAAGATTCAGGAAAGGCAATGAATTTGTATGGATTTGGTATGACTTTTAACCTTCACAGGGTGTCGAACGCCCGCGACGGGGTGTCGAACGCCCGCGACGCCCTGCGGAATGACCGCAACGCGGCACTGTCGGCGCTCAGTGATTGAGTCATTCGTTTTGAACGCGTCGTCGCCGTCGCTGCGCGCCATCAACCGGATGCCGCACGCCGTACTGCCTACTCCACCGCCTAAAACAAAATCACAAACGCTTCACACAACGTGGACACAGCGCGAGCCGTGTCCCCACCGTTTTCATTACCCATCAATTGACGCCGCGCGCGCCGTGTGCTATATTACGCGTGTTGTCGTCGTAATTCACGACACAGGACGCCCCCAAACCTAACGCAACCCCGAACGCATGCCCACTCGTGCAAAACGGTTGCGCCAAGCGGAACGAGATGTTGCGCAAAACATCTCGCGCTTGGTCTTGCATCTCGGCAATGTCGGACTGACTCGTTTCTCAGTCCTCAGCACTCTATGACCGGTTGGCGACTCGTACTGCTTACTCTCATCGCGTTCGGTATCGGCGCGGTGGGTTTGTATTTGCTCTTGGAACCCGCGCCCGACGAACCGTTTGACGAGGTGGCAATTCGCGTCAGCGCGGTCACGGCATCGTCGGCTTCGACGGGCATTGGCGTGTTGGTTCCAAAAATGGCGCTCGCCGCGCAAGCCGTCGAACCGCGCCAAGGCACTGTGCCTGTCGTCGCGCTTGCGCGCCGAACCAGAACGCCAACGCCCGAACCGACCCTCCAACCCACCGACGAACCGACCAACCAACCCACGATCCAACCCACCAACGAACCCACCATCCAACCCACCGAACCGCCGCCCACCGCGATTCCGTACACGCTCACGCCCGCGCCCACCGAACCGCCGCGCCCGACGCGTACGCCGCGTCCCACGCGCACGCCCGCGCCGACCCAAGACCCGAACGCGCCCGAACCGACTCCCGCTCCGCCGACCGAACCGCCGCCTTCCGGCGCGCCGCTCACCGCCGCCGTCGGCAGCTGCGGCGCCATCACCAAACCCGGCGGTTATTACTTGACGGGCGCGCTTCGCAGTGACGGCGACTGCCTCAACATTCGCGCGAGCAACGTCACGCTCGACTGCAAAGGCAACGCCATTCAAGGCACGAATTTCAACGGCGTCGGCATCGTCGTGCGCAAACTCGGCATTCTCGCCAACGAACGTCCGAAAAATGTAGAGATTCGCAACTGCACAGTCAGCGGCTATCGCTATGGCATTTTGGTGGAAGGGTCATCGGGCGTTTTCATCCATCACAATACGCTGACGAAAAATTTTGACGACGTGGACGGACGCCGCTACGGTATTTTTCTCGGCATGGTCGAGGGGGGGGGGATTCGCCTCAACGAGTCCGACAATGGACGCGTCGAAAACAACAATGCCAATTCGCAAGCCATCGGCATTGACATTCGCACGAGCAGCGGCATCAGCGTCAACAGCAACGACTCGTCCAACAATTCCGCGTGGGGTATCAATCTGATTCAAACGACCAATTCACAAGTGGCGGGCAACACCACGAATGGCAATGTGCGGTACTGCACGTGGGGCGCGGGCGTCGTCGGCCCCGGCTGCGACGCGGGCGGCATTACCATGCAGGACGGCTCAAGCGGCAATCGCATTCTGAACAATGAAGTCGGCAGCGGCAACGGCAACGGTATTTTTATCAAGGCGCACGGCGTGCCTTGCGGCAATAACAATGTCATTGCCGGCAATCACATTCACGACATCATGTACAACGCCATCGAACTCGGTTTTTGCAGCGGCAATCAAATCATCGCCAACAACATTCACAACAGCATTGACGGCATCTGGATGGGTTTCGCCAAAGGCAACGTTATCAAAGACAACACCATTGCGAACATGAACAATCACGGCATCATTGTCTTGAACAGTCTGGAAAACGAGGTCAGCGGCAATCAAATCATCAACGCCCGCGACGCCATTTACTTTTTCTGGGAACAAAAAAATCCCGGCGAGTTTTGGTGGCTCGACGTGAATGCGTTTCCGTCGCGCGGCAATCGCATTTTCAACAACACCTTGCGCGACAATGCCAATTCGGGAATTTTCTTGCAAGACTCGACCGAAAATCAAGTCCACAACAATGTCTTTAGCAACAATCGCAAAAACATTCGCCTCGAAGGCAACACCGGCGGCAACGATATTCGCGACAATCAAGAGGGATTCCTGAATCCGCTTTGGTTTCTTGCGATGCGACAATAACGAAACCGCGAATCTGCGCGAAGCTGCGCGAATGGAATCATTGGCATAGATTCGCGATTTCTTTTATGGAACTGAGCATCACCCCGTGGCAAAATGTCCAACCCGCGACCGAACTCGCCATCCAAGAAAAAATCCGCGCGGAAAACTTGCGCGGCTATACCTGGTCGAACGGACCGCATGACGAATACAGCGCGCATACCCATTCATTCGACAAAGTGTTGTACGTATTGTCCGGCAGCATCACGTGGATTCTTCCGCAAACGAACGAACAAATCGAAACGCGCGCGGGCGACAGAATTGATTTGCCGCGCGGCACGGTACACGCGGCAAAGGTCGGCGCGCACGGCGTCGCGTGTTTTGAAGCGCATTTGGATTCACGCGCGTAGGGGCGAAGCATTTGCGTCTGCATCTGTGACTCGATGCGCGGACACGACTGCAAATGCTTCGCCCCAACCCTTATGACCAACGAACAACTCGCCCAATTCCTCGTCGCCGCCAAACGCGCGACCTACGCTTCCCAAGGCGATGACGCGTCCGTGACGCCGTTGCTCCCCGCGTCGCGTCAACTCGAGTTTCGGCTCGGCAATCTCTTGTACCGCGATATTTATTTCGGGTTCGCGTATTTTGTCGGACAGGAAACCGTGTATGCCGACGACGTGCCGCTGTGGGCAATGAGTTACGCGGGCGGCATGGTGGACGCAAGCAGTGATGCGAACGCGGTGTATAAATTTCTGCAATATGCATTGCGTCAAGTGGATGCGGCGAGTCCGTATCGCGGACCCGGCTTGATTCGCGGCGACGATTTTCAATACACCGCGCAGACGACCGGCACGCTCGAAAATTTTTGGGGCATCGAACGCATTTCCAAGTCCCGCGCGATTGTGTACGAGCTGCGCTATCACGGCGGACGCTTGCGCTAATCCTGAATGGGGGAACGGGTGACAGGGTGACACAACGCAACATCACTGTGTCACCCTGTCACCTTGTCACTTTTCAATTCATGTCACATTCTATTTTCGCTCAATACAACCTCCGCGTTCCGATGCGCGATGGCGTAACGCTTTCGGCAGACATTTTCCGTCCCGAAGAAACCAAACGCGGCGCGCGCGTGCCGGTGATTTTGGTGCGAACGCCGTACAACAAAAACAACAAATCGTATTTTGAACCCGCGCGTTATTTTGCCGAACGCGGTTATGCGTACGTTACGATGGATGTGCGCGGGCGCGGCGATTCGGACGGTGAATTTGTGCCGTATCGCAATGAAGGCGTTGACGGGTACGACGCGGTGGAATGGTGCGCGGCGCAAGCGTGGAGCAACGGGAACGTCGGCACGCTCGGCGGGTCGTATCTCGGACGCATTCAATGGCTCACGGCGTTACAACAGCCGCCGCATTTGAAAACCATGATTGTGATGGTCACGCCGTCCGACCCGTTTGTGGAAACGCCGACGGGCGTACCCGGACTTCAGCATTTGTGTTGGCTGTATTTGGTGCATGGACGCTTGCGCCAACCGATGGAAGAAATCCACTGGGACCCGATTTACGAACATTTGCCGCTGACGACGATGGACGAACGCGCGGGGTTGGCTTTGCCCAAATGGCGCGAGGAATTACAGCACGTGACGCTCGACGAATACTGGCGCGCGATTTGTTATCAAGACCAATTTGAAAAAATCAATTTGCCGGTGATGCACATTTCCGGTTGGTACGACGATGAACAAATTGGCACGCCGCTGAATTTTATCGGCATGACGACGCGCGGCGCGACCGAATTTGCGCGCCGCCATCAAAAATTATTGATGGGTCCGTGGGGCCACGCCGTGAACGCGTCGCAAAAAATCGGTGAAGTGGATTTCGGAACGCAAGCCCTGATTGATTTGCGCGGGTACGAATTGCGCTGGTTTGACGCGTGGTTGAAAGAAAAAGACGACGGCATTACGCGCGAACCTGCCGCGCGGATTTTTGTCATGGGCGAAAACAAATGGCGCGACGAAAATGAATTTCCGCCCGCGCGCACACACTACACGAATTTTTATCTGCGCAGCGCGGGCAGCGCCAACAGCCGTTACGGTGACGGAACGTTGTCGCTCGAAATGCCGGGCGCGGAAAAAGCGGATGTCTATGTGTACGACCCCGCGCGCCCGACGCCGTACATTACCGATGCCACATCGTCCCAAATCGGCGGACCGGACGACTATGTTGCGATTCAACAGCGCGGCGATGTATTGGTGTACGTGAGCGCGCCGTTGGAACACGATGTGACCGTTATCGGATCCGTGCGCGTGATTTTGTACGCCGCGTCCTCTGCCCGCGATACCGATTTCACCGCGCTGTGGTTCGACGCGCATCCGAACGGGTTTCGCCAACGGTTGTGTGACGGCATCGTGCGCGCGCGCTATCGCGATGGCATGGAACAGCCGACGCTTATCGCGCCGCACAAAATGTACAAATACGAAATTGATTTGTGGTACACCGCGCACGTTTTTCAAAAGGGACACCGCATTGGTCTGCAAATCGCGTCGGCGGCATTTCCCAAATACGCGCGCAATTTGAACACGGGTGGCGATTTGGCGAGTGAAACGGAAATGGTCGCTGCGACGCAAACGATTTATCACGATGCGACACACCCGTCGGCATTGATTCTTCCAATCGTTACCGGAGACTAGAGATTGGAGATTGAACAGTCTCCAATCTCTAGTCTCCAATCTCCCTTTGAATCACAACGACCACGTCAATCTTCTTCGCCCCGGCATTTCACAATCCGGTGGGACATGGGCAGATTTCGGCTCGGGCAGCGGCGCGTTTACCTTGGCATTGCGCGAATTGGTCGGCGCGGACGCGCAAATTTTTTCGATTGACAAGGACGGCGCGCGTTTGCGCGAACAGGAACGCGCGTTCCGTGAAATGTTTCCCGCGTCGCGCGTCCAATTTTTGCGCGCAGATTTTACGCACGCGTTGTCGCTGCCGCCGCTTGACGGTATCGTAATGGCGAACGCGCTGCATTTTTTCAAAAACAAAATCGAGGTTCTGGAACATGTCCGCGCGTGTCTAAAATCGCGCGGCGTTTTGCTTTTGGTCGAATACAATGTGGACAAGGGAAATCTGTGGGTGCCGCACCCGCTTTCGTTTGAAACGTTTCGCGCCCTCGCGCCGCGCGCGGGTTTTGACACGCCGCGTTTATTGGCAACCGCGCCCTCGCGATTTTTGAACGAATTCTTTTCCGCCCGCGCCGCGCGTCCCTGAGTTCGGGTGTGCGTCCAAAAATCTGACGCACACCCCCTGAGTTCCAATGCATCGCAAAAACGTGCTATACTCGTAACCCAATTGCTCCACGCGGAGGTTCGATGTTTGTTTCACGCACGTTAAATTTTGCCTTGTTCCTTTTCCTCGGTTTACTCCTGGCTTGCGGCACGACACCTACGCCCGCGCCCGTGACTGTGGTTGCCACGGCGGTTCCGACCACACTGCCCGCTGTACCAACTCCATCTGTTGTGCCACCGACTGCGACGCCGTTACTGCAAATCACGTTGATTACGCCAACGCCTTTTCCGACCGCAGTGCCATCGCCAACGCTCATGCCGTTTCCAACCGGCGTCATTTCCGTCACGAATCCGTCCGGCGCGAACGGCGGACCCACTGCGGTGCCGCGCGCTTCGGAATTGGGCAACACGGCGGGGGATGGCGCGTTGATTGCGGTGTTACAGCGCTGCTGGAATGTTTCGGATACGCGTCAGCTGAACGGCAATAATCCCGCGCACCGTACCGCGTTCGATTGCGCGCGGCAGGCGCTGCTCGACATTGCCAAAAATTATCCGGGCTATGCGCTGGTGTATCGCGTATTGGCGTGGGGCTACTTTTACAAAGACAACAATCCCGCCAAAGCGATTGAAGCGTATCGCGCGGCGGCGGACGTGTACAAAGCGCAGGGCAACGCGGCAGGCGAAAGTGAAGCGCGCATGCGCCTCGCCTTGCTGTTGGTCTCGAGCAATCTGGCGCAGGGCTGCGCGGAATTGGTCGCCGCCGCGAATTTGGATCGGAACAATGAACGCGCGTTGGATTATTACAGCGCGTTCAATTGCAAGAGCGCGACATCTAACGCGGGCAGCGGTCCGGTCGCGCAGCCGCCCGAACCGATAGTGGATTTGGCTGCCCTGCAAGGCAAGATTGTGTTCAAGTCCAATCGCGAAGGATTTCCAACGTATTATGTGATGGACGCGGACGGCAAAAATGTAAAACGTATTTCGGGCGCGACGTATGAAGCTGCCAAGCAGTGGGAAGCGTGGTCGCCTGACCGCACTCAGGCGGCAACGGTGCGTTCCGCCGGATTCACGCGCAAGTTCGGATACGACAATGACATCTGGATTACGGACCCGTCCGGCAACGGGCGTCCGCTGACCAATCCCGCGAATGACTATGACCCCGCGTGGTCGCCGCGTCCGCTGTTTGACGGGCGCACCTGGATTGCGTTTGTTTCCAATCGCGGCGATTTGGAACATCCCGACAACATCGGCGAAGATTTATGGGTGATGCACGACGACGGCACGAGTCCGTTTCGCATCACGTGTTTCGCGCCGTACTTTAACAAGCATCCGTCGTGGTCGCCCGATGGAAACAAAATTGTGTGGTCTTCATCGCGCGACGGCAACCGGCAGCAAATTTTTGTGATGGATGTCGGCGCGTTCGGCACGCTGCAAGACAATTGCAAACTCGATGAGAATCCGGTCAACCTCAGTCAGAATGAGTTTGAGGAAACCGAACCGGTGTGGGTAAAGTAGTGCGATAGTGCGGGGAGTGTGATAGTGCGATAGTGAGATAGTGAGATAGTGCGGGGAGTGCGATGGTGCGGTAGTGCGATAGTGGGAGAGTGTGAGCGTAATCAGTATTCGGTCGTCAGTAATCCGTGACAATGCGCGATACGCGATACGCGAGAATTCACAAGGAGGCGGCTCATGGGCGCGATGCTTTTGGGAAACGGTGACGGCGCGGCAGGGGCGCCGATGGTGAGTGTGACAGCAGGCGGTAGGGTCCACGCGGTGTATTGCGGCACCGACGCGCAGATTCATTATCGTTTGTGGAATGGCAAGGTGTGGAAAGAGGACGAGCTGGTCGCTTCGCCCGCCGCGAAAAATTTTCAACCGCACGTCTTGGTTTCACCGCAAGGTGGCGTGCACGTCGTCTTTGTCGGACAAACCGGCGCGGGGAGTTCGTCGTATGCTGTGTTTTATTCGACACGCCGCGCCAAAACTTGGAGCGCCGCGCAGCGTCTCTCGAATGTTTCGTTCGCGCAACTGCCGCGATTGGCGATTGCGCCGGATGGCGTGATACACGTGGTGTACAATCGCTTTGGCGATGTGTTTCAAGAAATCCATTACACGCGATTCGACGGCGCGGCGTGGAGCGCACCGGAGGTCATTGGCTCGGGCTTTTATCCCGACCTCGCGTTGGATGCGAACGGGCAGCCGGTGGTCGCATGGAATGACAAGGCAATGTTGTGGTACGCGCAGCGCGACGCGGATGGAGTGTGGAGCGCGCCACAGCGCATTCGCGCGGGAGAAAAACCGCAAACGCCGACAGTCGTGTTTGACGCGGCGGGCGGCGGACATTTGGTGGCGCAAGCGCGCGACGGCGACGCGCAAACGTTAATGTATTCGCAGCGCGTGCCGGGCGGTAAATTTGCCAAAGCTGCGCGCGTGCCCGTCGGCAATCTGGTTTTTGTCATGTATCCGCGCGCCGCGCTCGATTGCAATGGGCAGCTGCGTGTGGTGTATCAAGGCAAAAGTACGTCCAAAGAAGCGTGGCATGTATTTCAAAGCATTTGGAACGGCGCGGCATGGAGCGCGCCGGAGCGGCTCGACACGTTGACGGGCAGCACCATCAATCAAGTGCCGCACATTCACGCGAACGGCAATGTCGTCGCCGTGACGTGGTGGACGCGCCGCGATCCGGTCCAAGAAATTTACGCGGACGCGCAAACCATCGAATGTGCCGCGCCCGTGAGCTTGAGTGTGGAACTGCCGAAAGCTGCCAAGAAAAAAACCAAGTTGGCGCGCAAACCTGCGCCGAAAAAACCAAAACCCAAAGCGGCAGCGCGCGCGAAACCGAAACCCAAGACGGGCGCGCAAAACAAGAAACGCTAAAATCAAGGAACCCGTTGCTGCGGCGAACGCGACAACGGGTTTCGGTTGTGAAATGAATGCATTGCGAACGCATCCTTTTCGATTTCATATCCTCGCGCTCTGTTTCTACAGCGCGCTGGCGCTGGTCATGACCCTGCCGCTTGCGCTGCGGATGAACGACCATCTGCTCGGCACGGACAGCAACGCGTTGAACGACACGTATTTCAGCGTGTGGATTTTTGGTTGGCAAGCGCATCAACTGATTGCCGACCCGGCGAATTTGTTTCAGGGCAATATCTTTTTTCCGTTCCAAAACACGCTCGCGTTTTCAGAAATCATTTTGCCGGGCGCGCTGATGTATTTGCCGTTCGCGTACGCGACGCAGAATCCGGTGTTGGCGTACAACCTCGTCGTGCTGTTGAGTTTTCCGCTCAATGCATTTGCGATGTATTTGTACGCCTTGGATTGGTTCAAGACGACGGACGCCGAAGCGAATCGCAGGGACTTGGCGCGCGCGGCGCCGCGCCACACGCAGTACGCCGCGTTCATTGCCGGAATCATTTTTGGTTTTTGCACGTACAAGATGGGGGAACTGCGGCACGTGCAATTGCTGATGGCAATGTTCATGCCGTTGACGCTGATGTATGTGGCACGCTTGGTGCGGCGTCCCAATTTGCGGAACGGATTGTTGACGGCGTTGTTTTTTGCGCTGAATGCTTTGTCCTCACTCTATTACGCCGTGTTCCTGACGTTTGCGATTGTGTTGTATGTGATTGTGGATTTGATGTTGCGGCGGTATCGCATCACACGCGCGCATCTGCTCTATGGCGCGCTGGCGGCGGCGGGCGCGGCGCTCGTGTTGGCGCCGTTTGTGCTGCCGCTTGTACAGATCGAACGTCAATACAATTTTTCGGCGGGACGCAATCCGCGTTTGTTTAGCGCGCGGCCGTACAGTTATCTCGCCGCGCCCGCGTCGCAGTGGTTGTACGGCAGTCTCACGCGCGCGTTTTATATCGCGTCGAAAGGACAGCCCTTGTTTCCCGGTCTCGTTGCGTCGGCGTTGGGCGTCGCGGGGTTTGTCATTTTGCTTGCGCGAAAAAATCGCGCGTGGATGTTTCCGACGCTGCTCGCGGCGATGGGATTTATCCTGTCGTTCGGACCCGATTTGATTTTGGGACGCACGACCGTCGCGGCGCTGCCGTTTCCCCTGCCGTATGAATATCTGGCGCGCGTCGTTTCGCCGCTGCAAAGCTTGAATGCGCCGTCGCGGTTTGTCGTGCTTAGCATGTTGGCGTTGGGCATGTTGGCGGCGTATGGCGTGCGTGCATGGATGGAACGCGCGCCGCGATGGGGAACGTGGATTGCGGTTGTCGGCGCGGCATTGATGGTATTGGAATACATTCCCGCGCCGCTGCGTTTGCAGCCGGTCGAAGCCGGCGCAAATGTTTCGCCGTTGTATGCGTATTTGGCGCAGCAGCCGCGCGGGCAGGCGATTGTGCATATCCCGATGGGCGCGCCGACGTTTGCGGACCAGGACAAGTATGTGGCGTACACGTACAGCGCGTTGTATCATCCGTACCAGCCGATTGTGAACGGTTACAGTACATTTATTCCGCCGGACTATTACGCGCTGGTCAAGGACATGCAAGATTTTCCATCGCGGCGCAAAATTCGGCAGCTCAAGGAATGGGGCGCGCAGTGGGTGGTCATTCACTCGGACGCGCTCCAAGAGCCGCAAGCCATGCGCGACAAATTGGCGCGCCTGCCGCACATTGAACACGTACAAGATTTCGGCGCGCTGTGGTTGTATCGAATCGGTCAGTAGTCAGTCCTCCGTTATCTGTCTCTGGTTTCCGGTTTCTCAAAAATGTTCTCATCACGTAACTGGTCCCTCATCGCCTTGCTCGCGTTCGCGTTCATGCTGCGCGTAATTTTTTTATGGCTCGCGGGCGTGAATGCGCCGTTGACGGGCGACGAATTTGCCTATCAACAAATCGCGGAACATGTCGCGGCGGGACGCGGTTTGTTTCAGACCAACAATCCGTTTTTTCCGGGTCAAGTTTTGTATGCGTGGCAAGCGCCGTTATATCCGCTTGCGCTCGGCGCGCTCTATTCGCTGTTTGGCAATCAAATCTTGCTTGCGAAATTGTTTGGCGTTGTGGTGGGGACGGCGACGGTGTATGTGGTGTACGATGTGACGCGGCGCGTGTTTCGCGCGCCGTTGACCGAAAACGTGGCGGATGAATTCACCGCGCGGCGCATCGCGTGGGTGGTGGGCTTTTTCGTCGCCATCTATCCGGGGTTTTTGACGTTGGCGCATTTGGTGTTATCGGAAGGTCTCTTTGTTTTGTTGTTGATGCTGGGGGTCGATTTTATTGCGCGCGCGTTGGAAGCGGGGGGGGGGCGGCGTTGGGAGTGGCGCTGGAGGTGGGAGGGCGGGGGTAGCCGGGTCCATGAGGCCCGTGAGCGGCGGGCGCCGCCGTTCCCGGCGCCGGCCCGGTAGCGGCGGCAGGCACGGCTACGTCGATTCCCTGCCCACGATGGATCAACCGACCGTACAAGGCAAAACCTGGAA
>CAZXYP010000119.1:0-13943 GCA_964644955.1 uncultured Anaerolineales bacterium | reverse complement strand
TGCGCCACAAACGCGTATTCTGCCAACTGTGCGCGACACGTCGGGCAAATGGCAAGATGTTGTTCCAGCTGCACGCGCGTGTCGTTATCGAGCCCGCCCAACGCCAACAACGGGATTGTTTCTTGAATCTCCGAGTGGATCATTTTCCAACACAATATACGCCGGGCGCGGTTTGATGGATGACAGCGTCGGCGCGGAATTCGCGTGTACGGCTCAGGCGTACATCATGCTGCGTAATTTTTTCAACCCCAACAAGATGCGGCTCTTGACCGTGCCAAGCGGCAATTTCAACCCCGCAGCGATTTCTTCGTGAGTATAACCCTGAAAGTAACACAGTTCGATGACCGCGCGTTGTTCCGGCGGTAAATAACGCAAGAGCAGATGCAGTTCGCGCTGTGAATCCATCGGCTCGGTGACGGGCGCTTGCGATTCTGCCACGGTGAAATCGTCCAGAGAGAGTTCCGGTTGAATGCGGCGCTTTTGTCGGCGCAAGAGGTCAATCGCGCGATGCCGCGTGATGCTTAGCAGCCACGTGCGAAAGCGCGCGTACTGTTCGTCGTACAAATCGGCTTTGTGCCACACTGTCAAAAAAATTTCCTGTGTCAATTCTTCCGCCTGTCCCCGGTCGCGCAAAATGTAATGCGCGAGCGCAAAGACCGCGTTCGCATGACGTTCATACAACTGCTGCAGCGACGCCGCGTCCCCCGCGCGGACGCGCGCCAACAAGGATTCGTCCAAAGAGGCGGCGTTGTTTGAGAGTTCATTCATTGACGGCAAAGGGATGCCCGCGCCGTTGTGCAGGCAAACAGCCGTATGGCGCAGGTACGCATCACCCCACAACAGACGGCTGCTGGTCTGAAGGGGTTTAGCGATTTTTGCGCGGGTTGGATCGCGTAAGGTTGCGCGGCAAATCATCATCGTCGTCCGTGCCGCCTTTAAATTCACCGAGCACGCGTTTGGCGCGCTGCACGTCTTGTTCGTATTTCAACAGAATCGTGAGGGTATTGTCCAACACCTTGTCGTCAATGGATTGCGCGTTGAGCATCACCAGCGCGCGTGCCCAGTCCAGCGTTTCGCTCACGCTCGGGTATTTTTTCAATTCCATGCCGCGTAAACGCTGCACCAATTCGACCGCTTGTTTTGCCAACTGCGGATTGAGGTCCGGCACTTTCAAGCGTACAATATTTAACTCGGCTTGCACGGTCGGATAGTCAATGTGCAAATACAAGCAGCGGCGTTTCAGCGCTTCCGAAAGTTCGCGCGTATTGTTGGAGGTGAGCAAAACCAGCGGCATGTGATTCGCCTTGATGGTGCCCAGTTCCGGCACGGTCACTTGAAAATCGCTCAAGACTTCCAAAAGGAATGCTTCAAATTCCGCGTCGGCGCGGTCAATTTCGTCAATCAATAACAAAGCGGGCTCATCCGACGCAATCGCGCGCAGCAGCGGGCGCGGCAGCAAAAAGCGTTGGGAAAAGAAAACATCATCCTCGCGCGCCACGCGGTCGGCAGCATCCGCCAGCGTGCGCGTGTCCTTGAGCATGTCGGACAATTTGTCGCGCAGCAGCTGCGTGTACAACATTTGCTTGGCGTATTCCCATTCGTACAACGCTTTGGTCTCATCCAACCCTTCGTAACACTGCAACCGAATCAATTCGCGCTGCACCGCGCCCGCCCATGCCTTGGCGAGTTCGGTTTTGCCGACGCCTGCCGGTCCTTCGACGAGTACCGGTTTTTGCAATTTGTCGGCGAGATAGACGACGGTTGAAATTTCATCAGTCGCAATATATTGCTGTGTGGCAAGCGCATCCCGAACTTGAGAAATAGATTCAAACATACAACTCCTTTGGATTAACCGGCAGATGGTACAGGTATTACGCAAATGCGGTGCGAGTGAAATCTGCGCGCGGTCGCAGGATTCGTGACGCGACGCGCAAACGCGGGCAGAGCATGGGTGCGTCTCATTCTATGCGAAACACACGCGGCGTCAATGTGTCGAAACCGGTCGGGTCTTTGGACGCTTGTTACGAATTGCGGTTACAAACCCATTGACGCGGGTGTCGCGTGGGACGCGGGCATGTCAGAAACTCGTCAGGTCGTGCGCGTGTTCACGAAACTGCGTGCGATACAAGCGCGCGTACAAGCCGTCCGCTTCCAGTAATTCCGCGTGTGTGCCGCGTTCCACAATTTTACCGTCGTCCACGACGAGAATGACATCCGCCGCAAGAATCGTCGAGAGCCGATGCGCGATGACGACGCTGGTTCGGTGCTGCATCAGGGGCTTGAGCGCGTCCTGAATCAGCGCTTCCGATTCCGAGTCGAGCGAGGATGTTGCCTCGTCGAGAATGAGAATGCGCGGATTTTTCAAAATGACGCGCGCGATGGCGACGCGCTGTTTTTCGCCGCCGCTCAAGCGATAGCCGCGTTCGCCCACGATGGTCTCGTACTGCTTGGGCAGTTTCATGATGAAATCGTGAATGTGCGCGGCACGCGCGGCGTTTTCGATTTCGGTATCGGTCGCGTCGGGTTTGCCGTACAATAAATTCGCGCGCACAGTGTCGTGAAACAAATAGGTTTCCTGCGTGACCATGCCGATATGCTGCGCGAGCGATTCCTGCGTTACGTCCCGCAAATCGTGTCCGTCAATCAAAATGCGCCCGCTCGTCGGGTCGTACAAACGCGGAATGAGATACGTTATCGTGGTTTTGCCCGCGCCGCTGGGACCGACCAACGCGACGAGCTGCCCCGCGCGAATGGTAAAGGAAAGCTCTTGCAGCGCGAGCCGGCGTGTCGGTACAATCCGCGCGCTGTATTCGATTTCGGTTTCGTCCGCGTGCGTGTGTCCGTTCGCGCCGCTGCCGTTTGTGGCGGGCGGCGGCGTGAATAATTTTTGCGCGTACGGGCTTTGGGCATCGTGTTCGTTTTCAGCAAGGTACGAGAACGTCACATGATCAAACGCCAAATCGCCGCGCACGGTTTTCAATTCCACCGCGTTCGGTTTGTCCTGAATTTCAATCGGAATGTTCAGGGTTTCAAACACGCGCTCGAACGAAACCAGCGAAGTCGCCAAATCCACGCGCGAATTAATGAGCGAGGAAATCGGTCCATACAACTGTGAAAGATACGCGCCGAAAGCAATGATGGTGCCGACGGTAAAGACGCCTTGAATCGTTAACACCCCGCCGCCGAAATACACAATGGCGGTGCCGAACGCGGCGACGAGTCCGAGCATCAAAAAGAGCCCGCGCCCCACCACCGCTTGCTCGACGCCGATTTTGGCGAGCTCTTCCGAACTCGCCGCGAGTTTCGACACTTCGTATTTTTGGCGACCGAATAATTTTGTGAGCAGCGCGCCGCTCACATTAAGCGTTTCCGACAATTGCGCGTCGAGGTCGGCATTGTGTTTGTATTGTTCCTTGACCAGACGCCGCAGGACCAGTCCGACGCGGCGCGCGGGCAAAATAAACAGCGGCACGACGAGCAAACTCAGCAGGGTCAAACGCCAATCCAAAAGCAGCATCACGCCCAAAATCAAGACCACGTTCACGGCGTTCGTAACAATGCTGATGAATGTGCCGGTCACCGCGCGCTGTGCCCCAATCACGTCATTGTCCAGACGCGAAATCAATTCGCCCGTTTTGACGTTGGTGAAAAAACGGAGCGACATGCTTTGCATGTGTTCGTACAATGCTTTGCGTAAATCCGCAATCAGATTTTCGCCGACGCGCGCCGAGAGGAAACGCTGTCCCATGCCAATCAAGCCGTCAAGCAGCGGAATCGCAATCAAGCCCAGCGACAAAAGCGCGAGCAGCTGCAAGTTGCTTTGGGGCAGCGCCTGGTCCACAATCGCGCGATAAATCAGCGGCGGAATCAAGTCAATGAGCGACGAAGCAAAAATGGCGACGAGCAGGAGCGCGAGCTGCCATTGATACGGGCGCGCGTACTGTGCGACCCGTTTCAACAAGCGCGTCGAGATTTTGGGTTTGTCTTGTTCATCGTATTCAATGTAGCGCCACCAGCCGCCGGTATGCATAATTCACCTTACTTTCTTTTGTCGGGACAAGCAAGCATTCATTATAGCATTCCCAATGCGCGACAACATCCTCAAAAGAGTAGTTTTGATTCTGTTTTATAATCTTTTTATGCGCCGGACGCACAAACGTCATTGGGAGCTATTCCCTTTATTCTGCGGGACACGTTTTGCAAACACTTTTGTCGAGCAAGGGCGCGCGTTCTCGTGAATTTCTGCGTCAACAAAAAAAAACACGCGCCGTTTTGCGCGGCGCGTGTTTTTTGTGAAAAATCGTGCTACGGGTATGGATAATTCATCCACGCGTTCAAATTATTCTTGACATCGCTAATAATGCGCACCGCAATGTTGTAGCCCTTCCAGTAGCCGTTATCATAGTGCGCCACGTGAATGCCGACGACGCAGGGATAGCAGCTGTTCTTTTTATGATACATTGGCGCGCCGCTTTCGCCGCCATAGGTGTCCACTTGATGAATATAGCGGCGCCCTTTGCCTTTGTTGACAATGTCTTTGGCTGTCCACATCGTGCCTGCCTTTTTGTCGCCCGGATAACCGGTGACGCGGACTTGATTGCCTTCGAGCGCGTTCTTGCCGGCATTGTAAAAACCGAAATGACCGACGGTGTCGCCCAGCGGGTCATTGATTTGAATCGCGCCATAGTCGTAATCGCGATAGCCATGGTCGGACCAACCGGTGTTGACAAACATGCGATACATGGAGGAATGCCCGTTGGGGAACGGGTTGGTGGGATTGTCGGCGTTGTAACCGGGATAGACCTCGATGCTGCGCGCCCAGCCCAGATTCTTGTCGCGATTATAGACGCAGTGTCCTGCCGTGACCACCGTGCGCGCATTCACAAACCATCCCGTGCAGCCGTCGGTGCTGTTGTCGGACCAGACGATTGCGAGAAGCGCGATGGCGCTCCAGGGTTTGATATCGGTGGTGGTGACTTGCTTGCGGCTGTCAGGACCGACAACGGCTTCGGGAGTTTTTTCGGATGTCTGCATCGCCGGATGCGGCAGCCACATTTCTTGGGTCGTGCGACTTGCCTTGAAGCGTTTGCCGTCGCTGGTGATAGTCCAGTTCAAGTCGTCAGGCGATGGTTTGTTTGCCAGTGCGCGCGGGGTGGGCGCAAAAGCCGCCAAGAGCAGCGCCATGCCGAACACGTAAAGGACAAGCTTGAGTTTTTGCATCGGTCGTCTCCTTTTGGAATTTGTGTCAGCGTAGCAGGCGAGCGTTAATTTTGCGTTAATTGCGCGCACGGACGTTCCAACGCTGTGGCACAAAGCGAGGCGGAGTGTTTGTTTGCGCCTGTGATGACATTGTGCTTGAGGACCAACATGAAACCGAATCAATCGTTTGTGCGCCGCGCGCTGCTGCCCGCGCCCGAAATTTTTTTGCTTGTGCTGGTCTTTTATTTGGCGCTCGCGTACATGCCCGACGCGTTCAACAGTGACGGCGATTTGGGGCGGCACCTCACGGTCGGCAATTTCATTCTCGATACGCGCGCGATTCCGACGCGCGATGTGTTTTCGCATACGCGCCTAAATGCGCCGTTCGTGCCGCACGAGTGGTTGAGCGAAAGCGCGTATGCATTGGCGTATCGCGGCGCGAACTTGGACGGCGCGGCGTGGTTGACCGCGCTGCTCATTGCATTGACGTATTTTGCGTTGGCGGTGGGCTTGCGCGCGGTGGGCGTGAACGCGCTGCTCGCATTTTTTGCCGCATTGTTTGCGTATTTCGCTGGGTTTATTCATCACCTGCCGCGCCCGCATTTGTTCACTCTGTTGTTTTTCACCATCGAGCTTTTCCTGTTGGAAATTTTCCGACGGCGCGGCGATTGGCGTGTGCTGCTGCCGCTGCCGTTTCTGATGCTGGTGTGGGCGAACTTGCACGGTGGGTTTGTGTTTGGTTTGCTGCTTGCGGGTTTGTATGGCGCGGGCGCGCGGTTGGAAAAAAATTGGCGCGCGGCGCGCACGTTTTTTCTTGTACTGTTGACGCTCGCGCTTGCGGCGGCGATTAATCCGATGGGCGCGACGACGCTGATTCATGGATTCGGTTATGTCGAAAGCAAACTGCTCGTAGATTTGACGGTTGAATATCAAAGCCCGAATTTTCACAACGCGGCGACGTTTCCGTTCGCGCTGCTGCTGGCGTTGTCGCTTTTGCTCGGCGCGCGCAATCGTTGGAACGCGCCGTGGGCGCACACGCTGTTATTGATTTTGTGGACGCTGCTGGCGCTGTACAGCGCGCGCAACATTCCCCTCTACGCGCAGGTGGCGATGCTGGCGTTGGTTCCCGCGATGCAATTATGGCTGCTGGAACGCGCGCCGCGTTTCAAGCCGACGTTTCAAAATTTGGACGCGGTTGCGCCCATCGCGTCGGGCTGGGTGGTCGGCGTTTTGGGGATTGTGCTTTTGGTGTGGCTGCAAGCGAACGGCGCACGGTTTGACGGGCGCGGCGCGGGGAACACATTTCGCGCGAATCATTTTCCGGTGGCGGCAGTGGATGCGTTGAAAAAGAATCTGCCGCAAGGAGAAATGTTTAACGAATTCACGTGGGGCGGCTATTTGCTCTATCGGATGTATCCGCAAAAACGCGTGTTCATTGACGGGCAGACAGATTTTTACGGTGAAGCATTGACGCGCGAGTATTTGCAGATTCTGAACGCGGAACCGGGGTGGCAAGACACACTGAACAAATACGACGTGCAGTGGGTCATCGTGCCGCCATCACGTCCGTTGGTAAATGAATTGACGCGTTCGGGAGAATGGCGCGAGCTGTTGCGCGATGAAACGGCGGTGGTGATTGTCAAGAAATGAGATAAAGCGAAAAAAAATTCCCACTGCGAAACAGCGGGAATTTTTTTTTGGCGCGCGCATCGGTTTCTTGTGCGATTATTTCATCGCGGCGGAATGTTCGTGATGATTAAAGCGCAGAATCGGGTCGCGTGCCGCTTTCACATCATCCAAACGCGTCACCGGCGTATCGTGCGGCGCGTCGTGTAACAGTTGCGGATTCTCGCGCGCCTCTTCTGCAATCTTGCGCAGCGCGTCGGCGAATTCGTCGAGCGATGCTTTCGATTGCGTTTCCGTCGGTTCAATCATCAAACATTCCGGCACAATGAGCGGGAAATAAATCGTCGGCGGATAGTATCCGTAATCAATGATGCGTTTCGCCACGTCGAGCGTGCTGACGCCAAAATCTTTTTTGAAGCGCGTGCCGTTCAACACAAATTCATGTTTGCAGATGCGTTCCGGCACTTGCGGGTCGTACACATCACGAATCAATGCGAGCAAATAATTCGCGTTCAGCACCGACACTTCGGCAATGTCTTTGAGATATTCTTTGCCGTAGCTGCGAATGTATGTGTACGCGCGCACGAGCGCGAGGAAATTGCCCCAGAATGATTTGATGCGTCCGATGCTGTGTGCGGGCGTGACGAAAACGTATTCATCGCCTTGTTTCGCCACAACCGGACTCGGCAAAAATTCCGCGAGGTCGGGGCGCACCATGACGGGACCGCTGCCGGGACCGCCGCCGCCGTGCGGAACGCTGAACGTTTTGTGCAGGTTGGAATGGATAACGTCAAAGCCCAAATCGCCGGGACGCGCGACGCCGACGATGGCGTTCAAGTTCGCGCCGTCGCCGTACACCAAGCCGCCCGCGTCGTGAATGATTTGATTTACCTCGCGGACGTTTTCTTCAAACAGCCCGAGTGTGTTGGGATTGGTGAACATGATGCCCGCGGTTTTGTTGGAAACTTTGGAACGCAGGTCGTTCAAATCCATATCGCCGCGCGCATCGGATTTTACTTGTACGACTTGATAGCCCGCCATCGCGCTGGTCGCGGGATTCGTGCCGTGCGCGGAATCGGGAATCAAGATTTCCGTGCGCGCCGTGTCGCCGCGCGCGAGATGATACGCGCGAATGATAAGCACGCCGACGAGTTCGCCTTGCGCGCCGGCGGCGGGCTGGAGCGTCACGGCAGGCAAGCCGCTGATCTCGCCGAGATAATTTTGCAATTCAAACATCAATTGCATTGCGCCTTGCGCGGTTTCGACGGGCTGCATCGGATGGACGGACGACATGCCGATTAAACGAATCGCCTCTTCGTTGATTTTCGGATTGTATTTCATGGTGCAAGAGCCGAGCGGATAAATGCCCAGGTCCACACAGTAATTTTTTTGCGAGAGGCGCGTAAAGTGGCGCACCACGTCCACCTCACTCACTTCGGGCAAATTCAATTCATTGCGCAGCATGTGCGCGGGCAGCGCGGTGATTGGCACGTCACATTCGGGCAAGGAATAGCCGATGGTGCCGGGATTGCTCATTTCGTAAATGAGGGGTTCGGGTTTGTTTGCAACGATAGACATAAAAGTTAAAAGTGAAAAGTTAAAAGCTAAAAGTGAATCTAATCTTCACTCGCTGCTTTTGGCTTTTTACTTGTAATCACTGTCTTGGCTAGAATTCGTTTGAGTTCCAGCGCTTCTTGAATTATCGGGTCTATACGACTTGTAGTGACGAGTTCTGCATCACGAATGAGGCGCAGCCAATAATGGGTCTCGCGCGCTTCTTTCAAAGCAATGCTCATCTTTTGCGTGAACTCGCGTTGACTGACTGCGGCGTATGCTTCTTCTACATTTGCTCCGATGGATGTACCCGAACGTAAAACTTGTTTGCCCAATACTTCGCCGGGACGGTTGTGCGGCAGCGCAGTAACCAGATTGATAACGCGCAGCGCAAATTTATACGTTCGTTCGTCAATACGCTCCATGGGAAGAATGAAAGCTAAAAGCTAGAAGTCAAAAGCTCAAAGTAACGTTAGGATTACTTTTGGCTTTTAGCTTTGTACTTTAAACTTGCTTGAGCGCAGCTACCAGCGCATCAATCTGCGCGCGCGAGTTCATTTCCGTGACGGCGACCAACATTCCATTTTTGAAATGCGGATAGTCGCTTGATAGATCATAGCCGCCGATGATTTTGCGTTCGGAAAGCGAACGGTTGATTTCGGCAACGGGCTTGGGGCACTCGACGACGAATTCGTTAAAGAATTCGTTTGTGACAACGCGATAGCCGTCGAGTTTTGAAATTTCGTTCGCGGCGTAATGCGCTTTTTGATAACACAATTCCGCGACTTGACGCAAACCCTGTTTGCCGAGTGTTGCCATGTACACGCACGCGGCGAGCGCGTTCAATGCTTCATTCGTGCAAATGTTCGACGTGGCCTTTACGCGGCGACTCTGCAGCTCGCGCGCCTGGAGCGTCAAGACAAAACCGCGCCGACCATTCGTGACCGTCGTTTGTCCAATGAGGCGCCCCGCCATGCGGCGCAGATATTTTTCCTTGCACGCAAAAATGCCGAGATACGGTCCGCCGAAACCAAGCGCGTTGCCGAGCGATTGTCCTTCGCCAATCACAATGTCCGCGTCATACGCGCTGGGCGGTTGATACATGCCCAATGCAATCGGATACGCGCTGACAATGAGCAATGCGCCTGCCGCGTGCACGCGTTCCGCTATCGCGGACAAGTCGCGCACATTGCCGAGAAAATCGGGATTCGCGACGAGGACGCCTGCGGTTTCGTTATCGAGATGTTGGTCCAACACCGCGTCGAGTGACAGCGCGGTATCCTCATCGCCGACGATTGGAATTTTTTGTCCTTCCAAATATGTGCGCATGGTTGCGCGATAATGCGGATGCAGCGTGGGGGAGACGATAATTTTCTTGCCGTTCTTTACGGAATTGATTGCCATGACGGCGGCTTCGGCGGCGGCGGTCGCGGCGTCGTAATGCGAGGCGTTCGCGGCGTCCATGCCCGTCAAATCGCAAATCATGGACTGGTATTCAAAAATCGTTTGGAGCGTGCCTTGCGAAATTTCGGGTTGATACGGCGTGTACGCCGTAAAAAATTCGGAACGGAAAATCAGATGCGGCACGGTGGCAGGCACAAAATGATTGTACGCGCCCGCGCCGAGAAAATACGCGTATTCGCCCGCGTGCGCGTTTTGATTTGCCAAACCGCGCAACGTGCTCAGCATGTCCATTTCGGACAGGGCGGACGGCAAGTTGATTGGCGGATATTGCGCGTCCTTTGGCACGTCCGCAAACAATTCGTCAATGGAATGGATGCCGATGCGCTCCAACATTGCCGCGCGGTCGGCGTCGGTGATGGGAATGTAACGATGAGACATTAAGTATGAAGGCAGAAGGATGAAGGATAAAGTACAGATTGAATTCCGCTTTCATCCTTCATCTTTCATCCTTAGTGTATTTCTCCGCTTTCAATTTTGCTCTTGTACGTTGCGGCGTCCATCAATTTTTCCAAATCCGCCGCGTGAAAGGGAAAAACTTTGATTAACCAGCCCGCGCCGAACGCATCGCCGTTGACTGTTTCGGGCGCGTCTTTCAAGGCATCGTTGGTCGCCGAAATGGAGCCGCCGATGGGCATGAACACATCACTTGCCGCCTTGACGGATTCGACCACGCCAAACGCGTCACCCGCCTTTTTCTCGACGCCGGGTTCGGGCAGTTCCACAAATACAATATCACCGAGTGCGTCTTGCGCGTAATCGGTAATGCCGATGATGGCGGTATCGCCTTCCACTTTGACCCATTCGTGAGTCGCCGCGTATTTTACATCGTTGGGGTAGGAAATTTCTTTGCCGCTGGACATGATGACTCCTTTGATTTCAAATTTTAGATTTCAGATTTCAGATTGAAATGGGATGTGCGATACGCGATTCGCTATTTGCCGCGCGCTCGATTCGCATAAAACGGCGTTTTCACTACGCGTGCTTTGGTCGCTTTGCCGCGAATCATGACATCAAACTCTGTCCCGATTTTTGCCAATTCCGGCGGAACGTAACCGAGACCGATATTTTTTTCGAGCGTCGGCGCGGGCATGCCGCTTGTCACGACACCGACGACGCTGCCGTTCGACGCGATTTCGTAACCGCTGCGCGCAATGCCTCTGTCCACCATTTCAAAGCCGACGAGTTTCTTGTTCACGCCTTCGAGTTTTTGTTTCAATAACACGTCGCGCCCGACGAAACTTTTGTTGAGGTCGCATGCCCAACCGAGCGCGGCTTCGATGGGCGTCGTGTTGGCGTCAATCTCGTGTCCGTACAAGGCGAATTTTGCTTCAAAGCGGAGTGAATCGCGCGCGCCCAAACCAATCGGCTGCACGCCAACCTCTTTGCCCGCGTCGAGAATGGCGTCCCATACGTGTTTGCCGTAGGCGAACGGGATGAACAATTCAAAACCGTCTTCGCCGGTATAACCCGTGCGCGCGAGAATGCCGCGTGTGCCGTTGATCGAAAATTCGCGCGCGGCGTGATATTTCAAATCTGCAAGGTCGAACGATTCGAGTTTTTGTAATACCTGTTCCGCGAGCGGACCTTGAAACGCGAGCATGTAAAACTCTTCGCTGACGTCTTGAAGGTTGACATTATAGCCGGAGGTTTGCGCCTGCATCCACGCGTTGTCTTTGGCGCGATTGCCCGCGTTGACGACGACCATCCATTCGTCCGCGAGACGATACACGAACGTATCATCTACACACGTGCCGTCGGCGTAACACATGACCGCGTATTTCGCCGTGTTGATTTCCATGTCGGCAAAATTCGCAGTGAGCAGGTTTTGTAGATAGGGCAGGGCGTCGGGGCCGGTCACGCGCACTTGTCCCATGTGGTCAATGTCAAAAAGTCCGGCGGCAGAACGCACGGCGCGATGTTCTTCGAGAATGCCCTTGTATTGGACAGGCATTTCCCAGCCGCTGAATTCTACCATTTTCGCGCCGAGCGCGACGTGGGTGTCGTACAACGGAGTACGTTTCAATTCCATACGTGTGAATCCTGTGAGAAATTTGCGCGGAGAGCGTGCGCAGGGGAGAGCATGAAAGCTGTCGGCATTGACATCACGTGCGATTGTAACGCAAACCATACCTGCGCGCAAGAGTCAGATGTCATATAATGGGTGGGGCATAAGGGGGTTGGCGCACCGCGCGACAAACCGCGCGTTCATTTCTTTCTCATCTGCGCGCGCTATGCTGTGGGCGAACGCGCGCGCGTGTGGTTTGCCAGCGCGTTTTGATTCCGTTATAATTTGTGCGCTGCGCCGGACGACGCGCGCAGCGAGAGGAGTTTTTGTCTTGGAACCTGCCAATCGTTACGAATTTGAGCCGACTGCGGTGAGCAATGCGTACCCGCTTTCCGATAGCGTGCCGCTGCCTGAAGTGACCACGACGCCGCAAGCCAAGAGCAATTGGGGCAACGCGACGCGTGAATTGGTTGAAACGGTTTTGCTGACGCTCGTTATTTTTTTCATGATTCGGTTTGCCGTCGAAAATTATCGCATCGAAGGATACTCGATGGAACCGAATTTTCATGACGGGCAATTTTTGTTGGTGAGCCGTCTCAATTATTTGCTCGGGCAGCCGGAGCGCGGCGACGTGGTGATTTTTCAATATCCCCTGAACCCGAAAAAGAATTTTATCAAGCGCGTCATTGGGCTGCCCGGCGAAAAGGTGCAGATTCGCGGCGGCAAAATTTTCATCAATGACGTGCGTGTGCCGGAACCGTATCCGTACAATTTCGCTAATTACGATTGGGGTCCGGTGACCGTCGGTCCCGACGAATATTTCGTATTGGGCGACAATCGTCCCGAATCGTCCGATTCGCATGCGTGGGGCATGCTGCCTGCGAAAAATATCATCGGCAAAGCGTGGGTGAGTTATTGGCCCCCCGACGAGTGGGGCGTAGTCAAGGATTATACGTACGCATCCAAATAAAGGCAGAAGGATGAAGGATGAGGGATGAAAAAAGATTTGGCCCTCATCCTTCTGAATTCATCCTTCCCGTATGCAAGATGCTCTCCGCGAACGTGTACGCGAAATCGTCGAACGCGTGTTGCGCGAACAAGGCGCGCGCGTGGAAACGGATTGCCCCGAGTCGTTGACCATTGCCATCGGCGCGGACCACGGCGGCTTTGAACTCAAGGGTGTCTTGATTCAAGCATTGGTCGCGCGCGAGTATCGCGTATTGGACTGCGGTACATTTTCGCCGGACCCCGTAGATTATCCTGACATTGCGTACGCGGTCGCAAAATTGGTGAGTGATGGTTCCGCATGGCGCGGCATTATTCTCGACGGCGCGGGCATCGGTTCGGGCATGGTGGCGAACAAAGTGCCGGGCGTGCGCGCGGCGAATTGTAACGACGTCAAAATGGCAAACAATGCGCGCGAGCACAATGACGCGAATGTTTTGACGCTCGGCGCAAAAATGGTTGACCCCAACACCGCGCTCGAAATCGTGCGCGAGTTTCTCACGACAAACTGCACCGAAGCGCGGCATCAAAAACGCGTGGCGAAAATCATGGACGTGGAAAAACGTTACTTGCGGAAATGAGCCAAACGCCTATCGCGCAGCGCAGACATTCTTCGCGCTGCCCAATACGCGATATGCGGCAAGCGAAATGTGATACGCGAATGTCCGACCTTGCTCCTCTCATCAACGACCTTACCGATGCCATCGTGCGCGCGATGCAGGCGCAGTCGCGCAAGGTGTGTGACGACGCGGTGGGTGGTTTGTGCGTGGACTGCGGCGTGTGCGCGGTGGTGTGCGCGGGGCGCGCGCGGCGCATTCTCGACGCGGGCGCGGAACGTCTCACCGCGCGCGGTGTGAACGCGGCGGATGTGCCGAGTGACATCGCGGGGTACATTGACCACACACTGCTCAAGCCCGAAGCGACGGCTGCCGAAATCGAAAAATTGTGCAAGGAAGCGCGCGAATATCATTTCGCGGCAGTCTGTGTCAATCCGCCGTTTGTGAAACAATGCGCGGATTTGCTGCGCGGCAGCGGCGTGCAAGTGGCAACCGTCGTCGGTTTTCCGTTGGGCGCGCATACGACGGCGACC
>CAZXYP010000118.1:12656-13964 GCA_964644955.1 uncultured Anaerolineales bacterium | reverse complement strand
GCCCAAAAATTCTCCGCGATTGGTTTCGAGGGTAAATGACGTATCGTAATTGTCCTCACCGAATTTATATGTCGCCGCAAACGTGCCGAGCGATTTAGCCACCGATGTGGCGCTGGGACGCGCGGCAGTGGTAACGGCAGCAGCGGCGGCAGCCGGCGCGACATTCATTGCGGGCGCCTGTCCGGGTGTATCGGCGAATTCAGTGGGTGGGGCGGTGGTCGCCGTCTGGGCGGCGGGGGCAGCTTGCGGCGCGGCTTGGCGGTTTTTCATTCGCATGTAAAAGAATAACCCCGCCGCGACAAGTAGAATCACCCCTGCCAAAATGAGGAACAGCATTCCCAAACTATCATTGGTGCTGACGGTTTGTTGTGACGGCGCCGGCGTAGCTGCCGGTTGCGCGGGTGAGGCGGAGATGGGCATGCCGATTGCTTGCGCAAAGGAGCTGATGCGCGCTGCGCCTGTGGCATCTCCTTTGATATTCCGCGCGCCAAATTCAGCGCTCAGACTCTGACTGATTTCTTCTGCGGTCAAACCGCGCAAACGTTCTTGCGCCAGAGTAAGGTTCTGGTCTGCCGCGAAAGCATCGGCGGTCGTCACGATGTACACTTCTTTGGCAGCCGGATTCAAATCCCAGAGGTCCGCGTTGGTATATTCGACGGGGAACAGAACCCAGCCCAGCAAAAACCAACCGATGAGCAGACCGATGACAAGCCCGCCAACGCCAAGTAGAATTGGATTGGAAAGCAAACTGGAGCGATTGTTCATTGCGCCTCCGAAAGGGCGTCTGGATTAAATTGGCTTGCCCGTCAACAGGCGTCATCGGGTGGGAGCCGATGCGTGGGTACGCACTGCGTTTGGGTCGCCGAAAGCACTTGTTGTAATTGTTCAATGAACCGGCAGAGTTATCTGGATTCTAACACAAGACGCGCGGGAATTCAAATGAATTTTTGCAAAGGGTGACGCAAATCCTTTACAGGGCGCCGTGTACGATGCAAAACCGTTTGCGCTTTTTTGATTGGGTCCGGATGGTCGCGGGCAAGAATCGAACGGAGCGGGGCTTTATTTTTCATGCCTCGACGTGTTTTGTGTATGGACAAGTTCCATTTCGAATTTTTCCGCGCGCGGACGCGGTTGGTCATCGCGCAGGGCGGAATACAAAACCGGCGCACCCCATTCCCATGTGCCATCCATCGCCGCAATTGCCTGTCGCCCTTCCGTGACTGCCAAATCCAAACCTGCTTCGTTGGACAAGGCGCGATAAAAGGTTTTGAAAAAAGATTCGCGCAGCAGCAATGGCAGTGGAAATTG
>CAZXYP010000118.1:12184-12646 GCA_964644955.1 uncultured Anaerolineales bacterium | reverse complement strand
CAGCCGGGACCCGTTGTCGAGTTACCAACTCCGCCGCCATTGCGGACGCCTCGCGCGCGGTGGAATCGCTTCCGAAACAGGAATCTATTACAACCAGTTGTACGGACGGGTTTGCGTTCAACCAGCGTGCGACTTGACCAACGGTCAGCCACCGCTCACCGACGCCGTTGGGCACACGTAGGGCGTATTCGCCGCTTGCCGGGTCACGACCGCCCGGCGCGCGCAAATGCAATATTTGAAAGTCGTCCTCCAACTGCATTCCTGCTTCGACCGTTGACGGTTCCACCGCGCGCGTTTGCGCCGTCCCGGATGCAAATGTATTTGATGGGGCGTTTGCATTTGCGTTCTCGGTGTCCGACAGATATACGCCGGGGACGCGGTCAAATTTCAGCAGTTTGCGCGCGTTCGGTATTGCAATATGGCGGACGAGCGCGAGGCGTCCGTCCAAACAGAGAAATTGAT
>CAZXYP010000118.1:0-12174 GCA_964644955.1 uncultured Anaerolineales bacterium | reverse complement strand
GTGGAATCGTATAGATATTCCCACGGCAACTGCGCCAGTCCGCCATCCAAAGCCAATTTGAGGCGCAGCGCGAGTCCTTGGCGTTCGGCAAAGCGTTGAGCGGATTGAAACGCTTGGCAGATGTCCGGTGAAAAGAGGCGGCGGTACAGCAGTGTGCCAATCATGTGCATTTCGTCCGGGTCCACACCGTCGCGCCATGTATTGATGCGTTCATCTCCGAACGGCGAAACGAAATTTGCCACCGCCTGTCCATCCGTCGGACTGTGCGTAATTACGCGGTATCGTTCCGAATCCGGAATGGGTTGAAACGTTACGGTTAAATCTTGATACGCCATGACTCGTGTCCCAACATGAAATCGTAATTTGAGATTATAGCATGATTGTAACCGAACTGTAATGTCGGGTGTTGGCTCTCACCCGTTTTCGGGATTGCGTCGCGAGCGACACGGCGTGCCTTTGGGTTGAGAATTCCGCAGTCGCTTCCGTCGCGCAAAAAAAGTAAGGATTGCCTTGCCGCATATTGTTTTGTAGAATCAGCGCACTCGAGGAATCTACAAATGTTGCAGACATCTTTTGCCGTCCTGCTGCCGGTATTTTTTGTGATTGGTCTGGGGTATTGGGCGGGACGTTCAAAAAAATTCGATGCCGATCAGGTACAGGGCATCAACGAGTTGGTCATGACATATGCGTTGCCCGCGCTAGTCTTTGTCGCAGCGTCGTCCACCACGCGCCGCGTCCTGTTTGAGCAAGGATTGTTTTTGCTGGCAGTGCTGATTGCGTTCGTGGGACTCTATGTCGTTTTGGCGGCGTTTTCGGTCAAGGCGCTGCATCACTCGCTCGGCGCGGCAGGACTGCAAGCGCTCTTGATGACTTTTCCATCGGTCGCCTTTTTTGGCATTCCGATTTTTCGGGGCATGTTTGGCGAAACGAGTGTGCTGTCGGTCGCCTTGTCAGCCGTTCTGGGCAATCTCACGGTTGCGCCCTTGACGATTATTTTGCTGGAGATTGATGCGCAGCGCGGCGCCTCGACACGACCGCATCTTTATTCGGCAGTGAAACAGGGAGTGGTCAACAGTCTGAAAAAACCACTGGTGTGGGCGCCGGTGCTGGGGGTGTTGTTTGCCTTGCTCGATATTCAACTGCCATCCGAAGTCGAAAAAATGTTTTCGCTCATCGGTTCGGCAACGGGCGGCGTGTCGCTGTTTCTGGCGGGGTTGATTCTTGCGGCATATCATGTGAAAGTGAGCCGCGAGGTAATTGGCAATGTGTTGGGTAAAATGATTTTGCAGCCCGCGGTGATGCTGTTTGTCGTGACATGGTTGGCGATTCCGAATCCGTTGGGACGCGAGGCAGTGTTGGTGTGCGCGATTCCGTCCAGCCCGTTTGCGGCGATGCTCGCTGCGCGTTACCGGGTGTATGAAAGCGAAACCGCGTCCACCCTCATTTTGACCGCCGCGGCAATGCTGGTGACGTATCCGTTGTGGATTTATTTGACAGGGGGCTAAAGTTTCTTTTTCTCTTTCCGAAACGGCGCGCGCGCTTTATTCTTTGCGGGCATTTTTTCCCCGTATTCCACTTTGACGAAATCTGCGATTAATTGCTTTCGCAATGTCAATTCTTCATGCACGCGCTTGTTTGCGAAGTCAATATATTCTTTTTTCAATTCATAACCGATAAACGCGCGTCCCGTCGCGCGCGCGACTTTTAAGGTTGTGCCGATGCCTGCGAACGGGTCAAGCACCACATCGCCCGCATACGAAAAAAGTCGGATGAGCCGATATGCGAGTTCTTCCGGGAATGGGCAGGGGTGGGGCAGTTGGTTCGGCGGCACCGGCGCAATGTGCCAAATATTGTTGGCAATATCGCGCGTGAAAACGGCGTCGAGTTCCATTGCGTCGCGTTCCTTGTCGCGTTTGGTTTTGCCCGCATACATTTTCTTGTCGCCCGGTTTGCGAAAAATCAAAACATATTCGAGCATCAGGTTTGGATAATAATAGCCGGGATACGGATGCTGAATTGTCGCACCCGCGCGTTTCACGCCGCCCGTCACTTTTGCCCAAATCACATCCTGATGAAATTCCCAACCGATTTCTTCCATCAACGTCGTGACGTGATACGGCACCGGCACATGTTTGCCCTTAAACAAGACCGTGCCAATGACAACCGCGCAGTGTCCGCTCGGTTTGGTGACGCGCAATGTTTCCGCAAACACGCGTTTCAAGAATTCCAAATACGCGTCGTAATCTTCCTCTTGTCGCGGACGATAATTTTGCCGCGCGGTTTTGTCAACCGACACATCGCGCGCGTGCGCGTCGTAATCAATGGCATTCCAATACGGCGGCGACGTGACGGTGAGCGCCACGCTGTCGTCCGCGAGTTCCGGCATGTGTTCGCAAGTGTGTTGATAAATAGAGTTGAGCATTGAGCATTGAGGCATGAGCATTGAGCAGCGTTTCTTTTCCTCAACGCTCAATGCTCATGCCTCATCACTTTTTGATTCCCACTGCAACAAGTAAATTGTTGTTTGCCCCTTGCGGCGAAGCAAATTCGTAATAGCGCGTTTCGCCGTCCGCGCCCGCGAAATCGCCGCTGCCGCGAATTTTCGAGAGCATTGCTTTGCCCAACGGCGTTTCGGAAATGTTTTTGCCTTGCCAATCGTTCGAGTCCGGGTCGCGTACCAACAGATTGCCGTACGTGTCGGTCACCACAATTTCACCTGTGACCGGAATGTTGATTTCGGAAATTTGTTCCGCCAGCCAGCCGAGTTTCAACGGCGCAATCACAACGCCTTCCAGAACATGCCTGTCATCCAAAATCGGATACGCGAGTCCGAGCGCGGGGGAAAGCGTGACGCGTCCAATCACATATTCGCCGACGACCATATCGTTCGCCGCAAGCACACGCGAGAAATACAAACGGTCGGCGATGCTGACGGCGCGGCGCGTTTCGTTGGAATTGCAGTACAGCACGCCGTTTGGCGTCGCCGCTGCCAATTGCGCATAGCGCGGATTGTTTTTCAATTGCGCGCGCACGAACGCGCTGCATTCTTCTTGCGTCCCGGTGCGTACTTGCGGCGCTTGCGCGAGATAGCGCATGTACGAGCGCGCTTGGGACAAGTCATGTTCCAATTCCGCAAGCAGCTCGCTGAGCGCCAGCTGCGCGGCGTCCTGCGGCAACATGCGTGTCGGCACAGGGAGGGGCGTTGGCGTTGGCGCGGCGCACGCGGCGAGCCAACCCAACAGCAAAACAATCCGGAGGACGAAAACGCGTTGTATCATGCAGCAAGGTTATTTTGGCAAACCCACCGCGACGTGCCAGTTTTTGTTCGCGCCCGCGGGAGCCGTAAAGGCATACACGTGCAACACACCCTAACACTCACGCATCCAACTCCTCTATCCATTCCGTTTTTTTCTGCTGCGCGCGTTCTTGTTTCACCTCGCGCTCGCGCTTGTCAATGACAACCGCGCGGCGCGCGTCCTCCAATGCCTTGACGACATCTATATCGTTACCGCCTTGCGCGCTCACGCGACGCCCGATGCGTACCATCACGGGCACGCGCACGATCGGCCCAAGAATCACTGCTTCGCCGACGTTCAAACCGGGCAAGTCCGCGAGTAAACCTTCGCTGATGCCTTCGGACGATTGCTTGACGGCGAGTTGGTCTTGGGGATTCGTGAGGCGCATGATGATTTGCGAATTGCACTGCGATAACGTATCGCCGTGAATTTTGTACGGACGCTGTGTCACGAGGACGAGGAACAGACCGAATTTACGTCCTTCGGACGCGATGCGTTTGATAATGTGCGACGCTTGCGATTTCGCGCCCTGTCCTCCTGGCACAAAATTGTGCGCTTCTTCCAAAATAAAAAACACCGGACGCGCCAATCCGTTTGTCGTCGCTTCGCCCCACATGTCGCGGAACACTTTGTCCACCACAAATTCCATAATCCAATTGTCCACGCCTGCGAGATCAATCACCGCCAAATTCATTGGGCGCAGTAAATCTTGAATCGGCACTTCTTCGTGTCCCCAAATGTCCACGCGCGTCAAGCGTTCCACATACTTGATGGCTTTTTGCGCGCCCGCAATCGCGTCGAGCGACAAACCTCTGCCGCCTTCACTGCCGTTTTTCTCTGCGCGCGGCAGTGGCGCGGCAGCGGGCGTTTCATCGTCTGTTTCGGAATCTTTGCCCAAGTCGTCCCAATCCACATCAATGTTTGCTTTGGCGTACGCGGCTTTGCGAAAATCAAGCATTTCGGGTGACGGTTCTCCGGTGCGCGCGCGTTCGGGCCCGCGCGGCATCCATTCGCCGCCGTCCCCCCCCCCTCCGTCCGCAATCCGCTGAATCTCGCGCAAAAATTCGTGCGGCGCATAATCGCGCCCGCGCAAATTATCGTACGCCGTTTGCAGCGCTTTGCGAATGTTGGTGGATGTTTCGGGAATACCCGTCATGGTGCAAATCTCTTCGACTTCGAGCGCCGAAAATTTCATGGTGAATTTTTTCGAGCCGCCGATTTCTTCGTCCGGGATGCGTCCTTTTTGATTCGTCGGCATTCGATACACTTGCACGCGTTCGGCAAACGGCGTGACGCGATTCGATTCGTCGCGGCGCATTTTTACGTAATCGCTGTTCGGGTCGAAAATCACAATCGAGCCGCCGAGCTCCAATAACTTTTCGAGAATGACACCGACGGTATAGGACTTGCCCGCGCCCGTTTGCGCGATGACTGCCATGTGTCGTCGCAAACCGTTCGGATTCAGCAGCACATTCACATTGTCGCGATTGATGAGCGAACCGATGTCAATGCCGCTTTCGACATCTTGAGAAAAAAAGCGTTTCAACAAATCATCGGGCGCTTGTGTGACAGGATTGCCCGGCATGGTCGCGTGACGCGGGTAACGCACCGTCTTGCCGTCGAGATAACCCAAAACTTGCGCGGTGCCGACGATGATGGGCTGTGAGGTTGAGATGCGATTGAGAATTTGCGCGACTTCATTGTATGAAAGCGACGTATCGAGCAGACGCGACGAGACGGCAAGCTTGGTCACTTGCGCCAGCACATCGAATTGCGTTCCGCGTTCCGGGTCCTGCACCTGCACGACAATATATTCCAAACGCGGCGGCGCAATATCGCGATTGGTCACAAATGTAAATTCATCCGTGCGTACTTCGCCGACGACATAACCGACGGTATTCATAAAACCTCCGATTCAATGGACAATGGAGAATGGACAATGAACAAGTTGGGATAAAACAATTGTTCTATGCGCGCATTATAGCCCAACGAAAAAGCCGCGTCAAACAACTATCGCACGACTGCACAATCGTACTATCGCACTCGCCCGGGCATCCACACAATGACATCAATCCCATTCACATACAACAAATGCGGCGCGTCATTCGGCAAGGGCAGGGGAATTTGTTCGAGCATTGTGTTGGTTTCGATTTCACATTCCGCGTGCTGCAACTCCCACGGCTTGTGATGAATTTCTGCGCGCGCGACGGTGCCATGCGCATCAACCGTGTAGAGGCAATAACGCGCCGTCAAAAAGTATTCGAGCGTATCTTTATCCGCGACGAACGCGTTACTCGTTGGACAATACGTCGCGCGAAAATACGCGGGCGTGCCGCGCGCGTCCGTGCGCGTGGACGCGTATTCAAATCTGCCGTCATTTTCCACACATTCCATCGTCGCGTTGAAATATGGCAAGTTGAACGTCGCGCGTGCGATTTCTACCGCGAGCGGATTCGCCGCGTCGAGTGAAAAAAAATAAACGCCGGGGCGACCATCCAGCGTTACATAAGTCCGCACGTTCAATTCGGGAAAAAACGAAAGGCGCGGTACGGCGGGCATAAAACGCGGGCGCACATTTCTCATCAGAAACGGCACGACGCCGATGAATGCTTCGCCGTTAAAAGTGTCGAGGGGCAGGGCAGGCGGCACGACGCGACGCAGCAAGTCCACAGGCACGCGCCAGTGCATGAACAACAGATTGTGCCATTGCTGATGCATCACATACGGCGCGGTCGGTGCGGGGTAGGGGCGATAGGCGTCAATGATGTGTGTCATAAAAGATGAATTGTTCCGCCGGGTGAATTGCCACATCGAGCAAAGCGAGAAATCTCGATGGATGGGCGGTGTTTCACTCGCGTCAAATTGGACGTCGCAGGTGGCGCAGATAAAGTTTTCCGTTTTTCGTCACACGACCAGAACGAGGACATGAATCATTCCGATTGCGGCGAACGCGGCGAGAATCAAGAAATCGCCGCGCCGCTTCCCCATGTACAACTGCGTGCCCGCGCGCAAGAACCAAAACAATGCAATCCACAAGGCAATCCACGCGCCGAACGGCGAACGCAGCCAGAGCGTCCAGCATACGTCGAGCAATCCGATGGTCAAAATTGCAAAACTCGCCGCGTGATTCATGACCCAAACCAAGCCGCGCAAATCCTGCCGTGTGGTTTGATACTGCGTGACAATGAGTGGAAACGGCTTCAACGGCGCGCCATCTTGCGATAATGCGCCGCGAAAATCAAACCAGAGGGGAAAGAAAAAATGCAGCGCACCGAGCAGCAGCGCAAATGCGCCGGTACAGTACAAGACGTTTGGCACGAACAGGGACATGCTGCGATTATATCATTTTGCGCGCAATAAAAAATCCCCGGATTTATGCCCGGGGATTTTCTTGGTCGTCGTCGGTGGATGCGAGGATGTAGTTATTTTTTTCTTGCGCTTCGGCATCCGGCAGGAACCATGCCAGTCCTGCCAACATGCCGACGAGTACGACTAGAATTGTCATTGCTATCTATTCCTTATTGCGGAGTAATGAGAGTCAAAACGCGACTGCCGGCGAGGGCATACAACTGTCCGTTGCGAAAGGTCAACTTGGAGATGGCATCGCGATCCGTGGCAAGCGTTCCGTTGTTCAAGACTGTCCACGTGTTGCCGCCATCGCGACTGCTTAGCAAGCCGGTGGGAAAATACTGCATGGCGCCGGTGCCGACCCAAACCCCGCGCGCGGCATACAACGCGTTCGCGTTATCGGGGTCAATGGCAATCGCAGAAATCGTCTCACGCGCGCCGGGATTCCATGTGATACCGGCATTGATGGACGTCCACGTTGCCCCTCCGTCCGTGCTTTTGTACATGCCCAAGCTTTCGACGCCCGCATACAGAGTTTGCGCATCCGACGGGTGGACCGCCAACGCAGTAACTTGACTCGGCAAAACATTGCGCAGAGTGTTCCACGTTTTTCCGCCGTCGCGACTTGAAAATACATCGCGTTTGGCAGCGAGATACACCGTGTCAGAGGGAGAGACGGACGCCGCAAACGCGCCGATGGTTTGTTCGTTCACTTGCGCGTTCTTTGCCAGAATCGTTCGCACACGCGCCAGCGAATCGGCTGCCGCGCCGCGTACGCTCGCGCTGGTATCGGCAATGGATGTTTTTTGCAAATCATTGATGGCGCGCGCGTCGTGAATTTCGCCCAGCGCGTAAGCGGCATTGCGGCGCACGGCTGGTACAGGGTCCTGGCGCATTGTATTCAGCAGCGCGTCCGTCGCTCGCGGCGATGCAATATAACTCAACACATCGGCGGCATTGCGACGTTGGGTTGGATTGGTCGAACGCAGCGCGACGAGCAATTGCGGGACCGCGAGTTCGCCCGCGGCTTCCAAATTGCGCTGCGCGTCATGCCGCTTGGCGGTCAGGGGTTCGTCTTGCAGGTTGCTGACCCAGCCGCGAATTTGAATTTGCACCGGATTGACCGGCGTTGCGGTCGCATTGACCGTCGCCAACGCAATCACGGCAACGAGCGCCATCATAGCGCCTGCGCTCAAGAGGGTGCGGCGTGATTTGTTTTTTAGATTCGTGGGGAAAGCAAAAATGCTATGCATGATATTCCTCGCTTTCGCGCGAGTCGAGTCCAACCTGTTCCGTTTTGTAGAGTCTGTCCGATTACAAATTGAAGACGCAGGTGGAGCCGATTTGGTTCCCTCCTGCGTCTCGAAATCCGATGAGAAAATTTTAATCTTGTAGGCGCGTGTGGAATTATCACCACTGCACATTGAGCAAGATTAACATTGTGACTGCCGCCAACGCGCCGCCGAGGACCAGCATGAGCAGTCCCCAAAGCGCCCACCACGTTGCGCGTTCAAAAGAATCGGTTGCGGTTTGGGATTGCGCGCCACGCGCGTTTTGCGCCAATTCTTCCAACCGCGCCAGTCGCGTTTCCATGCCGCGTACCAGATAAAGCTGCTGTATCTGGGTTTGTTGCAGCGCCTGAAGGACCGTGCCCAAAGCAAGCGAATCGGCGTGATTGTTTGATTGCGCGGGTGTGAGTGGATTCGGAGTCAAGGGCATCAGCTGTGAATCGAATGCGTCCGCGCGCGGTGGGTTTGGCGCGGCAGTCCACGGCGCTTCGTCCGCGCGCGGTTCATTATCGTAATTCAGATATTGCATCTTTACCTCGCACAAGAATTTCTGAATCCATTTAATCACAAAAGATGCGGCGAGGCGAGGGGTTGGGATTACGAGTTGATAACGAATCCTTTGGGGAAAAAATCCGCCGCGCGCCGGAATTCACTTGCGCGGCGGCGCGCTGAGGCGGCGATAGATGGTGGCGCGTCCTTCATTGGATGCGAGAAAATCCACAAATCCGGCAACGTCGGCGGAAGCATTTTTTGGCACAATCAGGAAAACGGTTTGCAGCAGCGGATACGTTCCGTTGGCAATGTTTTCGCGTGTGGGCGCAATGCCCTCAATGGCAAGCGCGCGCGTATGGGTGTTGTTGTCCCAAATGTTGGCAGCGACGTACCCGATCGCATTGGGATGTTCCGCAACGTAATCGAGCATGTCCAGATTCGTCGGCTGCAACAGCGCGGTTGGCGTCGTGCGCGCGCCTTGCATGATTTGTTCTTCCATGACCGCGCGCATTCCCGAGCCGTCTTCGCGCGCGAGAACCTGAATCGAATCTTGTCCGCCGGGCGGGTCAAGGTTGAGTTGTGACCAGCGATTGATTTCGCCGGACATGATTTTTTTCAATTCCTCGCGCGAAAGATTTTGGAGCGCATTGGACGGATGCGCAAGCACAATTATGCCGTCGCGTCCGAGTTCGTACGCGGTCGCGTTGGCGCGTTCCAATTCGTCCGCGCGCGGATTGCGTTCGACAAACGAAAAATCATATTGTCCGAACGCGAGCTGCCGCAGTGACATGGTGGAATTGGTTTTGAAAAAATCAAAGGTCGTATTGGGATGTTCGACGCGATACGCGGCAGCCGCTTCACGCGCAATATACTGCGTCGAGTCTGCCGTGCCGATGCGAAAATGTGCGGGTGCGGTGGGCGTGGGGGTCGCGCGACACGCCGAAGTAAAGGCGGAAAGCAGAAGGATGAAGGATGAAACAAACAAGAACGCGGGCAAGTTCTTGCGGGCTTTCGCCACTTTCAAAAATCTTTCATCTTTCATCCTTCATCCTTCATATTTTATTTTCATCCGCGCAACAAAGCAATCGCGATAAGGAGCGCCGCCATCACCCACCGATAATACACGAAAATATCCGTCGAGTTGCGTTGAAGATATTTCAACAGAAATCGAATTGTCAAAAAGCCCGTGACGGCGGCGGACACAAAACCAACAAAATACAAAAACAAATCGCCGCTTTCCAACGCGCCGCGCTGCGATTCTTGGTACAAATCGTACATGCTTTTGAGCCCCGCGCCCGCGATAATGGGCGCGCCGAGCAGAAATGAAAAGCGCGCGGCGACGTCGCGTTTCAACCCGAGAAAGAGACCGGCGGTGATGGTCGCGCCCGAACGCGAGACGCCCGGAAAAATTGCCAGCGCTTGCGCCGCGCCGACAATGACGGCATCCCAAAACCTCAGTTGTTCCATCCCGCGCACATGTTTGGCGACGCGTTCCGCAATAAATAAAAAGAAACCCAATGCCGCGATAATGAGCGCCATGAGAATGACGGCTTGAATCGCGAGCGGTGTATCCGGCGCGTGAAAAATTTCCTCGACCTTGCTTTCCGCCAGCGCGCCAATGACGGCGCCGGGAATGCAGCCGATAACAATGAGCCACGCGAGACGGCGGTTGGGGTCGTTACCAATTTTGCGTTCGGCGATGGATGCGATGCCCGCGCGAATCAGCCGTCCCCAATCGCGCCAAAAATACGCGAGGACGGAAACGAGCGTGCCAAGATGCAATGCCACATCATACGGCAAACTGGTAATGACATCATTCTCCCAGCCAAACAGCCACGGCACAATAATCAAATGCGCGGAACTGGAAATGGGCAAGAATTCGGTGAGTCCTTGAATGATGCCGAGAAAGATGGATTGAAATACGACGAGCAAGTCCATGGGCGGAGAGCGGAACGTCTATTGCGTATTCGGGTCGCACCATTGCGATACGCGATCTGTGATATGCAATAGGCGCTTAGCGGATCAAGTATTCGTGCAAGATTTCGAGCGCCGCGCGCGCCGCGCTCGCCTTGTTTTCGAGACGGTTCCCCGTCCAAACAAATTTGCGGCACCAGAACGCGTCGGGCGCCGACAGGGCGATGTATGTCAGTCCGAGTGGTTTTTTCGGAGTTGCGCCGCCGGGTCCCATAATGCCGGTGATGCCGATGGTGACGTCCGCGCCAAATTGCGCGCGCGCGTTTTGCGCAATGACACGCGTGACGGGTTCACTGACCGCGCCGTGTTCCAGCAAGAGGTCGTGCGGAACATTGAGCAATCGTTCTTTGGCTTCGTACGCGTACGCGACGACACTGCCCAAAAAATATTCGGAACTGCCGGGAACGTCCGTGAGCAGCGAGGCGATGAGTCCGCCGGTACACGATTCGGCAAGCGCGAGGGTTTTGTGTTGTTGGCGCAACAGCGTGCCAATCGTGACGGCAAGCGATTCGGTCATGACGTATCCGCTCCGGGCAATTGAATTGCCCAAAAAACGAAACGATTATAATGCGAGTTGCGCGGGCATACAAAACAACAGGAACTCTCATTTGGCAATTTGGTTGGATTGTTTGCAAAACAAAGCCCCCTCTCCCGAATGCGAGAGAGGGGGACGATTTTGTGTGCGCGGTGAGTTGTCTATTCCGGTATTTCGATTTTGACAATCTCGCTCCATTCGCTCGTGCCGTCTGCGCGAAGAATCTGCAGTTTGTAGCGGTACGTATTTCCCTTTTTGACTTTTTTGTCGGCAATGTGATACTTGGCGCCTTCCACAGCGCCGAGTTTTTTTGCGTCAATCAACTTGACGTTGATTTGTTTCCATTCGTGCTTGTTTGCGCCATTCTTGCCCTCGAGACGACGGTAAACGTTAAAGCCGAGAAGGTTCAACTCGTTTAGCGTCGTCCAGCGCATGACAGCATGACCTTTGGAATTCGCCTTGCCGCGTACGCTGCCCATGTCTGCGACCGTGGGCGCCGATGGGGCTTGTGTGCCAAGCGCCCATTCGCTGAATCCTGCGACACTGCTCATTGCCGCGCAGCGATGCGCGCCGCTGATCGTAATCGTCGGTGTGCCGACTTCGGACCAGTTGCCTCCGCTCGGTTTGCGATACATTTTGAGATTGCTCTCGTTCAAACTGCCCAATTCAGAAGCGGTATAGCACAAATCCAATTTGACGTTCAGCCCGCTGTTGACTTCTGCGCCGATGTTCCAGCGCGCGGGGATGATATTTATTTCGGTCACAAGCGAGCGTGTAATTGTCACTGCGCCCGGGTTGGTGGCTCCGTCCGATTTGATTCCCGCGCGGGCGGGACCGAACGTTCGCATCTGTCCGGTCTGCGGAGTGAGCTGCACCGTGAGCGTATCGTTATATATGCTTCCCACCCACTCTGGATACTCCTCAGAATAAAAAGTGGCATCAAAAGAAAGGCAATCATACTCGCCTGGCACCTCCAGTTGCAGATGCAATCGCACCAGGTCGTTGCCTAAAGTGTTATTGATACCATCCAATTCGGTGGTTAAAGAACCTGAGGAATCAGGCGTATCGGCATCGGCTGCCAGACCGGTAGATAAAATGGCAAAGGTGTCGCCATCAGTGGGGAAACCGGTCAAACCCAGTGCCGCTGTACCAATGCCTACTCCGGCCGGATCGCTGCCCATGAGATCGGCGCTGACCAGATTTTCCACCCCCATAGCGGCCGCAAGTTCTTCTGCTGTGG
>CAZXYP010000117.1:0-14053 GCA_964644955.1 uncultured Anaerolineales bacterium | reverse complement strand
AAAATGGAATGGGCTTTCGGCGCGCGAATGTATCTTTGCCGTAATGCTCAGCCGCAGCGCGGAGGAAACATCGTACGACGGCGCGTTCCTGCTGCACGCGTTCAATTCCAGCAGAATCTTTGCCTTTGCGGAGCGACGGGCGTTTGCAACGCCGTACTATTATGCGACCATCGAACTGGAAACCGGCGCGCCGCGGTATCAAGTGCGCATGCAAAAGGAAACCATTCTCCGGGTCGCGCGCAAAAGCGCCGCGTCCGTGCCCGCCACCGACGAGACATGGGGGGAACACTCGATTGTGCTGCCGTCTTTGAAAAATCCGACCGACCCGCCGCAAAAATTTTTCGTCGCCAAACTCACGGGCGCGACCCAAATCATTCCTTTTGCCCCGGAGGATGAATGCGCGCTGTACCCGTCGGCGCACGCGCCCGTCATCCAACACTTGCGCGCTTCAAATTTCACACCGACCGCATGGCACTTGCGCGCCGATGCCACCCACTGCAAATCCAACACGTTGACCATCGGCAAGGACGCGGACGGTTTTTTCAATGTGCACCCTGCGCAATGAAAATATGCCGCGCGTATCCGCAATGAAATCTAATATTCAACTTTGTTAATACACAATCTCTCGGCATCTCCTTCATAGCTGTTTCATAATTCGGATGCAAGATGAAAACACATTCAGAATACCGAGGCAAGTAAAATGTCACAGACGCTTTTTCAACCGACACGCACCGTACCATCAAATTCGCAGATTCCGACGCTGCCCGCGCCCCATTGGACGGGCTGGCTCAACGAATTTCGCGCTGACCCGCTCGCCGTGTTGACGCACGCGCGCGAAACCGGCGATATTGTGCGGCTGCGTCTCGGTCCGCGTGATGTGTACGTCGTCAATCATCCGGCGTACATTCAACACGTGCTGCAAGACCATCATCGTAACTTTACCAAAGACACGCGCGTGATGCAGTTGTTTAAAAATGTTTCGGGCGAAAATATTTTTACGAGCGAAGGCGAATTTTGGCTCAAGCGCCGCCGCCTCATGCAGCCGATGTTTCATCGGCAGGTGATTGCCTCGTTCGGAAATGTCATGACCGAAACGGCGAACGAATTGTTGGCAGATTGGGCGAGCGCGCCGCAGGGTGAAACGCGCGCCCTAGATCGCGACATGACGCGCGTCACGTTAAAAATTGTCGGACGCGCATTGTTCAGTGTGGATTTGACCGGCGACATGCGCGCGTTAGGCGAGGGTTTTGCTCGGGCGAATGACGATTTGAGTTTTCGCATTCAGCATCCGTTTTATCCGCCGTATTGGGTTCCCACCGCGCGCAATCGTCATGCGAACGCGGCGCGGCGTGCCAACGCCGACATTATTTTGCGACTTATTCACGAACGCATGGCGTCGGGCGAAAACAAAAATGATTTGTTGTCATTGCTCATGTCCATGCGCGAGGCGGAAACGGGCAAGGGGTTGACCGAAAACGAATTGTATCGCGAAACCTTGGTCATGTTGTTTGCGGGGCATGACACCACCGCGAACGCGTTGACGTGGGCATGGTATTTTTTGTCACAACATCCGGAAGCGGAACAGAAACTGCATGCCGAAGTAGATGCGCGTCTGCAAGGTCGCGCTCCGGTCATGGACGATGTGCCGCAGTTGCTGTACACGCGCCGCGTGTTGGATGAAACGATGCGGCTCGCGCCGCCCGCGTGGATTACGTCGCGCGCAAGCATTCACGCGGACATGCTGGGAGAATACAAATTGCCCCCGCGCGCGCCCGTGTTGATTTCGCCGTACACGATGCATCGCCATCCGCGTTATTGGAAAAATCCCGATGCCTTTGACCCCGACCGTTTCGCGCCGGAGAATTCAGACAAGCTGCCGCGCTTTGTGTACATGCCCTTTGGCGGCGGACCGCGCTTGTGCATCGGACAGCCGTTTGCGCTCGCCGAAGCGACACTGCTGCTCGCCGCCATCGCGCAGCGTTACACTTTGCGACTGGCGCCAAACGCAAACATTGTTCCCGCGCCGCGCATCACTTTGGGTATGGCGAACGGTTTGCCCATGACCCTGCACGCGCGCTCATGATGGTTCGATGCCACCGGCGCACAAATTTCTTGTCAACCTGAGCCGTACCAAAAAAAAAATAGGGCGGAGTGAGTCCGCCCTTTTTTTGCTTTCGGTTGAATGCGTCCATCCACCACGTTTCAGGTTGTCGCGCCGGCGTGGGTGCGCGCAGTGTATAACGCGACCAGCGCCGCGCCAATCGCTTGCGATAAATCGCCGAGCGTGGCAGGAACGACTTGAATTTTGCGCCGCTGGGAAGCCCACAAATATGGTTCGGCGGATTTCCAAACAATTTTCAAATAGCGCGCGCGAAATGCGTCGGTCGTCGCGTGCGGGTCCATCAAACCGCCCCCGATAATGACAAAATGCGGGTCGAGCGCCATTGCCAGATTTGCCATGTGCAAGCCGAGTGCGCGCGCTTGAAAATCAAAAATCTCTTGCGCCATTTGGTCGCCTTGCTGTGCCAGACCGCGCAACGCCAACGCGCGTTCTTTGGGACCAAGAGTGGAATGTGCTAACGGATGGTCGGGATATTCATGTAATTTTTCTGCGAGCAAAAAGGGCAGTCCGGCGATGCAGGTATACATTTCCACACAGCCCCAATCACGCCCGCAGCCGCACGGATACGGTTTTGCATTTAACAGATGCAGTGGCGCGGGCATGTGACCCGCTTCCATACCCGCCAAAGAATCTCCCTCCAACGCCAAGCCGGTGCTGTCCACATACGCGGTACCGAGACCCGAACCCGGCGCGAGCATCACGGCAGTGCCGTTCGTATCGCCGCGCACGCGGGCTGCTTCTGCCACGCCGCCCATGTTGCCGTCATTGCCGACGACGAGCAAGACATCGCGTCCCGCCGCTTCCGATAGGGCATCGTGATAGACCGTGTACACATCCAAGCCCACAAAACTTTCCGGTAAATTCGCCGCGCGTTCGAGCACACCGTAACTCGTACGCGGTCCGGGAATCGCGACGCCGACGCCGTGCACCTGGTCCCATGACAGCTGATTGGCGCGCAAATAATCGGCAACACCTTGCACCCAACCGCGAATAACCGCCTCGGGTCCCAAATCGCCGTTCGTCGGACTTTGAAGCAGGGTCGTGGAAATGGGAGACGCGTCCGCCCACACGCCGCCGATTTTGGTCGTCGTCGCGCCGCCGTCCGTGCCGATATAAACGGGCTGTCGTGTTGTCATGCCGCTGTCAGTTTTGTGTATCAGAATGTGTTGCTGCTCATCTATAACACTACGATTCTAACACGATTGATGCAAAGATTCAAACGTGATAGAAAAGCCGATTTCATTTATACTCGTCCCTGTGAATGTTCCCACCAACCTCCCTCTCCAACCCCTCACTGGCGTTATCGAACGCATCACGTTTTACAATGAAGAGAACGGTTATACCGTCGCGCGGTTTGTCCCCGAAGGAAAATCGTACACTGTCACCGTGATTGGAAATCTCATGGGCGCGAGTGTGGGCGAATCGCTCGCGCTGCAAGGAATATGGACGAATCATCCCACGCACGGACGCCAATTTGAAATCAAAAAATTTACAATTCAACTCCCCGCGACGATTGAGGGCATTCGCAAATATCTCGGCAGTGGTCTCATCAAGGGCATCGGTCCCGTGACCGCAAAACGCATCGTAGATTATTTTGGGCTCGACACGCTCGACGTGATTGAGAATGATGTTGCGCGCTTGCATGAGGTTGACGGTGTTGGCGGCAAACGCATCGAAATTATTCAAAAAGGTTGGGCGGAACAGAAACAAATCAAAGAAGTGATGATGTTTCTGTCGTCGCACGGCGTCAGCACCGCGCTCGCGGTGAAAATTTACAAACAGTACGGCGACGGCGCGCTGAATGTTTTGAAGAATGAACCGTATCGTCTCGCGCGCGACATTTACGGCATCGGCTTTTTGACGGCGGACAAAATCGCGCGCGCATTGGGGATGAAGGAAGATGACCCCGCGCGCATTGAAGCAGGCGTCGAGTACGTGATGGCGAAATTTATTGACGATGGACACGTATTCGCCGAACGCGGCGCGTTGGTGGATGAGGCGCGCGAAGCGTTGGGCGTGAGCGCGGAAATGGTGGATGCGGCGATTGGGAGACTAGAGACCGGAGACTCTATTGTGGTTGAGGAGATGGGAGAAGGGAGACTAGAGACTGAGGAGCAGAGACTGGAGACTGGAGACTCTGGCGTGCGAAATGAGGCGGTGTACTTGACGCCGTTTCACGTTGCAGAAAAAAATACCGCGAAACGGTTGTTGGAATTGAAACAAAATCGTTCAACGCGTCTCGCGGAATTTCAAAAAGTGAGTTGGCAGAAAGCATACGATTGGCTCAATGCCCAATCTCCAATCTCCAATCTCCAATCTCTCACCCCCAAACAACAAGACGCGGTTCGCCTCGCGCTCACCGAAAAAGTTTCTATCCTCACCGGCGGACCCGGCACAGGCAAAACAACCACCGTCCGCGCAATCATTCAGCTGTTGAAAGCGAAACACAAAACGTTCAAACTCGCCGCGCCGACGGGACGCGCCGCGAAACGCTTGAGCGAAGCGACGGGCGAACAAGCGCAAACGTTACATCGCTTGTTGGAATTCAAACCATTTGAGCATAAAAAATTTTTGCGCGACCGCGACAATCCCCTCGACGCGGACTTGATTATTGTGGATGAAACTTCGATGATTGATTTGTTGTTGATGAATGCGTTGTTAAAGGCGATTGATTTGACCTCGCACATTTTGTTCGTCGGCGACCCTGACCAACTGCCGAGTGTCGGCGCGGGGAATGTGTTGAAAGATATGCTGGCATCGCAAGTGATTCCCGTCGTCGCTCTCGACGTGATTTTTCGTCAAGACGAAACATCTTTGATTGTGACGAACGCGCATCGCATCAATCACGGCGAGATGCCCTTGTTCCGCGACGACGCGCGCGATTTCTTTTTGTTTCAAGAAGAGGATGCGGAAAAAGCGGCGGCGCGCGTTGTCGAATTGGTGACGACGCGCATTCCGAAACGTTTTGGCTTGAACGGCATCAGCGATGTCCAAGTTCTTTCGCCGATGCATCGCGGGCAAGCGGGCGTGGGCGAACTGAACGCAATTTTGCAAAACGCGCTGAATCCTGTCGCGCAAAGCAAACGCGAAACGCGACACGGTTCGCGCGTCTTTCGCGTCGGCGACAAGGTGCTGCAAACGCGCAACAACTACGACAAGCAAGTTTTTAACGGCGACTTGGGACGCGTGATTGAAATTGATTTTGAAGAGCAAACGGTGGACATTGATTTTGACGGGACGCGCGTGTTGTACGAATTTAGCGAATTGGATGAACTCGTTCACGCGTTTGCGATGAGCGTACACAAATCGCAAGGCAGTGAATATCGCGCGGTGGTGCTGCCGATTCTGACGCAGCATTACATGCTCTTGCAACGAAATTTACTTTACACGGCGGTCACGCGCGCGAAACAATTGGTTGTGATTGTCGGAAACAAAAAGGCGATTGGGATGGCGGTGCGGAACAATAAAATCGCGCAGCGGAATACGCGTTTGGCGGAGAGATTGCGGACGGCAGACAACGGACGACGGACAACGGAGCAAACGTCAAACCGCCTGTCCCGAACGCAAGGAGGGATGAAACGCCAAGATGCGCCCGCGCTGGTTGCGGAGGAAACACCGTTCACCTATCCAACTCGGAAAAAACCGCTTGAAAAATAATCGCCAACGGCTATAATGAGTTACCTCTACTCCTTGTAATCCAATCTTTGTGATTGGGGATTTGTACAGAACCGCGCCGATACATTGAGATGATTGCCTCTGTGCAAGTTTCAATGTATCGGCGCGAGTTGTTTTCACCCGCGCGCGAATCATTTGCTGGGGATGGCGGACGCGCGTTGTGAGGAATCGAACCAATGAAGAGATTTTGGATGCTCGGAGTTTTTTTTGTTTTGGCGCTGCTTACGCCGCAGCGCATCGCGTACGCGCAAGGTCCGCAAACGCTGAACGGCTCGTTCGTCTTGCGCCAGAGTGATATTGCCGGCGAGTGTAATTTTTCCGACGCGCCCGAAACAACAGGTTCCTTTACGCTCACCCTGGATGCCGGCGCGGGTACGGCAAGTGGTTCACTGCAAGGCGGCGGCAGTGGCACGCGCGGCTTGGCGTGCAGCAACGCTTCGCCTGCCACGACCGCGCAAATGGATTGGCAGCAAAACTTTAGCGCGACCTTTACCGGTTCCTTCAATTCTGCGAACGGCGAAATTTCGATGAGCGGAACGCTCGATGGAACCAACAATGTGGATTTTCGCAACTGCACCTCCGGTTTTCAAGAGGTGGACTGTCAAGCCGACCTCGGCGTCAATGATTACGCGGTTCCGTATCAGTTTCCCATTGCGTTGAACGGAACGTATGTAGCAGGTAAAAATTCGGCGAGTGGGACATGGACGGTTTCGCCGATTGTGCGTCCGACAAGTGGCGAGTGGACGGTTCAAGGCGCGGCGCCTTCTCCTCAACCTACCTCTGTGCCGCCGACGAACATTCCTCCCACCGCGAATGTTCCTGCGCAACCAACGCCGACCATCCCCGCCGCAACCTTGGCGCCCGGCGCGCCGCTCGTCTCGGATAATTTTGACCGACCCGATGCTCCAGCGTGCGGCATTGGTCCCGCGCAAAATGGATACGGCGGAAATCGTTCGCTCTATTTCCTTCCCATCTTTCCGACCGGTGGAACCGATGCGACGAATCCGATTGGCGTGAAACTCGCGAATGGCGCGTTGGAGAATAACGGACTCGATTACGGCGGCTTTCAATTCGCGTTGAGTGATGCGTGCGCGGTTGCGCGCGGTGTCGTGCGCGGCGCGGACATGGGACAAGCTTTGAACATTCGCGCCGACCTCCTCGTGCCGACGAATGCGGCGGGACATGTTACACAGGCGGGTCCGTACGTGCGCAGCCGCGCGGCGGCGTTGGGCGACGGCATCATCGGCGGCGAATCGGCGGGCTATTGGGCGCAGCTGGAAAGCACCGGCGAAATCAAAATCAAACGTCTGAATCCAAACGCAGTCATCGCGTTCACTGCAAGACCCGCGTCGTTCGACGCGCGCGCGATTCACATCATCGAGATTGCGGCGGGCGGCAATCAACTCCAAGTCGCGCTCGACGGGAGATTGCAGACCTTTAATCAGGACAATCAATTTGTAACCGCCGTCAACATTCCGCCGACGGCTGGCTCCAATCAGGGCGCGGCGGGGATTGCGTTTGGCGCAGAAGCAAATCGCGGGCAAATTGGCGGACAGCGCGCGGACAACATCGTCGTCACCGCGTATCGTCCGCTCGATGGGCTGCCGGTGCAAAATAATTTCGCGAACGCGAACACGGCGACACCCATTCCAACAACCCCTTTAATCACAGCAACCGCCGCTGCAACCGCTGCCGCGAACGCGAGTCCTACTGCAACGGCAACCGTGATGGCAACCACCATCGCGAACCTCACACCAACTTTGATTGCATCGAACGCGCTCGCGGGTGATTGCGACAACGACGCGCGTTTGAGTGAGTTGGATGCCTTGTGCGCGCTCGAAATGTCCGTCAGCTTGCGCGCGAGTATGGCGCAAATGGATTTGGATGGCGATGGCATTGTCACTTCGCGCGATGCGGTACTGCTTTTGCAGCGCGCGTTGAACAGGTAGCAAAATTCCGACGTAGGAATGGAGCAAAAGCGATGAAGCGATTTCTTTTGATTTGCGCGGCGGCAATTGGGTTGAGCGTGCTTGCGGCGTTTGGCTGGTTCTTGAGCCGTCAACCTGCGCCTGCGGTTCTCGCGCAGGGACAACAAGCGTGCCCCCTCAACAAGGACGAGGCAGCACGCGCGGCGGAAGCGTTCGCCAAGATGAATCTTGTTTTGCAGCACCCGCGCTGCCTCAATTGTCACGGCGCGTACGGCGACCTGCACACGAATCCGAACACCAAGCACCCCGGCGGCTACATTCCGATTGATAGTTTTGGCGTGCCGTTGGATCCGGCTCACGAGTGCATTCTCTGTCATGACCTTGCCGCCAAAAACAAGGAAAACAAGTGGCAGCTTGCGCCCGAGCACATGTTTTTTACCGGCAAGACCGCTGTCCAAGTTTGCCAGCGCTTTCGCAGTACGGGCGACGGAACGGGGACGGGGTTCCTAAATCATCTGGCAGGCGACGAGTTAATCCTGCTCGGCTTTGAAGGCAAAAAAGCACACTCGGACAAACCTGCCGAGCCGCCCGCGATTTCTCATGATGATTTTCTCGTCCTCGCGGAAAATTGGGTTGCGGAGGTATTTCGCACGCGGACGCAAACCGATTGGACCAAGCCGTTTCCGGGCGATGCAAGCTGCGGTTGTGACCCAAACGATTTCAAACAAGAAATCGCCAACGTGGACGCACAAATGCAAGCCGCTGCCGCGGCCCTTAAAAATAGTTTGACGGAATGTACTTCCAAAAAGTTTCTCGAATGTGTGTCTGTCGAGAATGAGGGCTGGACTGTAAGAGGTTTTCTCGCGCGCGAACTGGCGGGGTTCGGCAGCGAACGAACGGATATCAAGGTGCGCGGCAACGCGACCTCTGCCGACGCGCAGCGCGCTTTCCAAATTTCCACCGAATCGTACCAGACGCCAGTCCCTCGCGGCGAAATGTTTGCATTCGAAGCATTCGAGGCAGTCCCGGGCGCAAAAAATTCGGGCGTCTTGCAGGTGTGGCTCGACCCGTATTTTGACAGCAACAAGGAGGCGGGCAAAGCGTTCGGTCATGCCCTCTGCGGTAACTTGCGTGTGGAATATTCCATGTTCCTCACCGGGGATTCGTCGAGCGGACAGCCGTTGGTGAACCAGACGCGCGCGCAAATCAAAACCTTGATGCAGCAATTGGGCAGCGCTTTTGTGGGGGCGGGCGTGTGCAGTCCCGAACAAATCTCCTCTCCTTCATCCAGTCCCGCGCCTGCGCCACTCTTGGGAACCATCAACAAGATTGATGGCACGATGGAGGTGAAAATTCTCCGCGCGGGCAAGGATTTTCGAGGCGAGTGGGAAGAGGACAATCTCAACGGCAAACCATTGAACTATGGCGATGTGATTTGTTTCAAAGGATTGGGCGAGCTGCAGCTCACGTGGTGGGATGGCAGCATCGTGACGTTGAGCGAAGGCAGTGGGAGTGTCATCATGGAGCATTGTTTGGAAGTCGGCGTGAAACGTCCCGACGCGCGCTCAAGCCAAAGCATCACGCTCAAAACGCTAAGCACCTTGGGCAGAGCAATTCGCGCGCAGGTGACGGGCAAAGACGAAATTCCAAGCATCGCGGAACTCGAAGACTATAACGTCAGCGTGACGGTCAAAGGCACAGAATACATTTTGGGAAATGACCCCGCGACGGGTGCGAGTATCATTTGCGCGCTCGAAGGCGTCGTGCATCTCACGCCGCGCAATGCGTCGCTCGCGCCATTTGATTTACAAGCGGGCAACCAAGTCCAAATCAGCGCGAACAGCATCGGCGCGATTGCGCCCGGCTGTACGCTGCCCGACGCGTCGAACCTCGCGCAGCCGCAGCGAAATGTTGCGCGCATGACGCTTCAAGCGGCGCGCCGTTTTGTGTTTGCAGGCGAGACCGTGCGCGTTCCCGTTTGGCTCATCAAATCGCAGAACGTTGCCAATCTCAATTTCGGCATCACCTATGATTCAAGCGTGATTCAACCCGTCGGCGATGTGGGTAAGGGTAATTTGCTCGACAACGCATTGTTCACAGCAAATCCCAATTCGTCGGGACAGATTCTCGTCGGCGTCGCGGGAACGCAAGGGATTCAAAATGATGTTGGCACACTTGTCGAAATTCCCTTTCGCGTCGTCGGCAAACCGGGCGATGTGTCACCACTTTTGCTCAACGTGACGACCATCAATGACCCGAATGGCAGCGTGTTGGAGATTGACCGCCTCGCCGGTGAAATAGTTATCGTGAATGACGATGGCACTGTGCCGCCGTTCGGTGGCGGCGGCGCAGGTGGAACTGGCGGCGGTGCAGGGGGTGGCGCAAGTGGCGGCGGCGCGACGGGAGGCACATCGCCGGGTGGAATTCAAAACGGCGACTGTGATGGTTCGGGCGCGTTGAATGAACTCGACGCGTTGTGCGCGCTCGAAATGTCAACGGGACTGCGAACGGTGCGGTTGTTTGTGGACATGGATGCGAGCGGCGATGTAACTTCGCGCGATGCGGTGATTCTCTTGCAGCGCGCAGTGGGACAATAGAGCTTAGAGATTGGAGATTGGAGGTCGGGCGATGCTGCGACGACACAAGATCACCGCATCTATATTTCTGCTCACTGGATTGGTGTTGCTCCTGATGCAGTCAGCGTTCGCCGCGACGGTGACGGTGAGCGCGCCGACAGTGGAAGCGCAGACGGGGGGAACGGTGGATGTGCCAATTCAACTCGCGGGCGCGCAGGGGTTGGGCGCAATCCATCTTGAATTGGTGTACGACGCGTCAGTCTTGACCGCCGAAAGTGTGACGAAAGGCGCGCTCGCGGGAAATAACGCGCTGTTGGAATCGAACCTCAAGCAAGCGGGGCGCGTCGTCATCGGCATTGTGTCGCTGGATGGAATTTCGGGCGATGGCGCAATCGCAAGCGTCCGCTTCAAGGTGAACGGCGCCGCGAACGCGAGCAGCAAGTTGAATTTTGAAAACAATCAGGCATGGGAACGCGCGTCTCATGCTGAAGTGTTGGTCAATGCCCAGCCGGGGCAAGTAACCATTGCCGCCGGATTGCCTTCGTGGCTCATTCCTGCCGCCATCGCCTTTGCCGCGCTCTTGCTGTTTTTGTTTTTGATTTTCTTTTTCATGCGCCGCCGTCGTCCCGCGCCGGCAGTCGCGCCGCAGCCCGCGTACGCGCCGCCGACCTACGCTCCTCCAACGCTAAACACGAACGCGCCGACTCCGCCGCCTGCCCCACTACCAAGTAAACCGAGCAGCGCGCCGCTCGATTTGCCCGAACGTCGCGCCGCGACAACTGCGGCAGGAACCGATACTGCCACCTTCAAACGCGCCGAAGACGAATTCTTTAAATTAAAGGGACAAGTTGGGGCGGGACGCATCACGCAAGCGCAGTTTGAAGAACAATTGCGCGCGCTGGTCGTGCAAGACGCGCAAGGACGCTACTGGATGCTCGGCGCGGATTCGGGCAAGTGGTACGTCCACGATGGAACGCAATGGGTGGAACGCAATCCAACGTAACTTGCATTTCGCGCTGCGCGCGGCATAACAAAACGGACAAGCTCTCATGGCTTGTCCGTTCTGTTTGAGCGAATGGGTTATCGCACGACAACCTTTTTGATGGGACTCGCTTCGCGCCTGCCGTCCGCGAACACAATTTCGATTTTGTAGAAATAGGTTTTGCCCGCTTTCACTTTTTTGTCGGTGAATTTGTACGTTCCGCCAATGACATCGCCGCTGTGCTGCGCGTTGATGAATGCCGCGTTCAATTTTTTGTACTGGCCATTCTTGTTTGTCGCGCGATAGACCTCAAAGCCGACGATGTTAAATTCGCTCCCCGTCGCCCATTTCACGCGCACGAAATGTTGCTTGGTCATGCGGGCGGAAAATTTTGCGAGCGTTACCGCAGTCGGCGCGTTGGAGGAAAGCGTAAAGGGACTGAGCGAGGTGATGTTGCTGGCGGTGATGCAGTGATTCACCGTATCAACCGTGCCGCCCAAGTCCTGCCACGTATCGCCATTCTTGTGAAAAATTTTCAGCGCCGCTTCGCTGTGTCCGCCCAATTCCGCGAGCGCGTAGCAAATTTTCAGCGTGAGGTTGAACGGCGAACCCGTCGCGGCAATGTCCCATTCATACCCAATCGCGCCGTTCGCGGGCGTGCCGTTCGGATTGCCCGTATGTTTTGTGATGGTGATTGCGCCCGGGTCGCCTGAATTCACAACGAGTTGTACGAACGTGGGACCGAAGGTTTGCGCGACACCGCTTGAAAAATTTCCTTTGATGACTGTGTGCGTATCCGCGTATTTTGCTTCATATGCGCTGATGTCACAATTCAAGTCACTGCGCGCCTGCCCGCGTTGGTCGCTCGCGGCGCACGAGGCATTGTCGCCCGCATCAATCGCGTGACTGCTCGAACCGAGCGCAATCGTGAACGTCGCGCCGCCGTTATCTTGCAGCATGCCGAGATTCAATTCCGCATCCGTTTTTTGGGTGAAACTCGCGCCGCACGAATTGTCGTCCGCAAAATTGTGCGTGCTGGCTGCCGTGAACGCGCCCGCGCAATTGCCCCCCGTGCTGTCCGCGACGAGCGAGTTCTTGATGGTGCCATTTCCGTAAATTCCACCGCCCACGCCGTCGCTCGCGGTATCGCTTTCACCGACTTGATTGCCCACCAGCGTACCGTTCAAAATCGTCGCGCTGCTGTAATTGGCGATGCCGCCGCCGCTGCCGCCTTTGGAACTGCCGCCGCAAAGTGGAGCCGGCGCGCCGTCGCCTGCGTGATTATTCACCAAAGTGCTGTTGATGAGTGTGAGGATGCCGCGATTCGCAATTGCGCCGCCCTCGCCGCCTGTTCCACAGCCCCTCGAATCCGCCGCATGATTTTCAGAGAACGTGCTGTTTTGCGCGTTCAAGATTCCCGAGTTGTAAATGCCGCCGCCGCTCGCGACAAGAAAGCCCACACAACATTCGTAACTCAAGCCCTGTTGGTTATCGTGCAGCGTCACACGATTGAGCGCGAGGATACCCTGATTGAAAATTCCCGCGCCGTGATAAAGGGGATCCCATGGATTGGGCAGGTCGGGCGTGCGTCCGCCTTGCACGCGCACATGGTCGAATGAAACGATGGCGGCGGGATGAATGTGCAAGAGCCGAAAGGGACTCGCGCTCGCATCGCGCGCAATCGTTGCACCATTGCCTTGAAGCGTAACGTTCGTGTTGATGAATAAACCGCTCGGACCGGTGTCGGCGGGATTCGTGTCCGCGCTTTCCAAAACATACATTGCATTTGACGCCAAATGAATGGTGGTCAAGTTTGGATTCGCGTTGGCGGCGTGAACTGCTTCGCGCAGTGAACAATCCGCGCCATCACACACGCCGTCGTCGTGGTCATCCGTTGTATTCACAAAAATTTCATCGGGCGTCGGCGGCGTTTCGCTTCCGTCCGCTTCGTAGGCGCCAATGTCGCAGTGCGCGCCGATGGGACGCGTCACACCGCGCTGGTCAAGATTGTTGACGGGGGACGCGGCGCATGCCGCATCTTGCGCTGCGTCAATGGCGGGGCTGTCTGGCAAGAGCGCCATCGTCCACGTGGGTCCGCCATTGTCCGCCGGGGGCAGCAAGCGCGGGTGTGTGAGTGCCCCGCCGCAGCCATACTGGGGCCATACGAGATTGCCGCCGCCATTGATGAGATAGAAATTGGTTCCAAATTCCTCGACACAATTGTTTGGCGCGAGCGTGGTGTAAAAAATCGAATTCTTGAGCGTGACAAAATTTTCTTCGTACCCGTCACAATCTTCGTCATAGCAAATCCTTCCGACGTGAAAAATGGAACCGCCGTCGAGCGCGTCGTTATCGAAAAACGTGTTGTGAACGACAACGCTGTTATCGCCGCCGCTAAAATACGCGCCGCCGCGATTTCCCGCTGCGTTGTGATAAAAAGTGCTGTTGGCAATTACGCTCGAGATGCCCGAGAGCGCGCCGCCGTTCAGCTCTGCGGTATTTTCAAAAAACGCGCTGTTCAATACCTGCTCGCTGCCCGATGCCGCGCCGCCGCTGCGCGCGTGATTGTTGGTGAACGTGCTGTTGCGGATAACGAGTGCGCCCGCAATCGCGCCGCCGCTCTGCGCCGAACTATTGTTGGAAAATGTGCTGTCATAGACATTGAGCGTGTCGAGACTGCCGACAGCGCCGCCTTGTGTCATAAAGCCCATCGGACTCTCAATTTGATTGTCGCTAAACGTACTGTCGTTAACCGTCGCGGTTCCATCCA
>CAZXYP010000116.1:0-14081 GCA_964644955.1 uncultured Anaerolineales bacterium | reverse complement strand
GATACGCCAATGACGCAAAAAGTGCATCGCGATCGCGCACAGCAGCAAAGCATTACGTTTGAAGAATCGCTCGCGCGGATGACGGCAAAGATTCCGCTCGGACGATTAGAGACGCCTGAGGATGTTGCCAACGTCGTTTCCTTTTTTTGTTCGTTCGACGCGAGCTATATCACGGGACAAACGTTGAATGTAGATGGCGGGATGGAGATGGATTGACGGGATTTTTGAATTATGATTTTGGATTTCAGATTTGTAGGGGCTGTGCCTTGTGCCTGCCCAGAGTCCGGAGATTAGAGATTGGAGATTAGAGATTTGCAAAACGCGTATCGCCAAATGTGGGTGATTCGCAAATTTGAAGAGACGATTCGCGATTTGTACCAGCAGCAAAAAATTCGCGGTTCGTTTCACCCGTGCGTCGGGCAGGAAGCGGTTGCCGTCGGCGCGTGCATGGCGCTGCGCCGCGACGATTACATGACCTGCACCTATCGCGGGCATGGACACGCAATCGCAAAAGGGTTGAGCGTGCGCGCGGCGATGGCAGAGATGCTCGGCAAAGCGACGGGCTGCTCCAAAGGCAAAGGCGGCTCGATGCACTTTACGGACCCGGCGATTGGTTTGTTGGGCGCGAACGCGATTGTGGCGGCGGGAATTCCGCACGCAGCCGGCGCGGCGCTCGCATCGCAAATGCAGAAATCAGACCGCGTCGCGCTTGCGTTTTTTGGCGAAGGCGCGGTGAACCAAGGCGTTTTTCACGAGTCGCTCAATCTCGCGGTCATTTGGAAATTGCCCCTCGTGCTCGTTTGCGAAAACAATTTGTATTCCGAAATGACGCCATCGCATGAAACTACCTCTGTCGTGGATACGTACGAACGCGCCGCGAGTTACGGGATGAACGCGCATCAAGTGAACGGAAATGATGTCGAGGTGATGTTCGATGCCGTAACGGAAGCAGCAGAGAATGCGCGCGCCGGAAAGGGTCCGACGTACATTGAAGCGCAAACCTATCGCTTGTGGGGACACATGATGGGCGACCCCGAAGTGTATCGCACCAAAGATGAAGTCGCGCAAGCGCGCGAACGCGAACCGATTGTGCGTTTGGGCAGTCGTTTGAAAACTCTCGGTTTTGATGACGATGCGTTGAAAAAATTGGAGGGCGAAGCGCAAGAAATTATTTCCGATGCGCTGGAATTTGCGCAAGCGAGTCCCGCGCCAATGCCGGAGGAAGCGTTTGAGGATGTGTTTGCGTAGGGATGCGTTCACAAAATGTTTGACAGCTCCTTTGGCAGGCGGAGTAGGGAATTGCCGAGTTTGAGTTTTGCTTGACAACCGGCATAAAGAAACGAAATCGAAAACAAAAAGTGGTTGAGTAGGATCAGTACTCAACCACGCCAGAAAGAGCCAGCGACCAATCTTGGTAAATTTGGTTCGGAAGAGATTTTTTTCTTCCGCGCTCACCCTTTCCTGTCGGAATTATATAACCTTTTTCAACTGCAACAATTGTCGAGACCATGCCCATTCTCACATTTGCTCAAGCCCTCAATCAAGCATTGCGTCAAGAAATGCGCGCGGACCCGCGCGTGTTTTTGATGGGCGAAGACATCGGGCATCACGGCGGAATTTTCACCGTCACCAAAGGATTGTGGCAAGAGTTTGGCGGAGACCGCGTGCGCGATACGCCGATTAGTGAAGCGGGTTTTGTCGGACTTGGCATTGGCGCGGCGATGGCGGGGATGCGCCCGGTGGTGGAATTATTGTTTATGGATTTTGCGCTCGTCGCTGCCGACCAAATTGTGAATCAAGCTGCGAAATTGCGGTACATGGCAGGCGGCACAGTTTCGTTGCCGATTGTGATTCGCGCGCAGCAGGGCGGCGGACGCGGCAACGGCGCACAACATTCGCAAAGTTTTGAAAGTTGGTTCGCTCAAGTGCCGGGATTGACTGTCGTTGCGCCATCCACGCCGTATGACGCGAAAGGTTTATTGACCGGCGCAATGCGCGCAAATAATCCTGTCATTTTCATCGAACACAAACTGTTGTATTTCACGCGCGGCGACGTTCCCGAACAAGCATACACGATACCGATTGGCAAAGCGGAAGTGAAACGCGCCGGCAAGGACATTACGATTGTTTCGTACTCACGGCAATTGTTGCTCACGCTGCAAGCGGCGGAAGAATTGGCGCAAAGCGGAATTGATGCGGAAGTGATTGATTTACGAACGATTGAACCACTCGACATGGAAACGATTTTGGAATCGGTGCAGTGTACCGGACGATTGCTTGTCGTTCACGAAGCGCACGCGAACTGCGGACTCGGCGCGGAAATCATTGCGCGTGTGTATGAAGGTGCGTCGAACATCTTGCGCACGCCCGCGCGTCGTCTCGGCGCCAAGCATGTGCCGATTCCGGTGGCGGAACCGTTGGAAAACGCGGTGCTGCCGCAGGCGAGTGATATTGTGGCGACGGTACGCGCGATGGTTTGAAACCGGAGATTCGGGATTGGGGATTGGAGATTTATGATTCGCGGTTTTTGGCATGTCTCGTTCACGGTGAGCGATTTGGACGCGGCGGTGGAATGGTACACGCAAGTTTTGGGACTCGAATATGTGCGCGGGCAGGTTCAGCACAATGAATACACCGCGAAACTCGTCGGCTTTCCCGACGCACACTTGAAAGTGGCGCAGCTGCGTGTGCCGGGGCAAACGATTCCGCTCTCGCGTCATCACATTGAACTTGTCGAGTATGTGCATCCGCGCGGCAAAGATATTCCACTCGACACAAATCGCACGGGCGTGGGACATTGGGCATTTGTCGTGGACGACATTCAGTTTGAATTTGAACGCTTGAAAAAACTCGGAGTGAAATTCAAAGCCGAAGCGCCGGTCGCTATCGAACATGGCGTCAACAAGGGCGGCTATACGATTTATTTCACCGACCCGGATGGAATCACCCTAGAGTTGCTGCAGCCACCGCCGTAAAAAAATTGGCAGCAGAAATAAGGAGGTGCCGCGCACCAAGTACTCATCCCACAATTCCGACTTACCAACCCCCATTCAGTAGAAAGAGGAGGATGCAATGAAGAATGTTGCAGCAACAGGGTCTGTTGCAAGAAAGCGAATGTTGATTGCGTTCGTACTGGCGGCGATTGCCACCTCGTTTGTGCTTCTCGCCGCATGCGGCGCTCCCGCGACACCGGCCGCGCCGGTGGTGCAGACCGTTGTTGTCACGGTCAAAGAAACGGGCGCACCCGTCGTCCAAACCGTCGTCAACACCGTCAAAGAAACGGTCGTCGCGGAAGCCACCGTCGTTCAAACCGTTGTCGCGCAAGCCACAGCGGTGCCACGCCCCTTTGAGGGGCAGACCGTCAACGTCGTCACCTTCACCGGTCCGCAGATTGCGGAACCGCTGCAACGGCGCGGTCCCGATTTTGAAAAATTGACCGGCGCGAAAATCAACGTGATTACCGTACCGTTCGCGGACCTGTATCAAAAAATCTTGACCGATGCCGCGACAGGCACAAACAGTTATGATGCATATGTGTTCTCGCCGTCGTGGTTCGCAGATTATGTGACGCCGGGCTATCTGGAAGATTTGACCGACCGCGTCAAGAACGACACCGCGCTGCAGTTTGATGATATCGCGCCGTTCTTTGCCGACTATAACATGAAGTACCAGGACAAAATCTATGCGCTTCCGCTCGACGGCGACTTTATGATGATTTACTATCGCACCGACCTGTTGGAAAAAGACGGGTTGAAACCGCCGGCGACGTGGGATGATTGGATCACGATTGCGAAAAAGTACAACGGTCAAGACTTGAACGGAGACGGACAGCCGGATTACGGCTCGTGTTTGTTCAAGAAAAAAGGTGCGCAGTCGTTCTGGACGATTCTTGACATTGCCGCGCCATTGATTCAAAGCCAAGGCAGCAGCCAAGGAACGTTTTTCAACACGGAAAACATGCAGCCGCTCGTGAACAACGAAGCGTTCAAAAAGGCGCTTGAATTGTACAAAGAGACCGGCAAATACGGTCACCCCGATGAACTCAATCAAGACCTAAACGATATGCGCGGTCTTTTCCTCTCCGGTCGCTGCGCGCTCGCGCTGGACTGGGGTGACATCGGCGCCTTGGCAATTGACCCCGAGCGGTCCCAAGTGCAAGACAAAGTTGGCGCCGCCATTATGCCCGGATGGAAAGAGGTTTTGGATTGGGAGACCGGCAAGCTGGTGCCCTGTGATGAAAAAACCTGCCCGCACGCTGTCAATGGTGTGAATCACGCGCCGCTTTCGGCGTTCGGCGGTTGGTCGGGTTCCGTGAATGCAAGCAGTAAGGTGAAAGATGCTGCCTATGCGTTCTTGTCCTACATGGCTGCGCCGGAACAATCCAATGAGGATGTGACGCTTGGCAAGTCCGGTTTCAACCCATTCCGCATGTCGCAGTTCCTCGACCGCAGCGAATGGGTCAAAGCGGGCTTTAGCCCCCAAGCCGCAGCCAACTACTTGGGCGCCATCGAAGACTCGCTCAACAACCCGAACATGGCGGTTGACCTGCGTATCCCACAGGCGCAGTATTATGAACAAGTCGTCCTCGACCAAGCTGTGGCGCAATATCTCGCGGGTGAAATAACCGTAGAGCAGGCAATGCAACAGATCGAAGACGCGTGGAATGCCAAGACGGACGAACTCGGGCGCGAGGCACAGCTTGAGGCGTACAAAGCGTCGCTGGGCGTCGCGCGGTAGCACAAAATCCGACAGGTTTTGACGCGGACCGCGTTACGAATCGAAAATCGCGCAAAACATCGCAGTCGTGTCAACCAATTGTCTGCGCATGAAACCTGTCAAATTAAAGCTTGTCGTGCGCGGCTGCCAGAGACGCGGCTGCGCACGACATTCTCGCTTGAAGGATGGATATGGCTCAAACTCAGGAAGCGGCGCAGGCACAAGTGGGGAGCGCGCCGCATCAAGTCACGCATACGGCGTCACTCGGCGACCGCCTGAGTGTGGCATCGTTTGTCTTGCCCGCCGTTCTTATCATTCTCTTCCTCTCTATCTTTCCACTGTTTGCTTCGCTTTACGTTGCGCTCTCGCGTCTGCAGTTCGTGCGCGGCGGCATTCAACTCACGTTTGTTGGTTTCAGTAATTTTGCGAAACTGCTTGTTGGCGTTGACCAATCGCGTTTTCTTGGAAAATTCGGGACACCCAATTGGTTTGGGTGGCTCTTGCTCGCGCTGGTCGTGCTTGGCATGTTCTATTGGATTGCCCGATACGTTCGCACGAGCCGCGTTACACCGATAGGGTTTGCGGCGCGCATCATCTTTGCCACGTTTCTGATGAGTATCGCCGCGTTGACGGTCTTTACGCTTTCGGAAGGCGGACGTCCCGGCACGCTGTGGGTGACGATGTTTTATGTGTATGTGGGAATTTCGATTCAATTTCTTTTTGGCTTGGGGCTTGCATATCTTTGCGCGCAGCATCTGCCGGGGCGCCGATTTTTTCGCGTCCTGTTTTTACTGCCGATGATGATTACGCCCGTCGGTGTTGCGTACATGTTTCGCATGATGGTGGATACAGCAATCGGTCCACTCGCACCGTTGTGGGTGGCGATGGGAATGCGCGATGTGTCATGGGTGAGCAATCCGTGGACGGCGCGCGCGGCGATCGTCGTAAGTGATATTTGGCAGTGGACGCCGTTCATGTTCATTGTGCTGCTTGCCGCCATTGAGAGTTTGCCGCATGAGCCGGTGGAAGCGGCAGTTGTGGATGGCGCGTCCAAATGGACAATTTTTCGCGAAATCACTTTTCCCGCGCTCGTGCCGGTTTCCACGACGTTAATCTTGATTCGCATGATTGAAGCGTTCAAGATTGTTGACTTGCCGAGTGTGATGACGAATGGCGGTCCCGGCTCGGCAACCGAATCGGCAACGCTCGAAGCATTCATCATTTGGCGCGCGCTGGATGCGGGCGGGTCGGCTGCCATTGCCTATTTGTTGCTATTTATTGTCACCATTGTCGCCACTGCCTTTGCGAACTTGGTTCGCAATCGCGCGGTTACAGAGTGAGAAGGGTTTGTCCGATGAGGCGCAGGTTTCGCAGTTCCTCTTTGATTTATACGCCGGGTCCGTTCGGCACAATCGCCACCTATTTGATTCTGTGCGTCTGGGCGGTGATTGTGCTGTTTCCGCTGTACTGGATGGTCATTACGTCGTTCAAGTTACCGGTACAAGTGACCGGCGGACCGGTCTACATTCCTTTTGTAGATTTTCAACCATCGCTGCACGCGTGGCAATACATTTTGGCTGGCGACATTGCGCATGATACGCGGCGGAATTACATCAACACGGTTGTCGTGGCGGTGACGAGCAGCGTGCTCGTTATGGTCATCGGTTCGGCGGCGGCGTACGGATTGACGCGCTTTCAATACAAACCGCGTCTCGGCATGATTGTTGCTTTTATTTTGTGTGTGCTGCTCGCGGCAGGGTTGGCGGTTTTGCGCGTGCCCATCGTCTTGGCAATTGTCGTCGCCATCGCGTTGTTTGTGATTGTGATGCTGACGATTGCGAAACGGTTTCGCCGCTCGCTCGGCAATAATGACATTGCGTTTTGGATGGTGTCACAGCGCATCCTGCCGCCCATTGCGGTGGTGATTCCCATTTATATTATGTTTCAACAGCTGGGTTTGTTGGATACATGGCTCGCGCTCATCATCACGTACGTTGCCGCGAATTTGCCCATTGTGGTGTGGTTGATGCGCGATTATTTCGCAACCATTCCCATCGAACTGGACGAATGTGCGGCGATTGACGGCGCGTCACACTATCGCACGTTTTGGGAAATTATCTTGCCCCTCTCGGTCCCCGGTTTTGTGGCAACGTTTTTGTTTGTTCTCGTGTTTGCGTGGAATGAATATCTGTTGGCGCTCTTTCTCACGAATGCGAATGCCCAAACGATTCCCGTGACCATCGCCGCGCAAAATGGCGTCCGCGGTCCGCAATGGTGGTACATGTCCGTACTGGTGTTGATAATGATTGCGCCCGTGATCATTATGGCGATCTTGTTGGAACGGTATATGGCAAAGGGATTGTTGGTCGGCGCGGTCAAGGGATGATGTAACGCAATGGGTATCATTGACAGTCACGTCCATTTTTGGGACCCGCAGAAATTGCGATACGAATGGTTGGACAATTTGCCTGCGCTCAATCGCGCGTTTTTGACCGACCACGTTCCCGCGCGCGCGGACGGAATTGTCTTTGTGCAAGCGGCATGCGCGGACGAACAAGGTTTGGACGAGGTGAATTTTGTCACTGCGCTCGCGCAGAACGACGCGCGGGTGCGCGGCATTGTCGCCTTTGCGCCGATTGAGGATGCAAAAAATTTGCGCGCGTATTTGGAGAAATTGAAACAGAACGCGTTGGTCAAAGGTGTGCGCCGTTTGATTCAAGATGAGCCGCTTGGATTTTGCGTGCAGGAAAATTTTATCGCGGGCGTTCACGCGCTGGCGGAATATGATTTCACGTTCGACATTTGCATTCGACATTGGCAATTGCCCGATGCAATTCAATTGGTACGCGCGTCTCCGCAAATCAATTTTGTGCTCGACCACTGCGGCAAACCGGACATCAAAAATCACATTCTCGAACCGTGGCGCGCGCAGATTTATGAATTGGCAAAATTGCCGAACGTGTGGTGCAAGCTTTCGGGGCTGGTTACCGAAGCCGACCCTGCAAAATGGATGGCTGACGATCCCTCGCCAGAGCTCGGGACAAGTTTGCAGCCGTACATCGCGCATGTCATGGACGCGTTCGGCGCCGACCGCGTGATGTTTGGCAGTGATGCGCCGGTGGCGTATCTCGCGTCCGCGTACGAGCGTTGGGTCGAAACTCTGCAAAACGCGACAAACGATTTGACGCAAGAGGCGCAGGAAAAATTGTGGCGCGCGAACGCCGTGGCTTTTTATCGTCTCCGAGAAACCGCAGCTTGAGCGAGGGATGATGTCGGAAAAACTGATTCTGGTGACCGGCGCGACCGGCAAAGTTGGGCAAGCATTTATTCGGCGCGTGTTGGAGGATTCGCAGTACGAGTCGCTCAAGTTGCGCGCGCTGTGTCATAACCGCACATTGGAATCACATGAACGTTTGGAGGTTGTGCGCGGCTCGATTGAACACCGCGCGGTGGTGGAACGTGCGATGGAGGGCGTGACGCATGTGCTGCATCTTGCCACGGTCAAAGAGACGCCCGACCAAATTATGGACGTTGCAATCAAAGGCATGTTTTGGCTGCTCGAAACCGCGCGCACGAGTCCGACCTTTCAACAATTCATTTTGCTCGGCGGCGATTGCGCGGTGGGACACTTTTTTTACGCCCATCCGATTCCTGTCACCGAAACCCAAAAGCATACCGCGTATCAAGGATGTTACGCGCTCTCCAAAGTTCTGGAGGAGGTGATGCTCGAACAGTATTTCATTCAGTACGATTTGAACGGTTGTTGCTTGCGCGCGCCGTGGATTATGGAAAAAGACGATTTCAAATTTTCCCTTTCCTTTGGCGAGGATGTCTTTGGCGGACCGCGTTGGCGTGAACTCGTCGGCAGTGAACGCGCGGATGAATACGTGCGCACGCAAACGATTCCCGTCATGCTCGATGCGGAAGGCAACGCAGTGAAACGCAATTTTGTGCATGTCCAAGATTTGGTGGATGCGATTTTGCGCGCGTTGGACAATCCGCGCGCGCGTCAACAAACGTTCAATATCTGCATGGACGAACCCGTGGATTATCGCGCAGTGGCGAATTATCTCGCGGCGGCGCGCGGCTTGCCCTCGATTGACATTCGTACGCCATATCACTCTACCTGGCTTGACAACACCAAAGCAAAATTTTTATTGGATTGGCGTCCACACTACAACTTGGAAAGATTGATTGATGCCGCGTGGGTGTATCAACGCGCGGCAGATGACCCGCGTACAATCTGGTATCCGGGGTAAAACTGTCAACGCCGACGAACAATACTTTCAAGGAGGAGGTGAAGAGAACCACGGCGGCACGAGGTTGTGCTACAAGAAAACTGTTTGAATCTCCCTTTTCAAAAGGAGGAGGATTCCCAAATGAAGAATGTGAAATTGGCGATCGTGCCGGCAATGCTTGCCCTCACGATCGCGCTGCTGATTGCATGTGGCACTCCCGCCGCGCCTGCAGCACCTGTTGTCCAAACCGTCGTCGTTGAAGCGACGAAAATTGTCGAAGTTCCCAAAGAAGTCATCATCACACCAACCCCGGCCGGACCCAATCCCTATCGTCCGACCGCGCTCTTTGAGGTGGTTGACAAACTGAAAGCGGCGATGGCGGACAAACAAGTTCCTGCCGGCGCGCGCTATGCGTTCGTGCCAAACAACCTCTCGCCGTTCTGGACTGCCGCGCAAGCCGGTTCCGCGCGTGCCTCCCTCGAAGTCGGCGTGCCGATTATTTTCCAGGCGCCCACCGGTCCCGACTTTTTGTCGCAGCAGCTTTCGATGTTGGAAACGTTCATCAACGACAAATATACGGGCATTACCTTTTCTGCCATTGACCGCAACGCGCCCGCGCCGATCATCAAAAAAGGTGTGGATGAAGGCGTCACGATGTTGACGATGGATTCGGACGCGACGGGCAGTGAACGCGCGTTGTATATCGGCATGTCCGATTACGATGCGGGCAAAGCGGCTGCCGAAGCCGCCAAACAAATCATCGGCAAAGGCAAAGTCGTCGGACTCGTCGGATTTGCCACCGCGCAAAACGCGCAAGACCGCATCGCAGGCGTGAACGATGTATTCAAGGGCACGGAACTCGAACTGGTCGAAGTGCTGCTTGACGACGTGAAGCCCGAAGTCGCATTGAGCAACGCCCAGACCGCCATGCAAAAATATCCTGACCTCGCGGGTTTCATCACGTTCTATTCGTACGATGGACCTGCCGCATGTCAAGCCGTCAAGCAAGCGGGCAAGACCGGACAAATCAAAATCGTTGCGTTTGATGCCGAACCCGAAACGCAGCGCTGTATGCAAGATGGCGTCGTCCAGGCAATGATTGGACAGCGCGTATTTTTCTATGGTTATCTGGCGGGGTACATCATGCACGCCATGACCGTGCTGGGCGAGGACGAGGTATTAAAGATTCTCGAACCGTACCGCGATGGCGAAAACAAATTTCGCTTGAACACAGGCATTGACGTGATTCTTGCGGACACCTATCCGCAGTACAAGGAATATCTCAACAGTATCGGTATTCCATCGCAATAGAGAAACCAGACCTATCGAGAGCGCCGTCACGCGTTCTTGACAAGGTCTGGTCTATGCAAACCTGACAGGGCGGATGCGTTACCCCGCTTGCCTTGTCAGGTTCCTATCGAGTATATGTCGCCCGCACTCCTTTTGCAAATCGAAAACCTCTCAAAACATTTCCCCGGCGTCCAAGCGCTCGACGCGGTGAATTTTGAGGTGTACCCCGGCGAAGTGTTGGGTTTGCTTGGCGAAAACGGCGCGGGCAAGTCCACGCTCATCAAAATTCTTTCGGGTGTCTATGCCAAAGACGCGGGAACGATCTTGTGGCAAGGCGCACCCGTCGAAATTCACAGTCCGCACCACGCGCAAATTCTGGGCATCACGACGATTTATCAGGAACTCGCGCTCGTGCCGCAATTGAGCGTCGCGGAAAATATCTTTTTGAACCGCGAACCGCGTCGGGTGCGCACGGCGGGGCTCGTAGATTTTGCGCGCATGAAACGCGAGGCGGAAGAAATTCTTGCGGATTTGGGAGTAGAGCTTTCCGGCGACAAAAAGGTCCGGGAGCTTCCCGTCGCCGCGCAGCAGATGGTGGAAATTGCCAAGGCGATTTCGCGCAACGCGCGTTTGATTTTGATGGACGAACCCACCTCCGCGTTGTCGTCCAAGGAAGTGAGCGCGCTGTTGAATCTGATGCGCCGCTTGAAAGAAAAAGGCGTCTCGGTCGTTTTCGTGAGTCATCGCTTGGATGAAATCCTGCAAGTGGTTGCCCGTCTCGTCGTGATGCGCGACGGCAGGCGCGTGGGCGAGTTGTCGAATGCAGAAGCATCCGAAGAAAAAATTATTCGCATGATGGTCGGACGCGAAGTGGGTCTCTTTCCAAAACAAGACGCCCCCATCGGCAAACCCGCGCTGCAAGTGCAAAATCTTTCGGGCAGCAACGGTGTGCGCAATGTCAGTTTGACGGTACGCGCGGGAGAAATTGTCGGACTCGCGGGCTTGATTGGCGCGGGACGTACCGAAGTGGCGCGCTTGATTTGCGGCGCGGACAGGTTAGAGTCCGGTACCGTGTTGATTCAAGGCAAACGTGTTGCAATCAACAATCCCGGCGACGCGGTGAAACATGGCATCGGTTGGATTCCCGAAGACCGCAAGAACGAAGGACTTGTTTTGGGGATGGATGTAAAACAAAACATGACGCTCGCCATTCTCAACCGCATTTCAAACGCGTTGGGCACAGTGCGCGCCGATTCCGAAAGAAACATCGCGAACGAGTACGTCAAAACGCTTTCGATTGCGACGCCAAGCATTTCGCAAAAAGTCGGAAATCTTTCGGGCGGCAATCAACAAAAAGTGGTGCTGGCAAAATGGTTGAGCGCGCAACCAAGAATTTTGATCATGGACGAACCGACACGCGGCATTGACGTCGGCGCGAAAGCGGAATTTCACGCGTTGATGAGTCGCCTCGCGCAGCAAGGGATGGCGATTCTGATGATTTCGTCCGAGCTGCCGGAAATCATGGGAATGAGTGACCGCGTGATTGTGATGTGTCAAGGACGCGTGACGGGCGAATTTGAGCGCGCGCAGTTTTCGCAAGAAGAGATTATGAGCTGCGCGACAAAATTTCTCGCCTTTGACGCGCTGCCCGTTCAGCCCTGACACAGTACACCGCACGCGGTCGAGTCGGACTCGAATTTGCACGCTGCTTTTTCATTTGCCGCGTACATGCGCGTTTCTCTTGTCGAAAAGGGTAATGTCCCGGGACCGGTTTCTCGTGGAGGAAAAAACGAATGAGTAATGTTTCGACCCCGAGCGCGATTCCACCGATGGCGCGTGGTCGCAGCGACGCGAACAGTTTGCAGGAATCCATCAAGGGGCTCTTTCGCAATACCGAGTTTGTGATTTTTCTCATCGTCGTGTTTTTGTTTGTACTCGGCGGCATCATCAACCCGCGTTTTCTCCAAGTCGAGAACCTCAAAATCCTATCGCGCGATACGGCAATGTTGGCGATTGCGGCAATTGGCGTCGGCTTTACCATTCTCGTCGCAGGGATTGACTTGTCCGTCGGTTCGATTGTGGGACTGGGCGGCGTCGTCGTCGCGTACTTGATTATGGTGTTGATGCTGCCCATTTGGGTTGCCATCCCTCTCACCTTGCTGATGGCGCTCGCGATTGGAATGGGGCATGGCATGTACGTCACCAAGCTCAAGATGCATGGGTTCTTGATAACGCTCGTTACGTTTGGGTTGGCGCGCGGCTTTACGCTCGTCGTGACAAACGGCTTTCCCGTCACGGGGCTGCCGCCCGAATTCAACTTTATCGGGCAGGGCTATGTTTCCAATTTAATCCCCATTCCGGTTGTCATTTGCACCATTGTCGCGGCGGCGGCGTACTATCTGTTGCGTTTTACGTACATCGGACGCCAAATCTACGCGGCAGGCGGCAACACCGAAGCGGCGCGTTTGTCCGGTGTGAATGTGGATGCGCGCATTATTTTGTGTTATGTGCTTTCGGTGATGTGCGCGGCGACAGTGGGCATGATTACTGCCGCGCGTTTGAGTTTGGGACATCCCAGCTCGGGCGAGGGTTATGAGCTGCAAGCGATTGCGGCGTGCATTTTGGGTGGGGTCAGTTTCAAGGGCGGCGAAGGGAGTGTGTTGGGCATTCTTGTCGGCGCGTTGTTAATTGGCACGCTGCAAAACGAAATGATCATGCTCAACATCAGTCCGTATTGGCACAAGATTGTGATTAGTCTCGTGCTGTTGGCGGCGATTACGTTCGATTATGTGCGTCGGCGGCGACGTGTGTAAATCGGCAATCACAGGGCTTTGCTCTTGTATTTGACCCGAGACGCGCAGGGAAAATTGGGGCGCGCAAACGCGGCGGCATTTTATCGTATTTGAAGGAACGGCAATCCGCTATCGAAAACGGGGCTCCGCCGATTCAGTCTGCGGTTCATCCACCCATTCCGAGTACTCTTCTCCTCCTTCGCGCGTCGCGCGCGGGCAACCGCGTGCGACGCGTGCTTTTGGAATCAACCCAAAGTCGTGCGCGACGGCAAACGGACAAAGATTTATTCCTGATATGGACCGATACGGCGCCGCCTCTGCCGGATGAGGCGTCTCGATTTTTTCTGCTGCCGCCAAATCCGCAAATGTCCGCGCCAATTTCTCAATCCAACGAATCGCGCGCGCTCATATTCATTTGCTTCTGACGGGTCATTGCACATTGTGTCTATCGGGGCGCGCGGTGTGGACGCATGTTGTCACGCGCGATATTTCTCGTGGTTATTTACGAACCGCGCTTGAATGCATGAACACGGTGTATTATAATCGCCGTGCATTTGATCTTTAGTCTGAACTTGGAGATGTGCGTATGCTTGCCAAAGTGACCTCGTGCGCCGTAATCGGTTTGGATGGACAACTCGTTGATGTCGAAGTAGATATTGGCAGCGGGCAGGTTTTGTTTTTGGTGGTGGGGCTGCCGGACGCGGCGGTGTCGGAATCGCGCGAACGCGTGCGCGCGGCGATAAAAAATTCAGGACTGCAATTTCCCATCAAACGCATCACGGTGAATCTTGCGCCCGCCGATTTACGCAAAGAAGGTCCGGCGTATGATTTGCCGATTGCGGTGGGTGTGTTGGTCGCCTCCGAACAGCTGACGGCGGATATTTCCAACGCGCTCATCATCGGCGAACTTTCGCTGGACGGCGCGGTGCGTCACACCAATGGCGTGCTTTCGATGGCGCTGCTCGCGCGCGAACGCGGCATTAAAACATTGTTCGTCCCCGCGAGCGACGCGCCCGAAGCCGCGCTCATCCCCGACATTGATGTC
>CAZXYP010000115.1:10288-14113 GCA_964644955.1 uncultured Anaerolineales bacterium | reverse complement strand
AGGTGTACAAACTCGACGGCAATCCGTATCATCCACATTCGAACGGCATGTTGTGTCCGCGCGGGCAAGCGGGCGTCGCGGCGCTGTACGACCCCGACCGATTGCGTTTTCCGATGGTGCGCGCGGGCGAGCGCGGCAGCGGAATGTGGCGGCGCGTCACGTGGGATGAAGCATTGGATTACGCGGCGGGCAAGATGCAAGCGTTGAAACAACAGTACGGCGCGGAAAGCATGATTTTCAGTTCCACGCACAATCTCGCGCAAACGCAGTTTGAAAATCTCTTGCGCGCGTTCGGTTCGCCCAATTACGGCACACAGCGTTCGTTGTGTTTCAACGCAATGATTATGGCGCATCTCGTCACGTACGGCATTCAAGAACCGAACCGCGATTACAGCGCGACCAATTACATCATTTACGCGGGGCGCAATCTCACCGAAGCCATTTCCAATTCCGAAACGCAAGATTTGGTGGCGGCAATGGCGCGCGGCGCCAAAGTTGTTTTGCTCGACCCGCGTTTTTCCAAAACCGCATCCAAAGCAACCGAATGGCTGCCCATTCGTCCCGGCACCGACCTCGCGTTTTTCCTCGCGTTGTTGAATGTCATCATTGGCGAAAATTTATATGACAAGGAATTTGTCGCGCAGCACACTGTCGGTTTCGACCAAGTGGCAGAAGCGGTGAAACTGTACACGCCGACATGGGCGGCGAGCAAAACCGAAATTCCTGCGGCGACGATTGAACGCATCGCGCGCGAATTTGCCGCCGCCGCGCCCGCCGCGTTCGCGCATCCGAATTGGCGCACGTCGAATTTTGTCAATTCGTTTCAGGCGGAACGCAGTATCGCCATTCTGAACGCGATTGTGGGGAATTGGGCGCAGCCCGGCGGTTTGCAGCCCTCCACCGGCGAAGGCGGCGTTGAGCTCGGCGCGCCCGAGCAGCCGCCGTACCCGCGCGTGACCGCGCTGCGCCTCGACGGCGTGCCCGGAAAATATCCGCTCGTGCCGTTGGAAATTGGCGTGTTCCAAGAAATTCGCGACGCGGTCTTGACGGGCAAACCGTATCAGGCGAAAGGTTGGTTCGTCTATCGCCAAAATCCGATTGCGTCCTTGCCCGAACGCCGCAAGACGCTGGAAGCATTCAGCAAACTCGATTTCATTCTCACGATTGACACGCTCATGAATGACACCGCGTATTTCAGCGATGTGATTTTGCCCGAAGCAAATTATCTGGAACGCTATGACCCGCTCGCGGTGATGGATGGCGCGGTGTATATTCGCCAGCCCGCCGTGCCAGCGTTGGGCGAGAGCAAATCGGGATTGTGGATTTTCAAAGAACTCGGCACGCGTTTGGGATTGCAAGAGTATTTCCAATACACGGACGAAGAAGATTATTTGCGCCAACAGTTGAAACCGTTGGGCGTTTCGCTGGAAGAAATAAAGGCGAAAGGGTATTATCGCCCACCCGCGACGGAACAAGCAGACGTGTATCAATTCAACACGCCGAGCGGAAAAATCGAACTCGCCGCGTCCGCGTTGGAAAAAGCAAAATATCCGCTCGTGCCGCAGTGGGAGGAACCGCCCGCGCCGCCCGCCGAAAAATTTTATTTGCTCACCGGCAAAGTCGCGGTTCATACCCAATTCGCCACGCAGAATAATAAACTCTTGCACGATTTGTTTCCGAAAAATACCGTGTGGCTTCATCCGCAGGCGGCAGCCGCGCGCGGCATTCAAAACGGCGACCTTGTTTTGGTTGAAAGCGAAGCGGGTCGGGTGAAAATTCAAGCGACGGTGACCGAAGGCATTCGTCCCGATTGCGTGTACATGACGCCCGGGTTCGGACATTTGTCCAAAGGCACGCGCACGGCGTACGCGCAAGGCGCGAGTTCCTCCGATTTGCACTTGACATACACCGACCCGGTGAGCGGCGGGCAGGCGTTGACGCAAACATTTGTCACGGTACAAAAGGCATAAGCGATGGCTGAAAAACGTTACGCGTTTGTGATTCAAGTGGACCGCTGTATTGACTGTAAAGCGTGTATGGTCGCGTGTTCGGTCGAGAATCAGGTGCCGGTCGGCTATCATCGCAATTGGGTCAAAAACAGTCCTTTACAGGGAACATTTCCAAATTTGGCGCAAGATTTTTTGCCGGGCAATTGTATGCACTGCGAAATTCCGCCGTGTGTGCAAGTGTGTCCGACCGGCGCGAGTTACAAGCGCGCCGACGGTTTGGTGCTTATTAATCAAGACGAGTGCATCGGCTGTAAATTTTGCATTTCGGCGTGTCCGTACGACGCGCGTTACTATAACGAGTCACGCAATGTGGTGGACAAGTGCTCGGCGTGCGCGCATCGCGTGGATGCGGGACAACCGCCCGCGTGTGTGGAAACGTGCGTCGGCGGCGCGCGTCATTTCGGCGATTTGAATGACCCGAACAGTGATGTCGCAAAATTGTACGCGACCGGCAAAGCGAAACCATTTCATCCCGAAACCGGGACGGGTCCGCAGGTGTATTACATTTCGGAACGCGAGCAAGTGGACGCGGAATTTCCCGTCCAACCGCATGTCGGCACACTGACGTGGGTGCGGCGCGATTTGGAGAAACCGGCGGCGTTGGGATTGCTCGGCGCGGCGGTGTTGATTACGGGCGGCGCGTTCCAACTCGCGCGGCGCAATGCGAAAAAACATTTTGCCGAGGTCGAAAAGGAAATGGCGGAAAAGGAAAAACATTCCGCCGAGAACAACGCCGCAACGGCAGACGGGCAGGCGACGGAAGGGGATTCCCATGTTGCAGAATGACGGTTCGATTTTGCGCTACAACCGTGTGCAGCGCATCGGGCATTGGCTCAATGCGGGCGCGTTTTTGGTGCTGCTGCTCACGGGCATGTTTTTATTCTTTTCGCCGCTGTCACCGCTCGCGGGCGTTTGGTCGGCGACACTGCATCGCATCGCGGCGATTGTGTTGGTCGCCGGTCCCATTTTTTATTTTTTCGCCGACCGCAAAGGGTTTTTTCATTTGCTGCGCGCTTCGTTCACGTATTCGCGCGCGGATGTGATGTGGTTCATCAAAGCGCCGTTGTATTTTCTTGGTATCGGCAAAGGTTTGCCGCCGCAGGGCGATATCAATGCGGGACAGCGCGTGCATCACGCCTTGACGATTATTTTTTACAATCTGGTCGCGTGGTCCGGTTTCTTGATGTGGTTCGGCGGCGCGCGCATACCGCCGCAAATGTTCATGAGCGCGTTGGTCATGCATGACATTTCGATGGCGATTCTCACCGTGCTAATGCTCGGTCACGTGTACTTTACGTTTGTGTATGGCGCGTTGGACGGAATGATTCAAGGCAGAATATCGCGTGTGTACGCGCAAGTGGAGCATCCGCTGTGGCTGCAAGAATTGGAAGAAAAATCTACGGCGCAAAAATGACCTGCACGGCGCAAGAAAAAGGAGGCGCGCAATGCTTCGCGTTTATTTTATTTTCGGCGCGGTGATTTTGTTTGCTTTGGCGGGTTGTTCCGGATTCGGCGCGCCGGGTTTGACGCAGCCGACGTATGTCGCGCCGACGCGGCTCGCAATCCAGGTCACTCCGGTTGGCACGGTGGTCGGCGACGCGGCGTTGGGCGCGTCGTTGTATCGCGAAAAACAATGCGTCGCGTGTCATGGTCCAACGGCGGCGGGCGGGATGGGTGGCGCGTTGGGCGATACGAAATTGTCGTTTGACCAATTCCTATTCAAAATTCGTCATGCGATTCCGCCGAAACCGGCAATGAGCGAAGCGGATTTGAGCGATGCGGACGCGTATTCGATTTATTTGTGGGTGCGGACGCG
>CAZXYP010000115.1:667-10188 GCA_964644955.1 uncultured Anaerolineales bacterium | reverse complement strand
TGCGGCGCGGCGCGGACCCGACGAGCGGGTGTTGAAAAAAGCAGGTTACAAGTGTCAGGTCGCAACAATGGTGATTGCAACTTGCAACCTGCCTCCTGAATCTTGTATCCTGCAACTATGAAACTCTGGCGTAAAGAAAAAAGTTTGGTCTATGCGCTGCATCCCGAAAAAATTCCGGCGAGCGGCGCGCGGTTCACTTATACGTTTGGACTGGGCGGAATCACGATTCTTGCCACCCTCGTTACCGTCATTAGCGGTTTGCTCCTCACGCTCTATTACGATCCCACGCCGCAAGGCGCACATGCTTCGATTGTGTTAATTCAAGACGTCGCGTTCTTTGGTTCTATCGTGCGCGGGCTGCATTATTGGGGCGCGCAGTTGATGGTGATTGCGGCGACACTGCATCTCGCGCGCATTGTGTTCACCGGCGCGTATCGTCCGCCGCGCGAATTGAATTGGCTCATCGGGCTGGGCTTGCTTGTCATTACGCTGTTGTGGGATTTTACGGGCTATGCACTGCGCTGGGACGATGCGGGGTTTTGGGCGCTGACGGTCGGCACAAATCTCATCCGCGAAATTCCGGTCGTCGGCGCGACCTTGTTTCGCGCGCTCGTCGGCGATGTCGAAATCGGAGCGAATGCGTTACTGCGGTTTTATGGTTGGCATGTTATCGGCTTGACGTTGATTGCGGGGTTCGGCATCGTCTATCACCTTTGGCGTCTGAAAAAGGACGGCGGGATTTCGCGTCCCGTGCCAACCGAAAACAAGCCGACAGACTTTATCGGAAAAGATGAATTGTTTTTTCGCGAATTCCTTACTGCCGCGTTCGTCACGGCTGCGTTGATTTTGCTGGCGGTGTTTGCGCCGGTTTCATTGGGCGCGGATGCGAATGACGGCGCGTTGATGAATGACGTGCGCGCGCCGTGGATTTTTTTGTGGGTGCAAAATCTTTTGCGCACCTTGCCTGCGCTGTGGGCGGGGATTTTGATTCCGTTGATTGTTTTACTCGCGTTGGTGTGGCTTCCGTTTTTGGACCGAAGGGGGGGGGGACGCGCCATTTGGTTTGCGCGCGAGCGATGGAAACCGCAAGCGTTGTTGTTGGGAATGATTGTGGTGATTGTGGGCTTGACGCTGTTTGAGGTTCTGACGTGAACAAAACGCTTTGGAAGTTTGCGGCGGTCGGCGCGTTGTGGCTTGCGCTTGGCGCCGCGTTGTGGAGCGCCGCCAATCCCACGTGGACGATGTGGCAGCAGACCTACAACGCGCAGCCGAATGCAACGCCTGTTGCGGTCGAAATCAAACGCTTGATTCCCGCCAACACCAATAAACCCGAATACTGTATCACGTGTCATGTCGGCATCGAGGACATTAGCGCGTCGCATCCCGCGCAAGCCATCGGCTGTATCGTGTGTCACGGCGGCGAACCGCTTGCGTTGGACAAGGAACGCGCGCACGCGACCTTACGCGGCGGAAAAAATCCGTCCGATTTGTCTGTCGCCGCGCAGAGCTGCGGACAGGAAAATTGTCACGGCGGTTACGCGGACGCGGAACAAAATCATGTGGACCGCGTGTTAAAAAGTTTGCAAGGGACCTACGCGGGCGGCATTGCGAATACACGTTACGCGTTCGGTCTGCAAGCGTCGCCTATCGCGCAGTACGGCGTGTACGCGATTCAAGACAATACAATCCCCTTGCCCGAAAACGCGATTGCGGCGCTCGACGCGTTTTCGCCCACACACGGCATCGAGGAAAAATTTTCGCAAGCGTGTTTGAACGGCGGCTGCCATCTTTCGCAAGTCGGCAAATCGGAACCGTACTATTCGCACAGTACGGGCTGCGCGGCGTGTCATTACCTGTACGACGACGACGCGAAATATCGCGGCAGTGATCCGACGATTTCGCGCGATGAAGCGGGACACGGCACGCAGCATAAACTCACGACGGCGATTCCGTACACCCAGTGCAATCACTGTCACAATCGCGGCAACTATTCACTCAAGCAAATGGAATTTTTGCCGCGCGAAGATTTGCCGCCGGTCGCCGCGCCGATTGCGGCGCAGATGCCGCCGGAAGGGCGGCGCTTGAAAGAGTATTACCAGCCGATTGCGGAATTTACAAAATGCGAAGTGGAATTGAACTGTGTGGATTGTCACACCGCGCAAGAGGCGATGGGCAGCGGCCACATTTACAGTACGAAAAAAGATTCACAGTACGTGCAATGCCAAACGTGTCACGGCACGCCGACGACGAAACCGCAATTGGCGCGCATTGAAAAAGCCGACGAATTGGCAATGCGGCAAGCGCGCATGAACGGCAACGCAAGTTTCTTGAGCGTCGGCGATTTTGTGATTGAAACCGCGCGCGGCGAAAAACTTTGGTCGGTGAAACAGACCGCGCCGGATAAATTGATTCAAATAGATAAAGTGAGCGGACAAATGTATGACGTGCCGCTCGTGCAGGGCAGCGCGTGCGCGCAGCGCGGCGACGACCAATCTTCACAGTATTGTCATCAATGTCACGCCGTCGCGCGTTGAAATTTCGCGCGCAAAAAAACACCGCGTCCGTTTGGGCGCGGTGTTTTTTTTACAGCTATGAAGTTGGGAACCATCCCGCCAGCGTTTTGGAACAGCGGAACGTTCCGGTTTGAACGGGATTCGTATTGGGATTCGTCGTCCACGTCGTATCTTTATCGGCAGGTTCGCAATTGCCCCAGATGGTGATTTGCGGTTCCATTTCAATTGAACCGAGATTGGGTGAGTTCCATTGTCCGTTTTGGACAAAGCATTTGGATTGATGCCAACCGTTTTGGATGCACGGCGTGTAATCGCCAAAGGGTGTGACGACGGATGTGGCAGAAGGCGGCGGCGTCGGAAAGGGCAGTGGGCGCTGTCCGGTTGGCGTCGGATTCGGTCCCGGTTTCAGATATGCCCATGTCACATTCAGATACGACGTGCCGCCGTATTGGCGATAAAACACTTGAATGTTGTGATTGCCGGTCGCCAGTCCATAATCGCGGGTTTGCCATTTGCCCACTTGATTTTGACCGCGCGTATCAATGATGGATACATTGTCCACAATGACCAATACTTCATCATCCGCGAGCGCGCTGAATTGATACGTGCCGCCGTTGAAATAGGCGGTCGTGGTCGCGGTCATGGTCCAGTTTGTGGCGGGCATATTTCCTGCGGGCGGAGCCCCGTTCCAATTGAAATTCAGAAACGGCACGGACGCGGTAAAGACCGGATTGCCCGACCAATTGGTGTTGGGATAATAGAACAGACTCCATGTATTGCCGCTTTGGGCGTTAACTCCGCCGCTCGCCATGAACAGACCGGCAAGCACTGCGACCACCGCGCCAAGTGTGACAAGTAATCGTTTCATGTGATGCTCTCCACTTTTTATTTGGACGCGGGCGGCGTCGCTTTCGGGTCGGTCGTTACGGTAATGACGCCCTCGACGGGTGCATCTTGATTGAGGCGTCCGACAAAAACGCCGTAACGTCCTTGCGCGGGTTTTTGTAATGTGATGGACGGGTTTGTGTTGGTACCGCTGTGGTCGTCATTGCAGTACGCCGCGCCTTGCGGTCCGACGACGAGCAGTGACGCATCTTGTTTGCTCGCAAGCCAAATCGTCATTTGGTCGAGCGCGCTGTTGACATCAAAGACCAAGTCGGGCGTGTCGCCAATGTAACCGTTGCATTTCGCTTCGCCCAAATCAATGTCGAACGCGGCAATGGTCCCCGCGCTCTTGACCTCTTGTGTCAATGGCGTCGCGCCGAGCGGTCCGCCCACCGTGCCTTTGTAGCGCGCTAATGCTTCGGTCACAATTTTTGCTTGCAGCGCGCGCGGCAATTTGCTGCCGGACTGCGGCATCGCGGGACGTTTCACCAAATCGCTCAATTGGAAATTGCCGACGGTGACATCCGAACGGGTTGTCAAAACCAAAATCGTCGGCAAGAGTTGTTTGGGCGCGGCACTGCCGACCCACACATTGTATTTGCCGGGCGACGGTTTGACGATTTCGATTTGCGGGTCGAGCAGCAGAGAATGGTTGTCGTCGCTGCACAAAAATTTTCCGTCGGGCGTTTGGATGACAAGCATCGGGTCGGCGTCGCTGTACGTGAACACGCGCGCGAAATCCGCGCTGCCGGTCCAATTCACCGAAAGCGTGGGATTGGGATTGATATAGCCCGCGCATGTTTCATTCAAAAGGCGCGCGTCCAATTCACCGCCGCCATTGACGCTGACCAAAAACGGGTCGAGCGGAAAACCCGCGTTCAAGTTCACCTCAACGTACGCGCGATTCAACGCGGCGAGTTTTGTTTCGACGGCATCGCGCAAGTACAACGTAAATGCCTTGTCGCCAAAAACAGTTTTGTCGTATTCGGTCGCGACAAGTTGTTCGTTATCGCGTTTGAAAACAATGGTCAGCGGTTTGTCCAGCGTTTTGGTTCCGTCGCCCGTAATCGTTACGGTGACGTTGCCGCCCGATTCTTTCCACGTGCCGACCTGAGTGACGGCGGGGTCAGCGCCGATGGGGTCCGTAATCAAATTGACTTTGCCGTCGGCTTTTAATACGACCATCACCAAACGCGTCGCGCCGGACGCGGACGGCAAGAGTGTGACATAGGTTTGGTCGGATGCGCTCGCGGCGGGCGTCGCCGTTGCCTGCGCGTGCGGTTCCGCCAACGCGGGCGCGCCGGCAAACGCGAACGCAACGACCAACAAAATCAGCGCGGTCACGAACAATGCCATTACAGTACGAATTCGCAGCATACCATTCTCCGGGTGCGCCGTGCGTTGTTTCCTGCTTGCGCGAAACGCGCACGGCAAAAAAGATGTGGGGAAATTTTCAAAGGGTGAACGGCGGAAATGTGCGTTAGCACGACAAGTAAATTTTATGCGAACTCGCGAAACTTGCCTAATGGCGCGCCAAAAAGTAACTTGCGAAAATTGGCGATTTTCGCAAGTTTGTCCCTCAATGCCACACGTTTTCGTAATTGCCTTGCAGCAATTTGCCCGTTTTGAAACGTTCGGGCGCAAGCGGCGCAATGTCCACCGTTTTCGCGGCGCCATCCAAAATCAATTCGCTCAGGCACAAACCGACAGCGGGCGCAGTCTTGAAACCCATACCGCTGTGTCCGCAGTCGAGATAAAAACCGTCGGGGCCCGCGGCGCCGAGAATGGGATGTTGGTCAATCGTGAGTCCGTCGAAACCGCTGTGCGCGCTGTGATATTTGCCGTCTTGCATGACGGGCACGCGCGTGCAAATGCGTTCAATCGCGCGCGCGGCAAAATTTGGCGCGGCGTATTCGGTGTCGCCGTCGGGCGATTCGCCTGTCGGATTGCCGTCTTCCAAACCAATGAGTGTGAGATTGCCTTCGGGGCGGAAATACATGTCGCGCGAAAAATCAATGACGGTGGGATGCGACGCGCCCATTATAGCGGGGCGCACCACAAACATCGTATCGTGTTTCCACGTCGTATAGGGCAAATCCACGCCTGCCATTTGATTCAATCGTTGCGCCCACGCGCCTGCGGCGTTCACGACAACCGGCGCGAAAAAATCGCCTTGTGTGGTTTCGACGCCGGAAATTTTTCCGCCCTGCGTCTTGATACCGGTCACCGCGCATTCTTGCAGCAAACGCGCGCCGCGCGCTTTTGCCGCTTCGACAAACGCGTTCGCCGCGTCGCTTGGCATCGCATAGCCCGATTCGGGTTCGTACGCGGCAATATCAAAATCGTCGGTCCAAAACGATGGTGCGAGACGTTTCACATCATCGGCAGTGATGATGAACGTTGGAATGCCGATGCGTTGATGCATTGCCACATTCGCGCGCAATTTGTCCGCGTGTTCGCGCGCGACAATTTGCAAAAAACCCGTGCGCGTAAATCCGCTGCTGCCGCCGACCCACTCGCGCCAGTTGCGAAAATAGTGAAACGAAGTCCAAGCCAAGCGCGCGTCCACTTCCATATCATAGTGCATGCGGACGAGTCCGCTGGAACGTCCCGTCGCGCCCGCGCCGACAAAATTTTTTTCGAGGATGATGACACGTGCGCCGCGCTGCGCGAGATGAAACATGAGACTCGCGCCCTGCACGCCCGCGCCAATGATAATGACATCTGCGGTGTTTGACATGGTGACTGCACCTCCCGAATGAAAAATTTTGTCAAATACCTTAGCATGTGCGAGTTCCGCAGGGGTACGAATTGGGTGCGGAACGCGTCCATTTCAAAAAAATGCCGACGCGCCATGAAAAGGGCGCGCCGGCATTTTTAAATTCGAACGCGCACAGCGCGCGCGGTTATTTGAATTCACCGCCCGTGACGGGCAAGAGCATTTTCGGAATAATCGTTACGGGCTGCGCTTCCGATGGGCTGCCAAGCGGAGTGTCGTTAGCATCCGTGACGACGACGCGCACAGTATATTCGCTGGGCGGCAGAGTTTCAGGCAATGTGAATTGATATGCGCCATTGGCATCCGCGTTCGCGCTCCCGGATTCCTTATCGTTGAAATAAATCACGACATGGCTGTTGGGCGGCGCAGTGCCGGTCAAGACCGCGCCGGCGGTGAGAATGGCGTTCGCGGGGAGATTCACGGCGGGCGGAATCGCGTTTGTGTTGTTCGTGCCGCCGGTAGTTCCACCATTCGCCGTTTCGGATGTGGATTCGGCAGACGGTGTTATCGCTTGATTCGCAGTACTCGTTGCAGACTCGCCCGCGCCGGGTGTGACGGTGGCACTCGGTGTTGTGCCTGCACTCGCTTCCGGCACAATAAACATGACGGGCGATGAGGAAACCGGCTGCCCGTTCACGGTTGTGGTTGCCTGCAATTTGTACTCGCCCGCCGTTTCGGGTATGAGGTCGAATGTATAGTTGCCATTTGCGTCGGCGGTTGTCGTTGCAAGCAACTTGCCATCGTTATACAACTCGACCGTCGCACCGGGCGGCGCCGTGCCGGTCAATTGGAGCGGCTGCCCAATTGCCGCCATCACCGGAGAGGTTGCGGTTTGGAGTGAAATGACTTGCGGCGCGGCAGTGGTTGCGGTTGCGCCGCCGGATGCGTTCACATCGGCTGTTGCGCTTGCGCCCGGCGTATTGCCTGTCGCCACACTCGTGGCGTTTGCCGTTTGTCCGGTTACTGTAACGGTGACGGGCGGTGATGTGATTTGATTTCCGTTGATGGTTGTTACGGTTTGTAATTCATATACGCCCGGCTGCGCGGCGCTCAGGTTGAATTCATAGTAACCGTTTGCATCTGCTGTGGTCGTCGAAATCTGCTTGCCGCGATTCAACAACTGTACCTCGGACCCGGGAGGCGCTTGCCCGCTCAACGTGACCGATTGTCCGACCGCGACAGTTGTTCCGCCGCTTGGCGCATTCAGCGAAATGCCGGTCACTGCCTTGGGCGACGTGGAAGCGCCGGACGTTGTGGGTGCGGTGGAAGCAGCGGAGGATGTAGGTAACGCGGATGCGGTTGGCGCATTGGTCGCCGGATTCAAAGCTGCCCATCCCAGGTAGCAGAGAAGGAGGAGCAAAATGACGGGAATGACCAAGAGCCACTTGTCGAACCAGCCGAAGGCGTAACGCGGCTGATTGTTTTGGAGCAGCGGTTGTTTGTCTGCGATGCCCGCTTTGAATTCTTCCTGAGGCGGTGATTCTGTGATACCGCTTCTGATTTCGTCCAAAGGATTGGACGGGGGCTGCGAAGCGCTCATAGGTGCCTACGATTCTTGGCTCTAACCGGCGCTCAACGCACGCGCTTGGTCAATCCAATTCTGGAAATGGCTGGAATTGAGTTGCGGGGCGCGACAGATGGCGGCGAGCTGTTCGACACTGCATTGCGCCAATGCCGCGTACGTGCAAATGCCCGCTTCGTACAAACGTCCTTCATAGACGCGCCCGATGCCGCTGATGCGGTCAAAGTCATCCGGCGCGCCGCCTTTCCATGTGCGCTTTTGCGTTTTGGTTTCGCGCGCGAGTCGTAACGCATCGCCGCGAATGGCAGCCAGATTTACGCTCGTGGATTGCGCGTCCCCGAGATTGAGAATTTCTGCCAGCTCCTGCTCGCTGCGTTGTGACAAATCCCAATACGTGCCGATGCCGGCATTGTACAAGCGCTGTTCAAATTCTGTACCCACGCCCATTACGGCGCTCAAATCTTGGGGACAGACCGCTTCGAAGGGTGCGCTGGAATCGTCGTCGGCTTCCGGCGTGGTGGCGGCAAGCGCGGCGGGGGTTTCACTTGCCGCTGTGGATTGTGACGGAGTCATTGCCGATTGTTTCAAGGTCGCAGACTGTGCGCGTTCCGTGTCGAGTTCAGTGCGCAGTCGTTCAACTTGCGCGGTCAAGTCGCGTTTGTCGCCTTCCAGCCCTTGCACCAATGCGGCGGCGGCGGCGGCGCGCGCGGTGAATTTGGCAATGTCCGCGAGAAGGGTGTTGTTGTCCTCTTTGGCGCGGACGAGCTGCGTTTGCGCTTCGCCCAATTCCTCCACGCGCGCGGCGAGGGTTTGTTGGTACGACTCTTTGTCGCGCATGGTGATGCCCAACGCAGTGTTGACGTGTGAGAGCTGTAGTTTCAATTCCGCGAGTTCCGCATCGCCAAGGGCTTTGGCTTTTTGCAGGGCTTCAAAATCCCGCTGCTGCTGCGCGGTTTGCGCGGTGAGTGCGGCTTTTTCGCCTTCCAAAAGTTTGATAATTTCGGATGCTGCCAGCGCGCCTGCGGTGAGTTTGCCAATGTCGGCATCGAGCGCGCGATTTTTGTCTTGCAATTGACCGACCTGTCCTTTGAGCGCGGCTTGAATGCCGTTGAGGTCGTCCACGCGCTGCGCGGCTTCGGCGAGCAGGGTTTCAAGTTTTGCTTTTTCGGCGTCGGCTTCGTCGAGACGGTTGCGGAGATATTCGGCGTCGCCGCGCGCAGTGCTCAGCTCGCTGTTGAGTCGAGTGATTTGCGCGGTGAGCTCGCTCTTGGAGGTTTCGAGCCCTTTGACTACGGCTGCGGTTGCTGCTGCCGCTGCCGTGAGTTTTGCCACTTCGGCAAGCGCGCCGCGCTGATGCGCGCGCGTTTCATCGAGTTCGGTATGCGCGCCGTTCAAATTCGCGCGCAGTTCGTCGCGTTCGCCGATCAGCGCGGCAAGTTGTGCGCGCTGGTCGTTCGTTTCCGTCGTGAGTGCGGTGAGTTTCGCGCGCAAGTCGTTCGCTTCCGCCGTGCGCGTGTTCAGCGCGGTCTCGAGCTGCTGGCGCGCTTGACGTGTGGCGTCAAGTTCGGCGGCGTTTTTCGAGAGCTGCGTTTTCAAATCGGCGATCTGGGTCTCGGCTGCGGCGCGCGCGTTCAGCGTGGAGGTGAGTTCGTCCGATTTCCCTTTGAGCGCGGTCTCGGTTTGCGCCAGTGTGGCGCGCGTGGTCTGCAATTCGGCGTCGCGCTGTTTCAACGAAGCATCAAGTTCCGTCAGATTGCTCTTGATGTTGCGACGCAAGATAAACAGTTCCAGCAGCCACATGATGAGCATCCCGACCAGAACG
>CAZXYP010000115.1:0-657 GCA_964644955.1 uncultured Anaerolineales bacterium | reverse complement strand
GGCAAGGATGACAAGCCAGGGGTATTGCGCCAAGAGTTGGTCCATGTTGTCCTCTCGTCTGTCGTACCATTTCACCACACGCGCGTGCGTTCCGTGTGACGACTTGCGACGACAACGTCGTGAAAGAGTGAGCGCGGCGCGTGTGGTCTTTCAAGGCGTCGCAGCATTCGAATGTCTCTAGTCATTATATATCATTATGGCGATTGTGATACACTGATTCCGGGCATGAAGGGGGGAGAATTTTCGCGCGCAAAATCTTGTAATTGATGGTAGGATGGGATGGCACGAGGTAATTCCATTTCGCAGTCGAGGAATCCAAATGAAGCAAGCAACCGAAATCAATCCTGCCGATTACGCCAAGTATTGGTGGCTCACCTTAATCGCCGGCATTTTTTTTGCGGCGCTCGGCGCGCTCATGTTTCTTTGTTCCGACGGAACCATCGCGTTCATGGTCACGCTGTTGGGGATTGTGTGGTTGGTGTCCGGCGGTATTGAAATTGCCGAAGCGCTGCTCGCTCATCGGCGCAAGCGTCGCATCCTTGCCATCGTTGTGGGCATTTTCAGTATTGTGTTGGGACTGTGCGCGTTGAGCGAAAACTTGTCGTCGTTGGTGGGACGCGCGAATTGGATTGCAGGCATTGCCATTGCGGTGTTGTT
>CAZXYP010000114.1:10828-14225 GCA_964644955.1 uncultured Anaerolineales bacterium | reverse complement strand
GTGCCCGCGTCTCGAACCTGCCGCGCGCTTGCAGTCTCGCGCGCAAATGTCGGCAAGGGCAAGCGGCGCGCTCGGCGGCGGCGAACCGAACGATGTGGTGCGCAATATTTTGATTGCGGGACGCGCGAGCGGAATGCTCGACGGCGCGCTGTTGATGGACGCGGACCGCGACGGCACCACACGCGCGCGCATTGTCACCAGCGCGGGCGAAATCGCGGAAGCGGCGGGTTTTCAATTGATTTGGACACCGCTGCTGGACGCGCTGAATGCGGCGGTGTTTGATTTGGGTTTGCGGAATCTCGCAATCGTTTCGACGCCGTGCAGCGCGCAAGCGATTCGCCGCCTCACCGATTCGACACACGAACGGCTCAAGCGGTATCGCGACGCGATTCGTTTGAACGTCGCGCTGTTTTGCACGGGCGTTTTCATGCCCGAAGCGTTCCGCGAACTGATGACACGCGGCGCGAATCTCGCGCCCGAATGGATTCGCCGCGTCACGGCACATCCGCGCGAAAACATGTTGCGCGCGCATTTGTGGAACGGCGACACCTACGACATGGATTTGCGCGAAGCGGAAGCGTACACCCGCGCGGGCTGCGCGCGCTGCGACGATTACGTCGGCGAAAGCGCGGATATTGCAGTCGGCGCGGTGGGGGCGCAAGAAGGTTTCGCAACGCTCATTGTGCGAACTCAAATTGGACAAGCCTTTGTGCAAAACGCGCAGACGATGAAATTGATTGAAACGCTCGACGCGGTGGACGAACGCGCGCTGTTGCAAGCGACCGCAAACAAAGACCGCCGTGAACGCGCGGAGCAGTTCGACGCGCTGCAGGTATTAATGTTGGACGCATTGCGCGACCCGCGCAAACGCGCCGAAGTGAAACAGCAATTTGATTTGCTGTATGGGCGACCGCGCGCTATCAACAAGAGGGAGGATTACCGCTATGCTGGCTGTGACGACTGCTCTGGATGTTAAGGATTTGGATTTGCGCGCCGCAAGCACGCGCGTCAAGCAAGCGCCCTCCGACGAACCGCTGGAACTGTATAACGTCGCGCACTTGCACGGTTTTCTCGCGGGGTTGAAAAACGGCGAGTATGTCATCGTCGGCGATGCGGGGGATTATCTCGGCGTGTTGAACGACGGCGCGCAGATTCGCGTGTTGGGTAATGTCGGCAGTTATGTCGGCGACAACATGACGCGCGGCTTGATTCAAATCGAAGGCAACGCCGCGTACGGCGCGGGTCTGTATCCGTACGGCGGCACCCTCGTCGTGCGCGGCGATGCGGGCGATTTCACCGCGACGATGAACAAAGGCGCGACGATTATCGTGTGCGGCAACGTCGGCGACGAGTGCGCGACGTATCATCTCGCGGGCGATTTCATTGTCGTCGGCAACGCGGGGCTCAATTTCGGCAACTATTTGATTCGCGGCGCCTTGTACATTGGCGGCGAATTTGAATCGCAAGGGCACAACACGCGCGTCGAAGAGGTGACGCAGGACGATGTGTTGAAATTGATGCACTACTTTGAACAATTCGACATCGCCGCCGACCCGTACCGGTTCAAGAAATTTACGGCGAAATCGCAAAAACCGTTTTATGAATAGTGAGCATTGAGCAATGAGCAATGAGCGTTGAGGAACAACAAGCATTCACTCAATGCTCAATGCTTGGCACTGGAGTTCCTATGGCAGTCATTGGCGCGTTTTGTGTGAGCGTAATGAAGAGCGCGTGCATCAACGCCCAGTATCCGGGCAAATGCGCGACGTGCGTCGAAGTGTGTCCGTATGATGTGTACGCGATAGACGAGGACGGACAAGTCTCGGTCCAGAATTTTAACGCGTGCGTCGGCTGTCGCATTTGCGCGGAATTTTGTCCGGGCAATGCGATTCGCATCAACAGCGCGGAACCCGAACATATCACGCGCGCGTTGTGGACATTTCCAACGATTGAAGAAATTCATTACAAGGCGCTCACGGGACAATATCTCTTGCGCGGATTCGGCACGATGGGACCGCTGCCGCATTTCGATTCCATTGTGGTCGTCCCTTCGCAGCTCGCTTCGCCCGCGCCGCGCGACAAGTATCGCGAAGAATGCAAGATGGATGTCGTTATCGGCGAGGACACGTGCGAAAAACCGATGCATCTGAAACTGCCGTTTGTGTTTCCCGCGATGTCATTCGGCGCGCTGTCGAAAGAGGCAAAACTCGCGTTGGCGATTGCGGCGGCGCGGATGGGCATCGCGTCGAATACGGGCGAAGGCGGATTGGTGCCGCTCGAAAATGTGTATTCGAACGGGTACGCGGACGCGGAACGCACGCACAAGAAATGGGACCCGGGCGGTTATCTCGTCGTGCAGTGGTCCACCGGACGCTGGGGCGTGAGCGCGGATTATGTGCGCTCGAGCGATGCGGTCGAAGTCAAAATCGGGCAAGGCGCGAAACCCGGCATGGGCGGTCATTTGCTCGGCAAAAAAGTGACCGCCGAAGTCGCGGCGGTGCGCGGTGTGCCGATTGGCAGTGACGCGCTTTCGCCGTGTCGTTATTACGACGTGCAGTCGCTGGAAGACATGACGCGCATGGTCGCGTTCTTGCGCGATGTGACGGATTATCAGATTCCGATTCTGATGAAACTCGGTCCGAGTCGTCCGTACGCGGATGTGCGCGCGGCGGCATTGGCGGGCGTGGACGCGATTTCGCTCGACGGCGCGGCGGGCGGCACGGGCGCGTCGCCGGACATTGTGACGCAGAGCGTCGGCATTCCGACGATTGCGTGCATTCCGCCGGCGGTGAAAGCATTGCAAGATTTGGGACTGCATCACAAAGTGAAACTCATTGCGCTCGGCGGCATTCGCGGCGGACTCGACGCGTTCAAGGCATTGGCAATGGGCGCGGACGCGGTGGGCTTTGGCAGCGCGGCGGAAATCGCGTTGGGCTGTCGCGCGTGTATGGCGTGTCACAAGGGCGAATGTCCGTACGGCATCACGTCGCAAGACCCGCATTTGCGCGAACGACTCGACCCCGAAGAAGGCGCGCAGCGCTTGTGCAATTATTTGCACGCGACGGCAGAAGAAATAAAAATTCTCACCATGTTGTCGGGACACGACGAGATTCGCGATTTGAGCGCGGAAGATTTGCGCGCGCTCGATTTGAACACGGCGGCGATTACGGGAATGAAGTTAATCGGGTTTGAGCGACGGCTGCCGTGGTGGGAAGAGGATAGAGTAATCAGTAATCAGTAATCAGTAATCGGTAATCGGTAGGGGCAGCGTCTTGTGCCTGCCCTCACGTGCCTGCCCATTGGAGGTTATATGACATTGGCTCCTCCTGTACAAGCCAACCGCGCGCACGCGTTGTTTGAACGCGCGTTTGTGGAAACACTCGCGCAGTCGAATCTG
>CAZXYP010000114.1:0-10818 GCA_964644955.1 uncultured Anaerolineales bacterium | reverse complement strand
GACGATGCGGCGTATGCGATGCGGCACGGCGATTGTTATCAATGCGAAGAATTTCATCGCCTGCTATCGCAGCTCGTGGCGCAAGAACTGGCGAATGTGGACAGCGGATTGCGCGCGGTGTATCGCTTTGACCCCGCGCTTGGCTCGGGCGAAGATTCGCTGCCGCGCACGTTTCCGTCCGAATCGTCGGCGATTGATTTGCTCGTGTGGACCGAACATAAAAACGAGTCATTGCAGCAGTGCGCGTCCGCGTTGGAACTCGCGTTTGAGGACGAACGCGCGGAATGGATTTGCGACAAAGCAGTGGAATGGTGTCACACACTCAATATCGTAATTGTGGATGATGAACAGGTGCGGACACGCCAGGGATATGCGGCGCTGATTGATTCACTGTGGGTGCGTCCGACGCGCGTATGGCAGCGCGGACTCGTTTAGAAATGTCCGCGACCGAAATTCCGCGCACGCTGATTCATCAAGTCGAAAACTGGGGCTACTTTTTGTTGCCGCCATCGCATCCCGCAAGCCCCGGTTATACCGGTTTGCTTGTGGTAATGCGTCAAACGCCAACGGGCAAACATTTCGACCCCGAGACCTTGCATCTGCACATTGTCGGTGCGGACGGCAAACCGGAAGTCATGTCGTATGACCTCGCCCCCGCGTTCAGCACGGCGCAGCGTGTTACCGTGTGCGAAATCAAACTAACTGACCGTCTGAACAAAGCCGTAGAATTTTTCACGTTCGGCGGTTTCCTCGAAGTGTTGACGTTGGCAGAGGAAACGATTTATTCACTGCGTTCGCCCGCGCCAATCATTTTTTTGACGCCGGTGGTGGATACTCCCTCCGACCAATTGGTCTCGGAAGTGCAGGTGCAGCTTAATGCGCTGCGCGCGCAGTGGGGCGCGCGCGAAAGCGAATTCGAACAGCGGCTCGACGCGACCTCGCCGCAAGTGTTGTACGAAGCGGCATTACATTCACTGCTCGAAAAATACGCGCACTCGCACGCGCTGCACGATACGTTCGCGCCGTTCTATAAAATGCTCACGCAGGAAGCCGATTGGCTGAAAACAAACAACGCGTGGGACGATGCAGGCGCTACGTTGGAGCAATTATTCCAAATGTGAAAAAGGGATCTAAAATGAATACCCAAACATTTCCGCGTACCCTCGTGCGCGTGCTGGTTTTGGCAATCGTGATTGCAATTGTTTACGCGCTCGATTTTGTCGCGTTCAAATGGAACGCCTCGCTCGAAACCTTTGCGTGGGCGCTGCTCGTGGGTATCTTGCAGGCGGCGGTCATCGGTTACGTGTTGGTTCGCGCAGTGTGGCACGGGTGGAAACTCATCGTCGCGTTGTTTGTGGTGTACGCGGGCATCACGGTTTTTCAAACGCAAATCGAAGCCATCGTGTTTCTGCAGTACTTTGTCAACATTATTCCCGTTGACGCCATGCCCGCGTTGATTATCAATGGCGTGATGGCAGCCGCCATCATCGCGCTCGCAGCGGTTTTTATTTTTGGCAAATTCAAACCGCCCGCCGAAATCGAAACCGCGTCCGAGCCATTGCATTTATCTGTCGTGCAGTGGATTTGGAAAGTGGGCGCGCTCGCGGCGCTGTATGTCGTCGTTTATTTTCTGTTTGGCTTTGTCGCCGTGATTTTGGGCGGCGAAGCGTTTCAAGCGTATTACGGCAATCTGCAATTGCCGGTCTGGTTTTTTCCGTTCCAAATCCTTCGCGGCGCGGTGTGGGTGTTGTTGACGATTCCGTTGATTTGCATGATGCGCGGCAGTTGGCGCGAAATCGGATTGGGCGTCGCGTTGATGTTGTCCGTGCTGATTGCGTCGCTCGTGATTCCGCCGAATGAATTTATGCCCGAACCCGTTCGTTTCGCGCATTTCGTCGAATTGCTGACGTCCATGTTTGTATTCGGCTGGATTGATTACTGGCTGCTGACGTGGCGTCGGCAACCCAAAACGCAAAGCACCGTAAGCGGCGCGTCGCGCGCGGCGTGAATTGCAAAGCAAAACCGCGTACACAGAAAACGCCGCGTCGTATGAGACGCGGCATTTATTTTGCAAGTGTGCTGGCGCGAACGAAACGGATTATCCGCGCTCGCGATTGATGTTGCTGTACGGAATCAATTCAATGCCTCGTGCTTGCGCCACGGGCGGCGCGGTCGGATGAATCCGCATTCCCACGATGTACTTGAATAGCTTGGTATTGGGCATCGTCCGGGCGATGGCGTCCAATTTGTCCGCAAGGTCGCCAATTGCTCCGCCGCCGACATGCACGCGACATTCTCCCAACAACAAAAGAGGTTGCCCATCCCGCGTGGCGTGTCCCACCAAATCCACTTCGGCGCGGCTCCCGTCATCCATCAAAAAGTGGTCAACCCCAAGCCCGTTGACGTGAATTCCAAAGTGGCGTTCGAGATACGGCGGCAGCAGCAGTGAAGTGTATTCTTCCAAATCATAGCCCAAGTCATTCCCGATTCTTCCGACTGCTTGCTGCAATTCCACGATGCGCGCTTCGGTGCGCGTAAGCTGTTCGCGCATCTGCAAAATATCGGCGCGCGTTTCCGCAACAACTTGTTCCGTGCGCGCCTGCGCTTGCGCTAATTCCTCAACACGCGCCTCGGTGCGCGTCTGCGCTTGCGCTAATTCTTTTTGCGCTTGCGCTAATTCCTCAACACGCGCTTCGGTGCGCGTCTGCGCTTGCACTAATTCCCCAACGCGCGCTTCGGTACGTGTCTGCGCTTGCGCCAATCCTTTGACGCTTTCATCTGTGCGCTGCTGTGCTTGCGCGAGGCGCGTGGTCACTTCGACGAGCGTGGTGAGATTCTCGCGAATCTCTGCCATTTCGGCAACGCGTTCGGCTTCGACGGCGCTCATCACCTCTGTCAGTGCATCCGTCTGATGCGTGGAAAACACGACCTCGAATTTTTCGCGGATTTCTCGCGCGGTCAAATACTTGGGCATTGCGAAACCTTTACGCGCACATTGTAACATAGAAATAACGTTCTATGAGAACGCGACCAAAAGCGGATCCAACGCAGGCAGTTCCTCCATCCCCAAACGTTTCGCCTCGCGCGCAACAATTTCCTCCAACGCGCGCGCGATATCTTTATCCATCGCGCGCGGCGGCAATTCGCGTTCCATTTTTTCCGTTTGCGCCCGCGCGCGCGCAAGCGTGTCCTGCTGCCCTGCCGCGAGCCACGTGCGCCGCGTCACGCGGTCAACAATAGGCGAGTGCTGAATTTGGTCGAGCCGAAAACGCTCGAACGTTTGCGCGGAATCGAGAAACGTTCCGCCGGGACCCACTGCGCGCAGCGCGTCTAACGCAAACGTTCCCTCTTCTACGCGCGCCACCCCCTGCACCGTTTTGCGCGCCATCGCAATCACTTCGGCGTCCGCCACCATTTTTTCGATGCTGAACGCGGCGGCGGCATCCAACAAACCCGCGCCGCTCATCATGTTAATCCCCGCGAGCGCGCCCAGCACGGCGCTCATGCCCGTTTCCCAGCCCGCTTGCATGTCGGGCGTTTTGGTATCGGACAAACCCATATACGCGTGTGTTGGCAGATTCAACGTTTTTGCGACCTGCGTTGCCGCGCACGAAAGCATGGAACTTTCCAACGCGCCGAGCGGCGTCACCCCCATCCGCATATCAAAGATCGAGGGTGCGCCGCCAAACACGATAGGCGAACCGGGCTGCGCGCATTGATGCAAAGTCAGTCCCGAAAAATTTTCGGCGACCTGCTGCACCACCGAACCGATGAGCGTAATCGGCGCGGCGGCGCCCGCGAGCGGCATCGAGACCAATTCCATCGGAATAAAATTCCGCGCGCCTTCGATGAGATTCGCGCTCGTATTGTCGCTCCACTGCAAGGGGGGGGTGGGACATACGTCGAACACCGCGCGCGGTTTTTGTTTCAACGCATCGTCGCCGCCGCGCGTCGCGCTCAATAATTCGCGCATCACCGAAAATGTCTCGACGGCGAATGCGCCCGTCACCACCGGTTTGTCCGAGCAGCGCAAACACAAATACAGGCGATACAAATCCGCCATGCCGTTCGGCACGTCTTGCGGAATGAACGCGGTGCTGATTGCATCAAACGCGGACAGCGTATCGGCGAGCCGCGCATAACGCACAAAATCGCGCGTGTCCGGCACGCGATACTCGTGTGTCACGCTGTCATACATGTACAACGCTGACGAACCGGGGTCGTAATGAATGGCATCGCCGCCGTAGCGCACCGTGATTTCACCGCGCGCGTCGTACAGAAAAAATTCACGCGGCGCGGTACTCAACGCGCGTTCGACCAGTGCGCGCGGAAGGTGCGCGGTTTTGGTTTCGAAATTCACCTCCGCGCCAAAATCGGCGAGCAGTTCCAGCGCGGGCTGCCATTGAAAAATGACGCCGGGATTTTCGAGAATGCCAAATGCTTCATCGAGAATTTGCGGAATCCATTCGGGGTCGAGGATTTGAACGTGTGGGCGAAACATAAAGACTCCTTTGGCACCGGAACGTATCACTGCCCGGTCCGGACAAATCGTCACGGGTCGGCCGTATTATAACGCCGATACACGGCGCGCGCGTTCGCGTATAATGGATGCATGATCGAACCCATTGTCGTCATTGGCGCGGGCCCCGCGGGCTTGATGGCGGCGCAAGTGCTTGTCGAAAACAAACAGCGCGTGGAAATCTTTGACGCGATGCCTTCGCCTGCGCGCAAATTTTTGATGGCGGGACGCGGCGGCTTGAATCTCACCCATTCCGAACCCCTTGAAATTTTTGTGACGCGGTACGGCGCGCGACGCGAATTCATTGAACCACTGTTGAAACAATTCGGTCCCTTGCAGGTGCGCGCATGGGCAGACGCGTTGGGCGCGGAAACTTTTGTCGGCACGTCGGGACGCGTGTTTCCGCGCGCCATGAAAGCGAGTCCGTTACTGCGCGCGTGGTTGAAACAATTGAACGACGCGGGCGTGATATTCCACATGCGACACACATGGCGCGGGTTTGCAAACCAAAACGCGAATGGAAAATCCATCGCGCTCGTTTTCGACACGCCCGACGGCGAAAAAATCATTCACGCGCGCGCGGTGGCGCTCGCGCTCGGCGGCGGTAGTTGGGCGAAACTCGGCTCGGACGGCGTGTGGGTTGAGTCTTTGCGTCAAGCGGGTGTTGCCGTGCGCACACTCAAGCCGTCCAACTGCGGATTCATCGTCGCGTGGAGCGATGTGTTTCGCCAACGGTTTGAAGGCGCGCCGGTCAAATCCGTACGGCTGACGTTTGAACAGTTTTGCCAACAAGGGGAATTTGTCATTACGCGCGCGGGCATCGAAGGCGGTCTGGTGTACGCCGCATCCGCGTTATTGCGTGATGCAATCGCCGAACGCGGCAGCGCCGTGATCGCGCTCGATTTGGCGCCCGACCGTTCGCAAACGTGGCTCGCGCAAAAATTAAAAACGTCGCGCGGCAAACGTTCTCTTGCGACACATCTGGAAAAAACAATTGGCATTCACGGGGTCAAAATGGGTCTGCTGCGCGAATTTGCGCCGCGCGCGGATTTTGACCATGCCGCAAAACTTGCCGCGCACATCAAACAGCTGCGCGTGCCGCTGGTGGCAACCGCGTCCATCGAACGCGCCATCAGCAGCGCGGGCGGCGTGCCGTTTGAGGCACTGGATGAAAACCTGATGCTGCAAAATTTGCCGGGCGTTTTTTGCGCGGGCGAAATGTTGGATTGGGAAGCGCCGACGGGCGGTTATCTTTTGACCGCATGTTTTGCGAGCGGTTACGCGGCGGGGTTGGGCATTGTGAAATGGTTGGCGTAAAAATTCCGCCTGTCTTTCGTTCTATTGTATAATCTTGAAGATACGCGTAAGGAAATTTCACTCACAAATCTTATGACTAACGAAACGAAACCATCTGCGCCGCCGGCTCAAACCATGGCAGCGCGCGCGCGCGGCGTGTTGCGCGGACCGCTGTTGATTGGCATTGTCGCCGCGCTGATTGCCATTGCCCTGTCGCTGTACGGCATGTTGACCAATCCGAACGCCACTCCATTGAACCTGCGCTCGTTCCTGCTCGTCGTCCTCATTGCGGGCGGTTCGTGGGGTCTCATCGCCTGGGCAATCGCCACCGCGGCAGTGGAAGCGGGGAAAGACTAGCAGGTCGCACGCGGCAAGACACAGGATACAACTTGTACCCTGTTCCTTGTAACCTGCCACCTGTATCCTGTACCATGAAAGCCGTCGTCATGGCTGGCGGGGAAGGTTCGCGTTTGCGCCCGCTGACGCTCAACCGCCCCAAGCCGATGCTGCCGCTCGTCAATCGCGTCGTCATGGGACACATTGGCGAGCTCCTGCGCCGCAATCAAATTACGGACGTGATTGCGACGCTGCAGTACCGCGCCGAAGACATTCAAAATTATTTCGGCGACGGGCAGGGGTTGGGGGTCAATCTCCAATATTCGGTCGAAACCCATCCGCTCGGCACTGCCGGTTCGGTCAAATACGCCGCCGCGCAATTGGACACGCGCGAACCGTTTTTGGTGATTAGCGGCGACGCGCTCACTGATTTTCATCTCACCGAAGTTATCGCCTTTCACAAGTCCGTCGGCGCGCTGGCAACTCTCACCTTGACGCGCGTGCCGAATCCGCTCGAATTCGGTGTGGTCGCGTTGGACAACAACGGACGCATCGAAGGATTCATCGAAAAACCTTCGTGGGGGCAAGTCCTTTCCGATACCGTCAATACGGGCATCTACGTCCTCTCGCCCGAAATCTTGGACGAAATCGAAGCCGATATCCCAATTGATTTTTCGCGCGACCTGTTTCCCCGCTTGCTGGAAAAAGGCGCGGGGTTGTACGGTTATGTCGCGCAGGGCTATTGGACCGATGTCGGCACGCTGGAAGAATACCATCGCGCGAGCGCCGATATTTTGAATCGCAAAGTGGACATTGGCGAACTCGGTCAAGAAATTCGTCCCGGCATTTACGCCGAAGAAGATGTCGAAATCGAAGACGATGTGGAATTGTTCGCGCCCATGTATTTGGGGCGCGGCGTGCGCATCAAACGCGGCGCAGTCATTCACGGACCGACGGTGATACGCGCGCACACCATCATTGACAATCGCGCGCACATTGACCGCAGCATTCTGTGGCAAAACGCTTACATCGGACAGGGCGTGGAATTGCGCGGCGCGATTGTGGCGGGACGCACCAGCATCGGCGCGCGCGCGGTGGTGTTTGAAGGCGCGGTGATTTCCGACCAATGCAACATTGGCGAAGGCGCGGTCATTCATCCGAATGTCAAAGTGTGGCCCCAAAAACGCGTTGATGCCGGCGCGACGCTGCGCTCATCGCTCATTTGGGGTTCGCAGGCGCGGCGCACCTTGTTCGGGCGGTATGGCGTTACCGGTTTGGTGAATGTGGATTTCACACCTGATTTTGCGGCGCGGCTCGGCGCGGCATTTGGCGCGACGCTTCCCAAAAACGGCATTGTCGTCATTAACCGCGATCCGCACCGCAGTCCGCGCATGATTAAACGCGCCATCATTGCCGGACTGCCCTCTGCCGGCATCAATGCTGTGGACATCAAGACCGCGCCCATTCCCGTCGCGCGTTATTACACGCGTGCCATCAACGCGGATGGGGGTGTGCATGTGCGCCTTTCGCCGTATGACCCGCGCACGGTAGATATTCGTTTTTTTGCCGGCGATGGTTTGAACCTTTCCAAAGCGCACGAGCGCGCGATTGAGACCGCGTTCTTTCGCGAAGATTTTCGCCGCGTGTATTCGGATGAAATCGGACGCATTGACGATTCGCCCGGCACCGCCGAAAAATACTATAGTGATGATTTTGTCAAAATTGTCAACGCCAACGCGATTGCCAACGCGAAATTTCAAATTGTCGTGGACTATGCGAATGGACCTGCCGCGACGGTTTTGCCCTTGGTGTTGAATCGGCTCAACGTGGATGTGATTGCGTTGAACGAACGGATTGACGAAAACAAAATTTCGTTGACACAGGATGAATTTCAACGCGCGCTGGACCGTCTGGGCGCGATTACGGTGGCGGTCGGCGCAAGTTTGGGCGTGCGGATTGATGTGGGCGGCGAACGGATTTGGCTGGTTGACCATCAAGGACATAAATTGTCGGGCGGCACGGCGGCGGCGGCGATGACCGAATTGCTGTTGCGCGATCGGTCTCTTCGCAATTGCACGGTGGCGCTGCCGCTCCACCTGCCCAATTTATTCGAGCCGTTAATTCAGAAACATGGCGGGCAGAGCGTGCGTGTGAAAAATGACCAGCAGTCGTTGATGGAAGCGGCGATGGCGTCTGATGTGCATTTTGCCTTTGGCGGCGGCGGCGATTTTATCTTTCCCGAGTTCCAACCCGCCGTGGATGGACTCATGGCGATTGCAAAAATATTGGAGCTGCTCGCCGTGCATCAGACCACGCTGCAAGAGGTCGTGCGCGGGCTGCCGTCGTTTCATGTGGCGCAGCGGCGCGTGTACTGTGCGTGGGAAAACAAAGGGGTCGTCCTGCGAATGCTGAATGAGCAGTATCACGACCGGATTCTCAGCAACACCGACGGCGTGAAATTGCAGTTGAGTGGAAATGATTGGGTCATGATTGCGCCGGACCCGGACGGACCGTTCTTTCACATTTACGCCGAAGGCGGTTCGCGCGACGCGTCAAACACCAGCGCCGACCGTTACGCGCGCCTTGTCGAAGGATTGCGTACATGACCATCGCGGCGAGCGAGCTTGCCGACGCGCTGCGTTGGGTGTGGGTCGTTGCCGGCGCGATTTGGATTGGTTACGCGTGGCTGCATCGGGTGCCGTATGCGCGCGTGTTGTGGGGTTTGATTGGCTTGGTCGCGCTCGATTGGGGAGTACATTGGCTTGCGGATTTCGTCGAGCGCCCCGATTCCAATTTCGCTTCCGATTTTGCGCTGTACTCGCTCGGCATATTGGCGGCAGCCGGCGCGGGTTTGGGCGTCGCGTTCGCATATGGGCGGTGGCGCGGCATTTCGACAAACCTCCTGCTTGCCGCCGCATTGGTGTGTGTGGCATTCGGCGCGTTGGCAGGACGCGCGCAGTACGTGTGGAGCAATTGGGATTACTTTGTCGAAAATACGGATGGGATTGCGGACCTGGCGTTGGGCGGCATGGGTTGGCGCGGCGCGCTGATTGTCGGCATCCTCGCGTTGTTTGTGTTGGCGCTCGTGACGCGCCAATCGTTCTGGCAATTGGCGGACGCGGCGGCGCTGGGCGTGGCATTGGCGTTATCCATCGGTTGGTACACCGCGCATGTGACGCATTTGTTTTATGGCATTGCGATTGACGACGCCCATTCCGCGCGTTCGTTTGTGGAACCGTTCGCACAAACCGTCCGCGCGTTCGGTTTCCATTTTGTTCAAGACCTGCCCGACGCGTACAATGTGATTGCCCTGCGAATTCCCGTCCAACGTATGGCGAGCATTTTTTATTTGCTGTTGTTTTTTGTGCTGCTCGGGATTGTGCTGCGCGAAAAATCGCGCGCCCACGACGGCAGCGCGTTCGTGGCGTTTCTCGCGCTCGCATCGGCGGCGAGTTTTCTGTTTGGCTTTTGGCGCGGCGACGCGACCATGCTGTGGAATGGTTTGCGATTTGACCAGTGGGTTGATTTGTTTTTGTTCGCTTTCGCGCTCGCGTTTGCTGCCCGCCGCAAATGGGTTACGCGTTCGCGCGCGCGCCCCGTTCAAAACACAGGCAAGGTGATTCAGCACGCATGACGCGCCGCGCTCCTTTTCTCATCACCGGTCAACACGCGTTCGACGAAATGTTTGCGCGCTTGCGCGTCCAGTCGCGCATTGCCATTGATACGGAAGCGGACTCGCTCTATTCGTATTTTGAAAAGGTCTGCCTCATTCAAATCTCGATTCCCGAACACGATTACATTCTCGATACGCTGTCGTTTCGCCAGATTCAACCGCTCGGTGAATTGTTTGCCGACCCTGCGGTCGAATTGGTGTTTCACGCCGCCGAATACGACATTCTTTTGATGAAGCGCGATTATGATTTTCAGTTTGAAAACATTTTCGACACGATGGTGGCGGCGCGCATTCTGGGCTGGAAACAAGTCGGCTTGGGGAATATCCTCGAACAACAATTCGGCGTGAAACTGGACAAGCGTTTTCAACGCGCCGATTGGGGGAAACGTCCGCTCGCGCCCGAACTCATCGAATACGCGCGCGATGATACGCATCATCTTTTGCGGCTGTATGAAATGCAATGCAGCGCGCTGGAACAGGCGGGGCGCTTGGACGAAGCGCGCGCGGAATTTGCCAAGTTGACGCGCGTGAGTTGGAGCGAACGCGAATTCGACCCGAACCGTTACGCCACGCTCGAAGGCGCGCGCGCATTGGACCCGACCGCGCTCGGCGCGCTGCGCGAATTGTATTTGCTGCGCGAGACGATTGCGCGCAAACAAGACCGTCCGCCGTTCAAAGTGCTGTCGAACGCGACCCTGGTGCGCGTGGCGCACGTGCAGCCGCGCACGCTGGCGGAATTGTCTGCGCTGCCCGGCATGGGGGAATGGTTTTTGCGGCGCCACGGACGCGAAGCGCTGCAAGCGATTGAACGCGGCATTGCGCGTCCGCAAATGCGTTTGCCCAAACCGCCGCGCGGCGCGCCGCCCCTCCCCGACAACGCGTCGCGCGAACGGTACGCGCGGCTCAAAGAATGGCGCAAAACCCGCGCCGCCGCGCGCGAGGTGGAACCCGACGTGATTGTGTCGAACGACGCGCTCGTGGAAATCGCGCGCCA
>CAZXYP010000113.1:13206-14228 GCA_964644955.1 uncultured Anaerolineales bacterium | reverse complement strand
ACAGGCGATTGTGCGCGCGGGCGAAGTCATCACGCCCGAGACGCTTGAAGTGTTGGGCGAATTGGGGTACTTGCGCCCGCAGAATGATTCGCAGGAAATTCTTGCCGCGTTTTTGTATGCCGCATTAGTCATTGCATTGGGCGCCATGTATTTGCTGCGCGTCGCGCTGCCGCTCGTGCGCGAACCGCGCGTGTTGATGATTCTGGCGCTGCTGCTGCTCTTGACCGCGCTGGGCGCGAAAATTATTGTGCCCGGACGCACCGTGTCGCCGTATCTCTTTCCGTTTGCGGCGGCTGCCATGTTGGGCGCGGCGTTACTGAGCGTCAATATCGGCACGGGTTTGGCATTGCTCGTCACCCTCACGGTGGGTTACATTGCGCGCGCTTCGATGGAGCTGACCGTGTTTGCATTGGTGGGGAGTTTGGTCGCCGTCGTCGGTTTACAGCACCGCGAACGGCTTACGAGTTTTTTGGTCACGGGCGGCTATGTGGCGCTGGCAAATGTGGCGGTCGTGTGCATTTTTCGTTTGCTCGCGCGCGAGGACGATTTGACGAATCTGGCGCGGCTTGTCTTGGCGGCATTCGGGAGCGGCGTATTGACGGGCTTGATTGCGTTGGGCAGTCAATTTCTGTTGGGCAAGGCAGCCGGCATTACGACGGCGTTGGAATTGATTGACTTGTCGCGTCCGACGCATCCGCTGCTGCAAAAAATCTTGCGCGAGGCGCCCGGCACGTATCATCATTCTTTGATCATCAGCAATCTGGCAGAACACGCGGCGCAGGTGATTGGCGCGGATGCATTGCTCTGTCGCGTGGGCGCGTATTATCACGACGTGGGCAAGACGTTGAATCCGCAGTTCTTTGTCGAGAATCAATTCGACGGCGTGAACCCGCACAATGCCATTGACCCGCGCACGAGCGCGAAAATTTTGCATGAGCATGTGACTGAAGGCGCGAAACTGGCGCGCAAATATCGCGTCTCGCAGCGCATTATTGATTTTATTTTGCAGCATCACGGCACGA
>CAZXYP010000113.1:0-13196 GCA_964644955.1 uncultured Anaerolineales bacterium | reverse complement strand
TTTTGAAAAGGCGCAAGCCGCGTCGCCGGGCGTGCCGTTGGATGAAAACGAATTTCGGTATCCCGGACCGAAACCGCAGACGCGCGAATCCGCGCTCATGATGCTGGCGGATGGTGTGGAAGCGACGACGCGCGCAGAGCGTCCGACGAATGCGCAAGAAATTCGCGCCATTATTGACCGTATTATTGACCTGCGAATTCGCGAGGGTCAACTCGACGAGTCCGCCATCACTCTGCGCGACCTTGAACAAATTCGCATTGCATTTCTCCAAGTACTGCAAGGACTGTATCACCCGCGCGTCAAGTACCCCGCGCCGCGCCCTGCTGTTCAACCCGTTTCTTCTGAAAATATCGCGACGCTATTGGCAGAAGTGGGAACGGAAGAGGTGAAAGGGAGTAAACCGTAGATAGTGGTCAGTCAACAGTCAACCGTCAACATTCGACAGAAAAGAGTACGCAGAATGCAAAAGGGCGGAATCGAAAATCCGCAATCCGCAATCTGAAATTCTCCATGGAAATCCAAATTCTCGTCTCGCCCAAGTATTCGCGGCGCATTTCACGTAAGGAATTGCGACGCGCCGCGCAGCGCGCATTGACGCAGGAACGACCGGGCGCGGATTTTGATGTGACGATTGTGATTGTGGGCGACCGCGCCATGAAAGCGTACAACAAACGTTTTCATCAGATCAACGCGCCGACGGATGTCCTGTCATTTCCTTCCGCGCCGGGCGACGATTATTTGGGTGACATTCTTATTTCGTACGACACCGCCAAGGCGAACGCGCGACAGGCGGGTTGGCGTGTGCGCGATGAATTGCGGTTGCTCGTCACACACGGCATTTTGCATTTGCTCGGCTATGACGATACAACGCCGGACGCGCGTAAAAAAATGTGGAAACGGCAGGCAGAGATTTTGGAAATCGCGCAGGAAATTTAGAGCAGATTCCAATTCGATTCAAGGGACAGACCTTTCGGGTATCGGTGATGTAAACATCGCAAAAACCCGAAAGTTTTTTTCCCCCAGACCAAATACGAATCTTTCCTAATTCGAGCGTCTGCGCCGTGAAACGGCGCAGACGCTTGTTTCATCGTTCGAGCCAAATGCCAAAATTCTGTATAATGTGGCAAGTGGGCAGGTACAGCTCATCGCTGCGCAATTCAGCAGAACAAGCTGTCAAGCAAGTGAACACGCAACAAGAGTCGGTTCCGCATGAAAACAATCACCCAAACCATTCTGATTCCCCATCCCGACAAAACGGGACGCACCTTCAACGGTTATTTGGCGATGCCAAACGACGCACAAAATCTGCCCGGCGTGTTGGTGCTGCACGAGGCGTACGGGTTGAATGAAAACATCCGTGACATTACGGAGCGTTTTGCGCGTGAGGGCTATGTTGCGCTCGCCGCCGATTTATTGTCGGACGGCAATCGCGCCGTGTGCTTGTTCCGCGCGTTTTATGGCTTGCTTGTCGCGCCGTTGAACAATGGCACCGCGCGAACTGTGCGCGCCGCGTTCGCGCATCTGCAAACGCTCGACGGCGTGGATGCAAAACGCGTCGGCGCGATTGGTTTTTGCATGGGCGGCAGTTATGCGATACAACTCGCCTGTCTCGACAATGCCGTCCGCGCAATTTCGGTCGCGTCCGCGCAGAATCCGCGTCCGCAAGACGCGCTCGCGCGCGCGTGTCCGCTTGTGGGCAGTTATGCCGAAAAAGATTTCACCACGAACGCGGGACGCCAACTCGACGCGCTGCTCGATCAATACAACATTCCGCACGACATTAAAATTTATCCCAACGGGATTCATTCGCTGTTCAACGACCGCGCGAAAAATTTTGATGCGCAGATTGCGGCAGACGCGTGGCAGCGCACACTGCAATTTTTTGACCAACACATCAAAACAGTGCACTCATGATAAACGCCGCGTTATACAACACGCCCGTCACTCTGCAAGGCACGCACACGCGCGTCGAGCCGTTATCGCTCGCGCACGCGGCGGATTTGTTTGCGGCTGCGCAAGACGCCGACGTGTGGCGATACATGCCCGTGCCGACGCCAAAACACATGGAAGATGTGCGCGCGTGGATTCGCCTTGCGTTGGATGCGCAGGCGCAGGGCGCGGCGCTGCCGTTTGCTATTATTGACACGGCAACCGCGCGCGCGATTGGCAGCACGCGGTTTTTGGACATTTCCGCACGCGACCGCCATGTCGAAATCGGCTGGACATGGCTCGGTAAAAAATTCTGGCGCACGCCCGTCAATACCGAATGTAAATTTTTGCTGCTGCAATACGCGTTTGAAACGCTCGGCTGCATTCGCGTCGCGTTGAAAACGGATTTACGCAACGCGCGTTCGCAGCGCGCGATTGAACGCATCGGCGGTGTGCGCGAAGGCGTTTTGCGCCGCGTCGTCGTCATGCATGACGGGTACGAGCGTTCGAGCGTCTATTATTCTATCCTCGACGACGAGTGGGCGAACGTGAAAAAATTGCTTCAACAAAAATTAAATGCGTCGTTGTAAGCGGCGTGTTTTTGATATAATAACAACCCATTCAAAATCGCGTAACACAGCTCACACAGCGAAAATCAAAAATCGGCAATCACAAATCACAAATCACAAAGGGGTTTCCGTGTCCAATCCACTTTCGATTTTGGCAGTCTATGCGCATCCTGATGATGAACAAGGGATCAGCGGCACGCTGGCAAAATATGCGCGGCAAGGGGTCAATACCGGCATCATTTGCGCGACGCGCGGCGAGGCAGGCGAAATCGCGCCCGGCACGAACGCCACTCCCGAAACGTTGGGGCAAGTGCGCGAAGGCGAAATGCGCTGCGCCGCCGCGAAAATCGGCGTGCGGCATTTGTATATGCTTGACTATCGCGATTCGGGCATGGCTGGCACGCCCGAAAACGCGGACGCGCGTTGTCTGCATCAAGCGAATGTGCTGCAAGTCGCGGAACAGGTGACGCGCATCGTGCGTGAACAAAAACCGCAAGTCATGCTTACGTTTGACGCGTGGGGCGGCTACGGACATCCCGACCACATTCAGGTTCACAGAGCCGCGTTGATGGCGTTTTGGATGGCGGCGGACGCGCGCTGTTTTCCCGAACAAATTGCGAACGGTTTGGAAACGTGGGCGCCGTCGAAATTGTATTTTAATGTGTGGCCGCGCTCGCGCTTTCATTCGTTTGTCGAGCATTTGAAAGCACAAGGCGAAGCGCTGCCGGACTGGCTTGAAGGGTTTGCCCAGCGCGCGCTGCCGGAAGAGGTGATAACGACGCGACTCGACGTGCATGAATTTGTGGATTTGAAAATCGAATCGCTGTTGTGTCACGCGACGCAGTTGGGCCCCAATACCATGTTTCGCCGTATTCCCGAACACCTCTGGCGCGAAATGCTCAAGACCGAAACGCTGATGCTGGCGGAATCGCGCACCGGACGCGCGAGCGCCGAGACGGATGTGTTTGAGGGTCTCGCGTAGATTTTGCAAAAATGATTCATCTGATTACGACGCGAGTAACGTCGGCTGAGTTGCGTGAGATGCTTGAAGTTTTCGGTGATTTCATAAAACTCGCCGTAGATGTCGAACGCGGAATATTGGCAGGCGGCGGCGCGCTGCATGCTGATTGCGAAGCTCTGTTGCTCGAATACGGCAGCAATAAGGATAATGTTTGGGGAGCCGATTGGTACCCGTTCACACAGGTGCTCGCATACGAAGCAATGTTGAATATCCGCCCGCGTTTGGGAAATCGTTCCATGTATTTGCAAAACCCGCTCTTGCGAAACAAAATCGACCAGATTGTTGGCAGCCCGTTGAAAGGTGTGAATGTGTGAGAGATTGGTATTCGTATCGTGCCCGGTTTGTGCGTGATAGTGTCGCTGTGCGTTTGGGCGGTGTCGCTGCCAATTTGGCGCGTATTGAATCTGCGTCTGCCAATGAAGCTCATTGCGAATTGGTGCGCAATATGATTCAGGACAGTGAATTTCTCATCGAGTGGACGGCGCCCGATGCCGAAATAAGTACTGCGAGCGAATTAGTTGAAATGCAAATTCAACTTGCCATATGGCAACTGAAATGGCAAACGATTTGGAGTGATATGGAGAGGCGTAAACAAGTCGCGGCGCAAGCAGGTCAATGGTCGGAGCGCGTGCTGGAATTGTCCGGCTTGCTCGATGAGAACTAGTCGTAATGATTTACGAAATTGACAAAGGCGCGGGGATTTTTTGCAGTGAAGGCGCGGGGTGCCGCGTCTATTTCATTGCGCGTCCCGAACCGATGTTGATTGATACGGGCGCGCAAGGACGCGCGGATTCCATCCTGCGCGATTTGGCAAGCATTGGCGTCCAGCCGATTCAAATCCGCAAAATTATTTTGACGCATCATCATGTCGGACATACGGGCGGCTTGTGGCTGCTGAAACGGCGTACGGGCGCGCACGCGATGGCGCACAAAGCCGACGCGCCATACATCACCGGCAGACGTCCGCGCCGCAGCGCGCGCCGCAGTGTCGAACGCGTCTTTCACAATGCGATTGCCAAAGTCGGCTTCGGCGACGCGATGGTGGTGTCGCTGGAACGCGCGCTGGAGGATGGCGATGAAATCAACGGCTGGCGCGTGATTCATACGCCGGGGCAAACGCCCGGGCACATTTGCTTGCACAAACGCGACATTCTCATCAGCGGCGATTTGTTGAGCGCGAGCGCGGGTGGTTTTCGCGTCGCGCCGCCGCAAACGATTATTGACCCGATTGCGTACGAACGGTCGCTTTGTGCGGTGGCAAAATTGGATTTCGAAATCATTTTGCCTGCGCACAATCCACCGTATGTGGTGGAGGCAAGTAAAAAAGTGCGCGAGTTGGCAGCCAGTCTGAAGTGAGGACCACAAACGTGTTCCCGGAAGGGAACGTTTTTTTTCATCTGCGCTTAAGGTTCGACCCGTAAGGTGTATGGGGCGCGCATTATAAACGGTTGGTTTCAAGGATGCACACAGGTCGGGAAAGTTGTTATGCTAAACAACAAACGTTGGAACAGAATTGGATGGGGCGCGATGGCGTTGGGCGCGGCGGCGGGAATTTTTGCCGCGCTGCGCTACGGCAATCGGTTTTTGGACGAGTTTGAAAACGCGCATCACGATGATGCCGCGTGCGGCGAGTATTTCACCACGTCCGCGGGCTGGCGGATGCACTTTACGGTGCAAGGGGAAGGCGCGCCGGTGGTCTTGATTCACGGGTTTTTGGATTCTCTGCAAACGTGGCGGCGCAATGTGCAGGTATGGTCACAAACCCATCGCGTATATGCCATTGATGTTTTGGGTTTTGGTTCCTCGGACCGTGTGCACGCGCCGATTTATTCGTTGAAACAACAAGCGCAGTTTCTGCGCGAATTTTTCGAGGCACAGCAGATTACGCGTGCGGTAGTCATCGGACATTCCATGGGCGGGGCATTGGCGCTCCAGTATGCGTATGATTTTCCCTTTTCGGTTCACAAATTGGTGTTGATTGCGCCCGCCACGTACTTGTATGCGGCTTTGCCGCGCAATGGGTTCCGTCCCGTGCCGCATCGCGTTTCGCGCGGCGTGCTGGGCTTGTATGCAAAGTGGCAGGGCGACCGCAACAATCCCGTGCGTTTTGCATACGGCGACCCGACGCGGATTACACAAGATTCGATTGACTTGCGTCAACAAAATATGCGCGTGCGCGGCACACACGACGCATTGATTTCCATGTCTCAATCGAAACGCGAATGCGATGTGCCGTATCAATTGAATCAGGTGAATGTGCCGACTTTGATTGTGTGGGGTAAACGCGACCGCGTGGTGCCGGGCGCGCATGCGGATAGACATGTTCGGGAATTGCCCAACGCGCATTTGGAATGGATTGAAACGGCGGGACATTTGCCGCACGAAGAAGAGCCGGAAATTGTGAATGAAATGATTCGCGCTTTCCTGGACGAGTCCTGACGGCATTTTTCCGACACGAAACTGCCGCATTCTTTAGCCGTTCGGAGACAGATGTTTTTGTCAACGAAGGTTGGGATTGAATGGCAAAGCGTCGGGGCGAACGTATATCGAGTGAGCGCGCAAGGGTTGGGTATTCGCAAATTTGTTCGACAAGCAGGGAATTTCTGATATAATTTGTGTGCCGCTGAATGATTGGCGGAATGAAGGAACGGTGGTTACAAGATGAATCCAAACAATCAATGGTACCGTAATGGGTTGGTCTATCTGCTCATTGTCGTCGTTTTGGCGGCGCTGGCATATCAATTCTTTCAGCAGCCGCGTCAAACCAAACAGGTTACCATTTCCGAAGTCGCAACCGCAATCAAGAATGGCGATGTCTCCAAAGCCGCCATTAACGCGCCGAGCGTGACCATTACCTACAAAAGCAACGGTCAAACCGCGACGGCGCAATTCTCACGCTCGCCCAACACGACGTTCGAAGACACCATGCGGAGTCTCGGGGTGACCCAAGAACAGCTGTTGGCTGCCAATCCGGCGTACGACAATCCGCCGCAGTGGGACAACATTATTACGCTGCTCGGAACGATTTTGCCTTTCTTGTTGATTGGCGGTTTGTTCTTTTTTCTGATGCGGCAGGCGCAGTCGGGCAACAATCAAGCCATGTCTTTTGGTAAATCGCGCGCGCGTATGTTTAGCGGCGACAAGCCGACGGTTACGTTCGCCGATGTGGCGGGCGTCGAAGAAGCCAAAGCGGAACTTGCCGAAGTGGTCGAGTTTCTCAAAGAGCCGGACAAGTTTACGGCGCTCGGGGCGCGCATCCCCAAAGGCGTGCTGCTCGTCGGACCGCCCGGCACCGGTAAAACGTTGCTCGCGCGCGCAGTGGCGGGCGAAGCCAATGTGCCGTTCTTTTCCATTTCCGGTTCGGAATTTGTGGAAATGTTTGTCGGTGTCGGCGCGAGTCGCGTGCGCGATTTGTTCGACACGGCAAAACGCAATTCGCCCTGTATCGTCTTTGTGGACGAGATTGATGCGGTCGGTCGCCATCGCGGCGCCGGACTCGGCGGTTCGCACGATGAACGCGAGCAGACCTTGAATCAAATCCTCGTCGAAATGGATGGTTTCGATACCGACACGAATGTCATTATCGTCGCTTCCACGAACCGTCCCGACATTCTCGATCCGGCGCTGTTGCGCCCCGGTCGGTTTGACCGCCGCGTTGTTTTGGACCGACCCGATATGGTAGGACGCAAAGCAATTTTGGAAGTGCACACGCGCGGCAAGCCGTTGGGTGATGATGTGAATTTGGTCGCGGTGGCAAAATCCACTCCGGGTTTTTCCGGCGCGGACTTGGAAAACTTGGTGAACGAGGCGGCGATTCTCGCGGCGCGGCGCAATAAAAAAGCAATCACGATGAGTGAAATGCAAGAAGCCGTCGAAAAAGTGATTGCCGGTCCGGAACGCAAGAGCCGTGTAATCAGCGAAGACGAAAAACGCGTGATTGCGGCGCACGAAGCAGGCCATGCGATTGTGATGCGGATGCTGCCAAACTGCGACCCGGTGTACAAAGTGTCAATTGTTTCGCGCGGCATGGCGTTGGGTATCACAATGCACTTGCCCGAAGATGACCGCTACCTGATGCGGCGCGCCAAATTTTTGGATGACATGGCGGCGCTGCTCGGCGGACGCGCTGCCGAACAAATCACGTTTGGTGAAATCACGACCGGCGCGTCGAACGACCTCGAACGCGTGACGGACATGGCTCGCTCGATGGTGACGCGTTACGGAATGAGCGACAAACTCGGACCGCGCACCTTTGGCGACCGCGAAGAATTGGTCTTTCTCGGACGCGAAATTTCCGAACAACGCAATTATTCGGAACAGGTCGCGCAGGATATTGATTCCGAAGTCCGTCGTCTGGTGACCGAAGCGTATACGCGTGCCAACGACATTCTTTTGAAATATCGCAACAAGTTGGAAGAGTTGTCCGACCGTTTGATTAAAGTGGAAACGGTGGATGCCGCAGAGTTCGAAGCCATGTTCGAGGACGCGCCGAAATTTGAACGTCCGCGTTATGTGCCGATTCCCGCGACGACGAGCACGCCGAGCGCCCCCAAGCCGGAAACGCCGCAATCGTCCGAACGCGGCGCGATACCGCCGCTTGCGCCCTCGCCGGCATAAGTGAAATTAAAAATCAATCGGGCAGCAGAGATGCTGTCCGATTTTTTTTTCACTTTGCGCGAAGGAGGCATTCGCGAGCGAATTCCGATGCTGTTGTATAATGACGCCGAAAGTTTGGAACCGGGATTTCGAAAATGACTGAAACAATTGAAATCGGATTGAAGGGCGAAGCCGCGGAACGTGTTACGCGCGAACTAACTGCCGCGCAGTGGGGCAGCGGGCTTGTGGCAAGTTATGCGACTCCCGCAATGGTTGCGCTCATGGAAAACGCCGCGTTCAACGCGACGAAATCGGCGCTGCCCGAAACACAGACGACGGTCGGGACCGAAGTGAATGTTCAACATCTCGCCGCGACGCCGGTGGGCATGACGGTGCGCGCGCGCGCGGAATTGATTCAGGTGGAGGGACGCAAATTGGTCTTTCGGGTCGAAGCGTGGGACGACCTCGAAAAAATCGGTGAAGGCACGCACACGCGTTTCGTTGTGGACCTTGAACGTTTTAAGCAGCGCTTTGAACAAAAACGCGCGAGAGGAATGGCCGGCGGATAAATCAAGCGGTGACGTGTCATTATGCCTCACGCGCAAGAGCGGCAATGTGGCGATGACACGTCAGAATGAGCGGATCAAAGTTTTCCACCCGTTCATCCGCCTTACCGTTCGTTGTCGGATTGCATGGACCATCGCCAGCGTTTTGAACATCTCGCAGCCGCATATTTTGAATCCTCATATCGCGCCTCGCCCACGTCCGCGACCGATTTGGGGATTCACGCCTACGACCATTTGCTCGACGATCTTTCTCAATCCGCCATACAAGCGCGCATTGCCGAGCTCAAGGCGTTTCGTCGGAAATTTCGCGGACTCGATGCCGCGCAGCTGCAAGACGGCGCAGCCACTGACCATGCGTTGATTCTGAGCGACATTGAAAACGAGTTGTGGCTGTTGGAAGACACGCGCGATTGGGAAACCGACCCGTCGTATTATGTGGCAGACCCGTTCTTTTCCATTTTCCTTTTGGCGTCGCGCGAGTTTGCGCCGCTGCCCGAACGGGTAAACAATCTCGCCGCGCGTTTGGAACAAGTGCCCGCGCTGCTCGCCGCCGCGCGCGCGAATTTAAAAAACCCCGCGCACATTCTCACCGAAATTGGTATCGAGGAAACCGAAGGCGCCATTGAATTTTGCGCGCGTCTGGTCCCCGAAATTGCCGCGCAAATGAGACCCCCGCGCCGTTTGGTGCGCGCAGTGAAGGCGGCGCTGGTTGCGCTGCGCGCGTTTCTAAAATATCTGCAAGACGATTTGATGCTGACTTCGACGGGCAAACTCGGCGTCGGCGCAAAACATTACGCGAAAATTTTGAAATACGACCACATGCTGCCGTACAGCATTGAACAGGTCGTTGCCATGGGCGAGCGCATCTTTCAAGAGACCGAGCGCGAACTGGCGGAATGGGCAAAGCGGATTGACCGAACCAAAACTTGGCACGAAATCGCGGAGGAAGCGCGCACGCAGTTTCCGCCGCGCCACCGGCTGCTCGGCGTGTATCGTCACGAAGTCGCGCGCCTGCGCGAGTTTGTGCGCGCACATGATTTGGTGACGCTGCCCGCACAGGATTGCGAGGTTATCGAGACGCCGCCGTTCGAACGCGCGCTCAACAGTTTTGCCGCGTATATCGCGCCCGCGCCGTTCGAGCAAGACCAGCGCGGACAATTTTGGGTGACGCCGGTGGATACGAATTCGCCGCGCGCGCAGCAAATCGAACAACTCGAAGAACATTGCAATTTTTTGTATCCCGTAACCGCCGCGCATGAAGCGTATCCCGGCCATCACGTCCAACTCGCGCGCGCGAATCAGGTTGGCTCTCGCTGGCGCAAACATTTTTCGTCTTCGATTTTTGCCGAAGGGTGGGCGCTGTATTGCGAAGAGCTGATGAATCAGGCGGGCTATTATCAAGAGCCGCGCGTGCGGTTGTTTCAACTCAAAGACCGTTTGTGGCGCGCCGCGCGTGTCATTAACGAAATCGGCATCCACTGCTATGGTTTGCCGATGGACGACGCGGCGCATTTTTTGGTGGAACGCGTTGGTTTGACGCACGGCGCGGCGCGCGCCGAAACGCGGCGGTATGTTGCCGAGCCGGGGCAGCCGATGAGTTACCTCATCGGACAACTCGAAGTCGAACGCCTGCGCAAAAAGTTTCGCCGCCTGCCGTTAAAAAAATTCCATGACCTGTTGCTGGATTCGGGAACAATTCCGTTTGTCTGGGTGGAGCGTGAAATGCAAGAGAAACTGGAGACCAGAGATTGAAGATTAGAGTCCATAGGCTCTAGTTTCCACTCTCGATTTTCGATGAAAGATTTATCCGCTCGCGTTTTGAACATGGCGCAAATGCGCGGCGCGTCGTACGCCGACGTGCGCGTGGTCAACCGCACCGTCCAACGCATTGGCGTCAAAGACGGACGTGTGCAAGAAATGATTCAACAGGAATCGCAAGGGTTTGGCGTGCGCGTCATTGCCGACGGCGCGTGGGGCTTTGCCGCGTGCTCGCGCGATGATTATACGGATGTGGACGCCGCACTGAATCGCGCGCTGCAAAGTGCGCGCGCGAGCGCCTTGACCAAAACGCGCGACGTGCGGCTGGGCGCGCCCGAAGCCAACAAAGGAACGTTTCGCTCGGCATATAAAATGGACCCGTTCATGGTGCCCATGTCCGACAAAATCAATCTGCTGCTCAAAGCCGATTCCGAAATGCGCCGCACAAAAACCAACGCGGTGCATTTGGTGACGACCTCCGAACTGGTGTTTGTGCGCGAGGAAAAAACCTTCGCGTCCACCGAAGGCGCATACATTCAACAAGAGATTGTGGAAAGCGGCTGCGAAATGCAGGTGCAAGCGACGAATGACGCGGGCGAGGTGCAGACGCGCACGTATCCGTGGGGACGTCATCAACAAACGCGCGGCTTTGAATTTGTGCTGGAACAGCAGTTGGTCGAAAACGCGCCGCGCATTGCGCAAGAAGCCATCATGTTGTTGACTGCCGACGCGTGCCCCGCGTGCGATGCGACGACGGTGATTTTGAGCGGCAATCAAGTCGCGCTGCAAGTACACGAATCGTGCGGACATCCGATTGAACTCGACCGCGTGTTGAAACAAGAAGCATCGTTTGCCGGCACCTCATTTCTTACGCCCGAAAAATTAAATCATTTTCAATACGGTTCCGAAATCGTCAATCTCACTGCCGACGCGACGACGCCGGGTGGATTGGGCACGTTCGGTTACGACGACGAAGGTGTGCCCGCGCAGCGTATCGAGGTCGTCAAGGACGGACGCTTTGTCGGCTACATGACGAATCGTGAACTCGCGACGGAAATGAATTTCGGGCGTTCCAACGGCACCATGCGCGCGGAAAGTTGGAATCGTCTGCCGTTGATTCGCATGACCAATGTCAATCTGCTGCCCGGCGCGTGGACGCTCGAAAATTTGATTGCGGATACGGACGACGGAATTTATTTTGATACGAACCGTTCGTGGAGTATTGACGACAAGCGATTGAATTTTCAATTCGGCGCCGAACTCGCGTGGGAAATCAAGGGCGGCAAGAAAACGCGCCTTTTGAAAAATCCGATTTACACCGGCGTCACGCCAACGTTTTGGCGCGGCTGTGACGCGATTTGCGGCGAGAGTGAATGGGTGGTGTGGGGCACGCCGCGCTGCGGCAAAGGGCAACCTGCGCAAACCATTCGCACCGGACACGGCGCCAGCCCCGCGCGTTTTCGTAACGTCAAGGTGTTTTCAAGGAGTTGAACGTTCAACGTTGCACGTTAAGCGTTCTGAATCATTTACATGCTCGGTCAAGAAAAACTTGAACAACTCGCCGATGCAGCGCTTGGTTATTCCAAAGCAGACCAGACCGAAGTGGTCCTCCGTTCGACAGACTCGGCGCTGTCACGTTTTGCCAACAATACCATTCATCAAAATGTCTTTGAATCGAATGTGACATTGCGCGTGCGCGTCATTCTGGGCAAACGCACCGGTGTTTCGGAATCCAACGACATTTCCGCCGAAGGCGTAAAACGCGCGGTGGACATGGCGCGCGCCATCGCGCAGCTCCAGCCCGAAAATCCGCAGAACGCGTCGTTACCGCAGCCGCTCACGCCGCAATCTGTGGACGCGTTCGCAGCTGCCACGGCGGAATGTTCTGCCGAAACGCGCGCGCGCGCGATTGAACAGATATGCCGTCTGGCTGCCGCGCAAAAATGGATTGCGGCAGGCGCGTATCGAACCGATGTCCACGAATTCGCGGTTGCAAATTCATTGGGCGCGCGGATGTATCATTGCGGCACGATTGCAGATTTGCACACGGTCGTGATGAATGACGCCGGCACGGCGTCGGGATTTGCATCAGACGCGTCGCCTGACTCGCGTAAAATTGACGCGGCCGCGGTGGCGCGCACGGCGTTGGACAAGGCGCAGCGTTCGCTCAATCCCATCGCGCTGGCGCCGGGCGAATATACCGTCGTACTGGAAGCGGAAGCGGTCGCGTCAGTGCTGCAATATACGGCTTGGTACACGTTCAATGCATTGGCGGTCCAGGAAGAGCGTTCGTTCGTGCGCGGACGACGCGGGCAAGAGCTGTTCAGCCCGCTCGTGAGTGTGTACGACGACGGGAATGCGCGCGAATCATTTGCGCTGCCGTTTGATTATGAAGGGGTCCCGCGTCAACGCGTAGTGTTTGTTGAACAAGGCATCGCGCGCGATGTCGTGTACGACACGTTCACCGCGCGCCGCGACAATGTTGCCTCAACGGGACACTCGCAGCCCGCGCCGAACTTGTCAGGTCCCGTGCCGCAGCATTTGTTTTTGACGCCCGGCGACAAGAGCCGCGAGGAATTGATTGCGTCCGTTGCGCGCGGGATTTTGGTTACGCGATTTTGGTACACGCGGGTAGTGCATCCTTTGCATGTGATGATGACCGGGTTGACGCGCGACGGCACGTTCTTGATTGAAAACGGACAGGTGACGCTGCCCGTCAAGAACCTGCGCTTTACCTCGTCCTACATTGACGTGTTG
>CAZXYP010000112.1:0-14231 GCA_964644955.1 uncultured Anaerolineales bacterium | reverse complement strand
AGAAGGCTTACGCGTTAGTTTATATCTCGTCTAGTTTGATTCATGAATCTACGCATATCCGTGATTCCAGAGAAGCCAAGCCGTTCATCAATCAAACGCTTCCAACAAAAGAGAACTGCCTTAAGGCTGAGCGTTCTGCTGTAGCAGTGCAGAACGCCTATTTGAATGATTTGCTCACGAAAGGTTTGAGTGATAGCGAAACGAGCCAAGAAAGATACACACAGCTGATTCACGCTGAGATTGTCGACAATGAATCCTACGGTGCAATGCCACCACAGTGCGAACACCTCTATAGGTAATCCATGGTGCCAATTATTTCACTGATACTCGTTTTCCCTCTCCTCGCCGCGCTCGTCACCGCGCTGCTGCCGAAAAATAACGCGCGTCTCATCAAGGGGTGGGCGTTCGTCGCGGTTGCGATTGAATTTGTCTTGTCGCTGTATTTGCTCGCGAACTTTGTGCCGAATACAAGCCAGATGCAGTTTGAGGAATTTGTGCCGTGGATTCCGCAAATCGGGATTTCGTATCATGTCGGCATAGACGGGCTGTCGTTCTGGCTGGTGATGTTGACGACGTTCTTGATGTTGATTGCGATTCCCGCGTCGTTCTCGGAAATCAATGAACGCCTCAAAGAATACTTTATCTTTTTCCTGATTCTGGAAGCGGCGATGCTCGGCGTGTTTGTGGCGCTGGACGTATTTTTGTTTTACGTGTTCTGGGAATTTTCACTCATTCCGATGGCGTTCCTCATCGGGATTTGGGGACACGAACGCAGAATCTACGCCGCAATCAAGTTTGTATTGTTCACCATGTTTGGCTCGCTGTTGATGCTCGTCGCCATTATCGTGTTGTATTTTGCAACAGGCGCGCGCACGTTTGATTTAATCGAATTGCAAAAGATGATTACGCCCGCGACGCTTCAGCCGTGGCTCTTTGCCGCGTTCGCGTTGGCATTCGCCATCAAAGTGCCGATGTTCCCATTGCATACATGGCTTCCCGACGCGCACGTGCAGGCGCCGACGGCGGGTTCGATTATTCTCGCAGGCGTTTTGCTGAAACTCGGCGCGTACGGATTCATTCGCTACTGTCTCACGCTGTTCCCCGACGCGTCGCGGCAGTTTGCGCCGGTGTTGATTGTGCTTGCCATCATCGGCATTATTTATGGCGCGATGGTCGCGGCGATGCAAAAGGATTTGAAATCGCTCGTCGCGTATTCGTCCGTGTCGCACATGGGCTTTATCATTCTCGGCATTTTTGTTTTTTCACAGCAGGCGATGAGCGGCGCGATCTTGCAAATGGTCAATCACGGAATCTCGACGGGCGCGTTGTTTTTGCTGGTCGGACTCTTGTATGAACGCCGTCATACCCGTTTGATTTCCGAATTCGGCGGACTGCAAAAAGTGATTCCGGTCTTTTCCTTTCTCCTGCTTGTCGTCATGTTCTCTTCGATGGGCTTGCCGGGGCTGAACGGATTCGTCGGCGAGTTTCTGATTTTGCTCGGCGCGTGGGAAGCAAACCCGGTCTATACGGCGCTTGCGGCGGTGGGCGTGATTCTCGCCGCCATTTATTTGCTGTGGGCATACCAACGCGCGATGCAGGGACCGGTGACAAACGAGAAAAACAAACATTTGCCCGATTTGAATCGGCGCGAATTGGTGTTGGTCGTCGCGTTGGTGGTATTGATTGTGGTGATTGGCATCGTGCCGAATTTGCTGCTGAACCCGATGCAAGCGTCTATAACAGAACTCTTGAATCAACCGAATGTGGCAGGATTGGTCAAATGAAACGCGACGAAGCAATTCAATCTTTGCGCACCGGGCGGAAAGACCTGCAAGACGTTCTGGCAGAGCTCACCGAAGAAGATTTCACGCGTCCAAAGGCGGCGGGGAAATGGAGTCTGCAAGACGTGCTTGCGTATATCGCCGCGTGGGACGAAGAAATCGTGCGCGTGCTGCAAACCTTTCCGATGCCGGGCGAGTCGGTCTTTGGCTATACGATTTCGGACCGCAATGATTTCGCGGCGTGGAATGAGGAACAGGTGGCGCGTCGTCGGACCATGACTCTCGCGCAGGTGATGAGTGAGTTTGAAAGTGCGCGGCGCGATTTGATTCAAGTGGTTGAGGGATTGACCGATGCGGTCTTGAATCGCATGCGCATGACTTCGTGGGGTAAGCCCGCGACGGGATTTGATTTGTTGATGCTCCAGATGGAACGCGACCGCGCGAATGCAGAATTGGTGCGGCGCTATCGCAAGAAACGCGAACGCTGGGTGCGCGCGCGCAAGAATATCATCGAGAAACGAAAAGCCAAGTCCAGGAAATAGATGGTCGGAATTCCGCCATCGGAATTTTTTGCGTATGCCTCTGACATTTCCCGAAATCAATTTGTATCCGCTTTTGCCCGCGCTGATTCCTGCCGCGACGGCGATTTTGGTCATGCTGGCGGATGTCCTGCTGCCGATCAAGAACAAGAGTTGGCTGGCGGCGCTGGCGTTGTTGGGGCTGGCATTGGCGGCATATTTCAGTCTGGTCTTGTTTGGCGCGAACGATATCGCATTCAATCGCAGTATCGTCGCCGATAATTTCGCATTGGGCGTTTGTTTGGTTGTCTTGTTTGCCGGCGCGGTGACGATTTTGCTTTCGATAGATTACCTGCGCGCGCGCGAACTGGATTTGGGCGAATATCTTGCCTTGTTGCTGGGCGCGGTCAGCGGCATGACCTTGATGGCGCTCGCCAACGATTTGATTGTGATTTTTCTCGGATTGGAGTTGTTTTCGCTGCCGCTCTATGTGTTGTCGGCGTTTTGGCGCACGAATGATCGTTCGCTGGAAGCGGGCATGAAATATTTTTTGCTCGGCTCGTTTTCGTCTGCGTTCTTTTTGTACGGGATTGCGCTCATTTACGGTTCCACCGGCACAACCAATCTGGAAAGCATTAACGCGGCGCTGCAGAATCCTGCCATTGCCACCAGTCCCATCTTTTTGTTGGGCGCGGGATTGTTGATTGTGGGTTTTGGTTTCAAGGTCGGGCTTGTGCCGTTCCAATGGTGGATGCCCGACGTGTATGAAGGCGCGCCGACGCCGGTTACGGCATTCATGAGTGTGGCGACCAAAGCCGCTGCCTTTGCCGCGTTTTTCCGCGCGTTCATGGTTGCGATGCCGTTCGCCGTTTTTGACTGGCAGTTGGTGTTGGCATTGATTGCGGTTTTGACCATGACGGTGGGAAATATTGCGGCGCTGACGCAAACAAATGTCAAGCGCATGTTGGCGTATTCCTCCATCGCGCATGCGGGATATATTTTGGTGGCGTTGGTGGCGGGGGGCGAAGCCGGTTTGGCTGCCGCGTTGTTTTATCTTGCCGCATACGCCGTGATGAATTTGGGCGCGTTCGGAGGATTGATTGCATTGGGACAAGGCGACAGAGAACGTTTGACCCTCGACGATTTGTCGGGCGCGGCGCAATCCAAGCCGTGGGCTGCCGCAGCGCTCGCAATTTCTTTGCTTTCCCTCGCCGGGTTTCCGCCGTTCGTCGGATTCGTCGCCAAGTTTTTTGTTTTTGGCGCGGCGATCAATGCCGGATATGTTTGGCTTGCCGTTATCGGCGTATTGAACAGCTTGGTGTCGGTCTATTATTACCTTGCGCCGATTGTCAAAATGTACATGAATGCGCCGACGGAAGGTTGGGACAAAACACCCACGCGCACGCCGGCGGCGCTTGCGTTTGCCGTTGTCGTCGTCGTGTTGTTTACAATCGCGCTCGGCTTGTTCCCATCCGAAGTTTTGAATTTCGCGCAAGCGGCGATGTTGAAATAAGAGCTCGAAAAATGTTTGACAGGCGAGGCGGAAATATGGTAAAATCCGTCTCGAAGTTGAGAGGCAAGGTATGGCAAACGCGTTCATGTTTTTGAAACGTCGGACGCCGTCCACTGTGACGGAATGCCATCCTGCGCGCTAAGACGGACTGAATCTATCGGTTTACGTTGTCGCGGCGTAGCTTGCCAGCTCACGCCGTTTTTTGTGCCACTCGACTTTTGACAATCAAATAGGGGCCGCTAGCTCAATCGGCAGAGCAACAGCCTTTTAAGCTGCAGGTTCAGGGTTCGATTCCCTGGCGGCTCACTTTTTATCGAAGAGTGATCCTTTTTGGCAAGCAGGTGTTCCGTCGCTCGCTGTGAATAAAATCGCGGTGAGAGGAACTTCCCGACTCTCGGTGTCGCCTAATCCGCGACACAAGATTGCCTGACGAAACAGCAAGTCAGGGTGTTCGTGGCGCAAGCTGCGGATAACGACAACTGCAACAGAAAATATTCCCGCCTGTAGGGGTGTCCCGTGTGGTCGCTTTTATAGGTCAGGGGCGAACCGGTGGGGTAAAAGCCCACCAGCGTCGGCAGAAATGTCGGCGGCTGGGTGAATGTCCAATCGAGAGCAAGGCAGGTGGGCTTGCGCAGTACTGCGCGAGTCCTGTCGCAGTGATGTCAAGCGTCACCGGTGCGTGAGCATCGAGACAGATGACGGTTCAAACAGAATCGGGGGTACGACCACTTGCCAAACATTTTTGATTTTGGAATTTCGATTGTTTGAATGTGGTTTGTTCGAACTGCATTCGCAAATCAAAAGTCGAGAGTCGAAAATGATTTCGCGGCGTGCGATAGGTGTCGAATCGGAATTGCGTCAAGCGTGGTTTCGATGACTCGGGTTCGAATCCCGACGCGTCCACTCTGAATCGGCAAGGAGCATTTCGGGTCTGACGGACCCACGCATTGTGGCGTGTTTTGGCAAGACTCCTTCGGTTCGAGGTGCGGCGCCTGACCAACGTTGTTTGGGAGAGCGCCTTTTTTTGTGCATTCGTTTTGAAATTTCACCGTTCTCTGCACAAAAGCATTTTTGTGGTGATGCGTTTTGGGCATCCCATCTCAATTCCATTCGACACGAGCATTGCGCTTCCGCCAATGGCTCGCGGCAAGGAGTACAAAGAATGCGCGCTGAAATTCTATTTCCACACAAGAGCGTGCATGCGCTCGCCGGGTTACGCGACTCCAAATGGCGAGAACTTGCGAAACGCGTATCTGCGCTTCCGGAAGATGATCCGGATAGTTTGGCATTTTGTCTGATGATGATTCGACAATGCGGGTGTCTCGATTGCAACCCCGACCGTTACAAGGCGCTGATGGGTTGCTCCGCCTGCGCAAAACGGAATGTGACCGGCTTTAAGGGGACCGACGATCAGCTGCTGAAAGCATACAAACAAGCGCGCAGTGAAATCGTCAAATTTCTCGAGTCGGAGGAGTTGGAACAAGCGGCGTAACGTGCAAGCGCCGCAGGAGTGATTGCGGTGAATGGGGTACTGGTCCTAAACGCTTCGTACGAACCGTTAAACATCGTCTCGGTTAAGCGTGCTATCGTCTTGCTGCTCAAAGAAAAAGCAGAACTCGTCGAAGCCGCCCAAGCGAAAATCCGCGCGGAACGCCTGCAGCTGGACGTGCCGTTGGTAATTCGCCTGGTGACTTTTGTCCCGATTCCGCGCCGCCTGCCGCTGCCGCTGTCGCGTCGCACCGTGTTGGCGCGCGACCTCTACACCTGTCAATACTGCGGCACGCAGCCCGGGCGCACTGAATTGACGATTGACCATGTGGTGCCGCGTTCGCGCGGGGGCGCCACGAGCTGGGAAAATGTCGTGACCGCTTGCGGTCCGTGCAATCGGCGCAAGGGCAATCGCACGCCTGATGAGGCGAACATGAAATTATTGTCCACGCCAGGACGTCCGCGCTTTGTTGCCGTCGTCATGCTGGGCGAAGCCAGCGCGCATGATGCGTGGAACAAGTACTTGACGTGAAATAGAATGGCGGTGGGCGCGCAAACTTGTGCCCGTTCACCGCAAGCCATAACCATGTTTGACCCGACTTTTTATCTGCCGCGCACGCCATTGAGTACCAAGCAAAGCATTGCTTGGAGTTTTGACGCGTCTGCGAGTTACAGATAGAAATCGGATTGCTGTGAATGGGCAAACCGCGGGCGCGCGAGCGCTCGCGGTTTTTTTTGTGTACGGACAAGACCGACCGCGGGCGCGTGTTTACGTGCGGTCTTGAATTTTCAAGGAGGACAATGATGCAAAGCGTATTGAATTATTTGGCAGCGGTGCGCGCGTTGAATCGCAATGCCAAGTTTTTTTTACTGCACACGATATTCTTCGGGCTGAGTATTGCATTGTTGGCGCTGCTCTATAACCTGTACGTCATGAGTCTGAATTTCAAGCAAGACATGATTGGGACCCTTACGTTGCTTGCCTGTGTGGTTGCGGTTGTTGCGGCATTGCCGTTGAGTGTGGTGTTGAATCGGCTGGGCTATCAACGCACCTTGATTGCGGCAGTCCTGTTGACGGCATTTTCGATGTGGCTTCCGTTGGTGTTTCCCGTCCGCGAAGCCCTCCTCGCGTGCGAACTCTTTTGGGGGGTGGGTTTCACGTTGTTGGTCATTGCGGGCGCCCCGTTCATGACGGAAAATTCCAACGACGGGCAGCGCGCGCAGTTGTTCAGCTTGCAGTTTGCGTTGACGATGTTGACCGCCTTTGTCGGCTATTGGGTCGGGGGCAGCTTGCCGCGCTGGTTTGGCGCGTGGTTGGGCGTGAATGCCGAATCGCCGCAAGCGTATCAGGCAGCATTGTACGTGAGTGTCGTATTGATGCTTTGCTCGGCAGTGCCGTTTTTCTTTATTCGTAACCGGGCGCGCGCGAAACATGCCGCGCCTGTTTCTCCGCGCGTGTTGGTGCGCCGACCGACGCCGGCTGCCAAACTCGTGACGCCATACATTATCGGCGCGGCGGGCGCGGGGATGTTTGTGCCGTTTGCCAATGTGTTGTGGAAGACGACGCAAAATGTATCCGATGCCACGATTGGAAATATCTTTGCGCTGTCCGCGCTGTTGATGGTGGGGGCAGGAGTGGTTTTGCCGTTTTTGCTCAAGCGTTGGGGCGCGGTGCGCGCAATGCTTATCCTCCAAATGATTGCGATTGCGGGACTGTTGGCGTTTGGATGCACCGGGATCTTTGCCGTCGCGGTGGTGGGCTATTGGGCGCGTGATGTCATGATGAATTTGGTGCGTCCGGTCTATGGGCAATTCATGATGGAGCAAAGCGACGCGGCAGAACGCGCCGCGGTTTCTGCGGTGGCGACAATGGGATTCAATCTGGCGTGGGGAACCGGCTCGTGGGTCAGCGGGATTTGGCAAAGCGAAAATCAATTTGCCATCGTGTTTATAGTGAGCGCGGGATTCGGCGTGCTGGGGATCGGGACGATGTATTATTTCTTTGGACGCACTGCGCGTGCGCCCAAATTGGAAAACGTGACGCGCCCCATCGGTTCGCCTGCCGAGTAACACGGACCGGTGACGCGCTAATGCATTTCGCTGTCGCCGTAGCGCGCAAAAAAGACAAGTACGATAATGACGGCGGCGATACCTGCGCCTTTCAATAAAATCGTTTGGGCATCCTCGCCTTCTTGCACAAACGTCAAAAACGAGACCGCCAAGGTGAGAATTATGATATTGGCGAGTGTGGACTTGAGCTGTCCGATGGTGGTGAATTTGAGCGCGTCGGGCAGCCCAAGCGGTTGGATAAAAATTTCAAACAGCCCCAATCCAAAAATCAAGAGTCCGGTGGAAACCAAAAAGCCATCCACTAATTTGATGAAATAGACTTCTTCAATCTCGATTTTGGGGTCGGCGAAATGCTCAATCACATAGCGCACGAGATTGAATGTTTCTGTCAGCGCGAGGACAAACCCTGCCAGAGACGCCACCAACAAGCCGACGACTCCAAGCAGAACGATATATTTGGTCAGGGTGAGGGAAGGAATCATTGCGTTTCCATTTTGCGCGCCGAATACTCAAGCGCGCAGTACGATTGAGTCAATCACCATCAACAAAAAAAGGAGCGCGAGATAGCCGTTCGAATAATGATAGAGCTTGCGTGCGATTGGTTTGCCGGTATCCGGACGAAACCAAAGACGCACTGCCAGCGCCAGAAAATAAATCCCCAACCCGAGCGCGCCCACCAAATAAATCCAGCCGAGTCCGTGAAAGAGAAACGGCATCAGTGTGACAATAAACAGCAAGATGGAATAGAGCAAAATGTGTCGTCGCGCTTCCACCTCGCCCCATGCGGCGGGCAGCATCGGTATCGCCGCTTTGCGATAGTCTTTTTCGACCAAAAGCATCAACGCCCACGTGTGCGGCGGCGTCCACAAAAAGATGATGGCAAATAGATAAAAGGATAACAAGGTCAGCTCGTTGGTCACGGCTGCCCAGCCGACCAGCGGTGGAATCGCGCCTGCGCCGCCGCCAATCACAATGTTTTGCGGCGTCAAGCGTTTCAAGAGAACCGTGTACACATACGCGTAATACACAATTCCAATTGTCGAAAGCGTCGCGGCAAGCCAATTGACGCCCAAGCCGAGAATCAGTATCGAGAGAACGCAAAGTGTCAATGCAAAAATGAGCGCGCTGCGCGGGGCGATACGTCCGCTCGGCAGTGGACGGCGCGCAGTGCGTCCCATCACCTTGTCGGTGTTGCGGTCAATAAAAGAATTGAGCGCGTTCGCGCCGCCCGCCGCGCACGCGCCGCCCAACAGCGTCAGGATCAGAATCGAAAGCGGCGGCAGTCCGCGCGCGGCAATCAACATGCCGCACAGGGTTGTCATCAATAGCAAGGCAACAATCCACGGTTTGGTCAACAGCAAATAATCCGTGAACGTGTCGTACCAACCTTTTTGCTCGCCGGCAAAGAATGGCGTTTGTGACATATAAAATCCTTAATCCGACAATTCGGTCTTGTGCTCAGATAAACTCGTGCTCGCCCTGAATCGGTCCTTTGGCGCCAAACCAATAGAAAAAGACGATTGACAATGCGATTAAAAAAATCGCCGCGGCGCCTGCCCACATGATGAGTCCCGCCCAAACTTGGTCGTCGAGCGCCGAAATGCCCCAAATGCGCGGCGCCTGTTCATAGAAAATATAAATCGGTTGTTTTGCCAGAGTAATGAGCGCGCCCAATCCCGTACTGAGCACACTGGCGAGAAAAATATACAGCACCTGTACGGGTAATGGCGCGCGCGGCAAAAGCGGCGTTGGACTGAGCACCGGCATCCACAACAGAAACGCGGCAAAGACCATCGTGAAATGTTCCAACAAATGAACGGGCACCGCGTACAATGCCAAATTGTAAAGCGCGGGAATGTGCCACGCCGCAAATGTCACGTTAAAAATGACAAATGCCCAAAAAGGGCGCGTCAATGTGCGCGCCAACTTGAGCAGCCACGGAACGCGAGTCAATGGGTCAAAAATCCAGGCGGGCAAACCCAAAAGCATCAGCGGCGGCGCAATCAACGTCAACAGCACATGCTGTACCATGTGCGCGCTGAACAAGTATTGGTCCGCCAGCGTCGAAAGCGGTGTAATGAGCGCAAGAATGAGTGTCAAAATTCCCGCCGTCCAGCACACCAACTGAAAAGAACGAATGGGACGACTGTTGGGAAATTTTGTGCGAAAGGGTCCGACTGCCAGCAAGTAGGCGCCGTGGAGAATGACAATGCTGAACCAAATGCCCGGATCAAATGTCCAGGCAGTCCACCAAAAATCTGCGGGAGGAATATAAATATTCACGGAAAGAAATGCGCGCTGAGGGAATACTTTACTCAGCGCGCACGGGTTTCGATATAAAAGTTGTGACGAGCGCGCGTTGTCTCGCGCTTTATTTTACGACAAGTGTGCCGTGCATTCCAAGGTCTGCGTGCCCCGGGATACTGCAATAAAAAACATATTCTCCCGGTGCGGGCGCGAGAAAACTTCCTTTGCCGCTCACCCCCGGCTGGGCTTTGGCGACGATGGTCGAAGAAATACTCGGGTCTTTCCACGGTTCGGCAGACTGCTCCTTGGTCACGCCGGGCAGCGTAAAGTTATGTTCGACACTGCCGGTGTTGTCGAGCGTGAGACGAACTGCCTGTCCGGAATTTGAATTGAACGCATCGGGTTTGAAAAAATAATCACCCGCTTCCATGCTCAATGCTAACGGCGGACCGGCATTCGGGTTGCGTGTGGGACGCGCCGCGGCTTCTCCGCCGTGCGATTCGCCCAACGCTTCGCGCACCGGCACCAACTGTGGCGGTGCCATTAGCATCACCATTGCCAGCACAAAAGGCAAGGCAAAGGCAAATACGCCGATGCCAAAAAAGAACGAGTAAAACTTGCTGTCGAACTTGAGGTGCATGTAATACAGCACCACCAACAGCGCTTTGGCAACGGTCAATGCCAAAAGCATTGGCACGCGCCCGATGGTCTCGGGAAAGAGGGTCGTCAGTCCGATTTCAATGGCGGTCAGGAGACCCAATACCAGAAAAACGCCAATGTAATTCGGATTCGCTTTTTGAATGCGCGCTTCTTCGGCGACAAAATCGCCGGGGTCGGTATGTGGAGCAACAGTTGCTTGTCCGTGGTCCATGTTGGCAAGACGTGACCGGTTTATGCAAACGAAACAGGCAGCAAAAACCCGTCGGTCTGAACTCAGATGAGATAAATAATCGTAAACAGCACGACCCACACGAGGTCAACAAAGTGCCAGTACAGCCCGCCCAATTCGACCGCAAGATGATTGTGTTCGCCGATGCCGCCGCGCAGGGTCCGGATAATCAACATCGTAATCCAGATGACGCCGACAAAAACATGCGTGCCGTGAAACCCCGTCAAGGTAAAAAAGGACGAACTCCAAATATTTGTGTCGAACGAAATTCCGTTGATGATGAGCTCATAATACTCGTACACTTGGCCGCCCAAAAAGACGAGCCCCCAAAACGCCGTCGCAGCCAACAAGAAAATCATTCGTCGCTTTTTAGCGCGTTCAATCGCCTGTAATGAAAGCACCATCGTCAGACTGCTGAACAAGAGGATAAACGTATTGAATGAAGCGACGGCAAGATCCAGATGTTCCGGTCCCTCTTCCGGCGTGACTTTGCCTTTATTGACCAGATAGGTTGCCATCAACGCCGCGAAAAAGATAGTTTCGGACGCAATGAAAACCCACATGACCAGTTTGCGGTGGTCGAGCCCGGTAGAGGTCTCGGCGTGCAATGCCTGTTCGTGCGCTTCGTCCAGGACGTGTTCGATGGTTTCTGCGGCGTGGTGCGCCCCGTGTTCGAGTTTTCCGACTGCTGCCATGCTTCACCCCTTAACCGGCGGGTTGGGAAATCCAACCGATGAGTCCCACAAAAAAGACAACGATACCAGCGACCAACCCGATGGGAAGGTATTTCAAACTCGCGCCAAGTCCCGAAATGTCCAACGCCAGCGGACTGCCGTCAAATCCAAAAATAATGCCGACCGCCATGATGGTCATGCCCAGAGTGAGCACCATGGGCCAAATGCTCGGATTGGGCAAATGGATGTTTGCTTTGCCGCCGCCCGACAAATCAATGGTTTTTGGATTTGCTGCGAACTCGCTGTGCGGACCGTATTTCGCATCCCAAAGCGGACGCGGGCTGTTGACCGGAATCATCGTCGCAAAATTATAGACGGGCGGGGGCGAAGAAGTCGCCCATTCCAAAGTCTGTCCGTCCCACGGGTCGTTTCCCGCTGTCGCTTTTTGGCGCAGACTCACCAGAATATTTATGAGGAAATTTAGGACACCGAGCGCGACGATAAATGCGCCGGCGGTCTCGATAAGATTCCACAAATCCCAACCCTGTCCGCCACTGTATGTGTAGATGCGGCGCGGCATTCCCAACACGCCGACATAGTGCATGACCAAAAAGACCATTGTCATGCCCACCATTGTCAACCAGAAATGAGTCCGCCCCATCTTTTCGTCGAGGAATCTGCCGGTTATCTTTGGGAACCAATAGTAGGTGCCGGCGAACAGACCGAGGACAGCGCCCGCAAAGAGCGTATAGTGAAAATGTCCGACGACAAAATACGTATCGGTGATTTGCCAGTCCACCGGCACTGTGGCAAGCATGATGCCGCCTAAACCGCCAATCGTGAATTGTCCGATAAAACCGACGGCAAAAAGGAACGCGGTATTGATGCGCAGCGAACCTTTCCAAATTGTGCCGAGCCAGTTAAAGATTTTGATGCCGGTCGGTACGCCGACAATGAAACTCATGGCTGCGAAAATCCCATCCGCAATCGGCGAAAGACCGGTGGCGAACATATGATGCGCCCACACGGTGAAACTGACAAACGAAATGCCCGCGAAGGCAAATGCCATCGCGGCATAACCGAAAATCGGTTTGCGTGAGTTTGTGGCAATGACTTCGGAAATAATGCCGAACGGCGGCATAATCATAATGTACACTTCGGGGTGTCCAAAGAACCAAAACAGATGCTGCCACAGCAACGGGTCGCCGCTTCCGTCCGGAAGATAAAAGGATGTCGAAAAGGTGCGGTCGAACAACAAGAGGAACAGCGCAACCGAAACGCTGGGGATGGCAAAAATCGCGAGCAGGGATGTGACAAGCGTGCCCCACACAAAAAGCGGCAGGCGATTGATGGTCATGCCCGGCGCCCGCATGTTCAGCGTGGTCACGATAAAATTCAGACCGCCGACGATCGAAGAAATCCCCAGCAGCTGGAGCGAGAGAATCCAAAAATCTACGCCATGCGTCGGGCTGTAGGTTCTTTCGCTCAACGGCGCATAACCGAACCAACCCGCATCGGGCGCGCCGCCGCCGACAAAGAAACTTGAATACAACAGGATCCCGCCAAAGAAAAATAACCAATACCCGAACGCATTCAAGCGCGGAAATGCCATATCGCGCGCCCCCAGCATCAAGGGGACCACGTAATTGCCAAAACCGCTGTTGAGCGGCATTACGGCAAGAAATACCATTGTGGTCCCGTGCATGGTAAAAATTTCATTGTAGAACTGGGGGTTGACCAGCGTGTTGCCCGGGACCGCGAGTTGGGACCGAATAATCAGAGCTTCAATTCCGCCGATAACAAAGAAGATGACCGCAGTCACGAGATACATGATGCCAATTCGTTTGTGGTCAACGGTCGTAATCCAGCTCATGATGCCCGTTGGCTGTGATGTACGCGGCAGCGCGAGAACATTGGTTGCCATACCTTCTCCTGAATAACGTTTCCCGATTCATGAGGAGCAGCGGTTGATTCGCTGTCCCACTCTGCAAATTTTTTGCTTATCTCAACGATTCCATATATGCGGTAAGCGCATTCACTTCGTCCTGCGTCAACTGGGGAATCTTCATGATGGTGCCGGGCTTGACGGCTTGCGGATTGCTCAACCACTTGACCAGACTCTCATGGTCAAAGGGCAGCAGGCAGCCCGCAATACAGGTGCGCGAGGCGACGTGCGTCAAATTCGGACCGGTCACGCCGACTGCCGTCGTTCCGTCAATCGCGTGACAACCGATGCAGGTATATTTGGGATTCAGAAACATTTCTTTGCCGCGCGCCGCTTCGCTGCCCGCGGCAGGTTCTGCGGCCGGTGTTTCAACATTTTTGAGCCAATTCTCAAAATCCGCCGGGCTTTGCACAATCACGTTAAACAACATGTTGGCGTGTTGCGCGCCGCAGAATTCCGCGCACTGCCCGTCAAATTTGCCCAATTGGTTGGTGTAAAGCCAGGTCGTGTTGGTGTGACCGGGCACCAAATCGGTCTTGCCCATTAAACTCGGCACCCAGAAGCTGTGGATGACGTTTTCCGACGTCAATTCCACGTTCACGACTTGACCGGCGGGAATATGTATGTCGGTTGCATACTTGACCGCCCCGTCTTTGTACTGCACTTCCCACCACCACTGATGCCCGATGACCCGAATCGGCACCCCTTGCGCCGGAGGATTGGTCGGACCGACCTCACTCATGGTGCGGATGGTAAAGAAAAAGACGACGACCAGAATCAGCGCCGGAATAACTGTCCATGTCACCTCGAGTTTGGTGTTGCCGTGATACTGTTCCGGATGTTCATCCGCCGCGCGCCGTTGATATCGAAACACGAAATAGACCAGCAGCCCTTCGACGAGAACAAAAATAATGACGGCAACCCAGAACACTAAATAAAACAGATTTGCCGTCAATTCGGCTGCAGGTGAAAACGGATTCAGAATATCCTGTGGCGTGGTTTGGCACCCGGTCAGCGCAAAGAGAGTAAAGGAGGCGATGAACACCGCACACAGACGACTCCACTTGGTCCAGAACAAACGCATTCATCCTCCCGGAAGTAAAGCG